>CAZTAW010000050.1:0-8859 GCA_964611705.1 uncultured Bacteroidales bacterium
ACTGAGGAATTCAGCGCTTTCCTGAATTTTTTTTAACATACTCCACAACTTGTTTGTCAAACGATTGGCCATCCATGTCCTGGAACTTAACTTTAATCGGAATGTAATAAACGGGATAATCTACCAAATAGTTTATCAGGTTTGATTTTATTAAACGCATGGCGTCTTTCTCGGTAGTAATGATGGCTTTATGGGTTGAAAAAACATCCCTGTATGTTTTAGTGATGCGTTCCAGGTCTTTTTTGGTGTATTTATGATGATCAGGAAATTCCATTACGATGAGCTCCGAACAAAGCGTTTTAAGATGCTCTTGCATGGGATACGAATTTGCAATCCCGCTGAACATTAAAATGGTGTTGAAATCCTTTTCACCTTTTTCAGCTTTAATGCCGGGGAGCGGCTGCAATGGCTCATAATCAACTGTTGAGAAATACAGTTTCTGGTATTGCTTTGTTTTGACCTTTGATTCGATTTGTCTTCTGTCGAGCGGGGATAAGACCTTCGGGGTTTTGGTTACGATAATGATATCGGCTCTTTTGCAGCCGTTTCTGAATTCACGCAAATTCCCGGTAGGAAATACGTAATCATGAACAAACAGTTTGTGATAATCCGTAAGTAAAACAGACAAGCCAGGTTTTACATAACGGTGCTGAAAAGCATCATCAAGAATAATCGCATTCAAACCTTGATGCATATTGTAAAGCACTTTTAAACCGCGACTTCTTTTTTCGTCCACTGCAACTTCTACATTTGTAAATTTGTTTTTGTATTGCAATGGCTCATCTCCAACCTCCAGGTAGTTCGAATCTTTGCTTGCTTCGATAAAACCTTTTGCCTTGCGTCCGTAGCCACGGCTTAACGTAGCAATTTTTTGATCGTTGTTGAGCAATAGCCGTATGATGTATTCAACCATTGGGGTTTTTCCGGTTCCCCCCATACTGAGATTACCGACGGAAATAACAGGCTTTGGGCATGTATAAGAAGGCAACACATGCCAATCGAACAGTTTGTTGCGCAGCAACATAACTATTCCATATAACAAAGCAAACGGATAGAGTAAAATCCTTACCAAGTTCACAGCCGAAATTTATAAAAAAAATTGATATGTTCTCGCAATTCGGATGCTATTTTTTTCTATTCAGAATTTTTAATTTTGAAACACGTTATAATAAAGAAAATCACAGTAAAATATTTATGAAAGTAAGAGATATCGTATCAGTAATTGAAAGAGAGGCCCCGCCTGTATTTCAGGAACCGTATGATAATTCCGGGCTTCTTGTGGGCAGCAGCGAAACCAATATTGATTCGGTTTTGATTTGTTTTGATGTTACGGAAAGTGTTGTAGATGAGGCAATAGAGATGAATTGCAGGCTGGTCATTGCCCATCATCCCATTATTTTTAAAGGTTTAAAAAAAATTACCGGAGCCGATTTCATTGAAAAAATCATAATTAAAGCCATCCAAAATGATATTGTCATATATGCGGCGCATACCAATGCCGACAACATAATGGCAGGGGTAAACCGCAAGCTTGCAGATGTGATCGGAATAGAAAATACCAGGATACTTCAGCCTAAAAAAGGACTGCTCCGAAAGCTGGTTACTTTTTGCCCGGTTGATGCTGTTGACAAGGTGAGAGCGGCGGTTTTTGATGCCGGTGCGGGTTACATTGGTAATTATGATTGCTGCAGCTTTAATGTTGACGGTAAGGGCTCATTCAGAGCAAATGAGAACACCAACCCCTTCGTTGGCGAAAAAGGTAAATTGCATTTTGAGGAGGAGGTGCGTGTGGAAACCATTTATCCGGTTCATCTTGAGAAGCAGATTATCAAAAAGATGCTAGAAGCTCATCCTTATGAGGAAGTGGCATATGATATATATCTTTTAGACAACCTGCTAAATACAGTAGGCGCGGGAATGATCGGTGAACTTGAAAAAGCAATGACGCAAAACGACTTCTTGCAAATGCTGAAATCCAAAATCGGAATTCCCTTTATAAAACATTCAAGAATCCTTGATAAGAAGATCAGCAAAGTTGCTTTTTGCGGTGGTTCGGGTAGCTTTCTGATACATGCAGCCCGCAAAGCCGGTGCTGATGCTTTTTTAACTGCCGACATTAAATATCATGATTATTTCACCGCCGAGGATGAGATTTTGCTGGCAGATATCGGTCATTACGAAAGTGAGCAATGGGTAAAAGAATGGTTCTATTCCATTCTAAAGCAAAAATTTAGTACCTTTGCAATCTTTATTTCGGAAATAAATACAAACCCTGTTTATTATTTGTAAAATTGATAAAAGATCATGGCAAAAACAAAAAAAGATAAAAAAACTGCAACAAAAACTTCAAAAAAGAATAAGACGATGGAGAATTCTTCAACAGCAGAAAAGAAAGCTGCCACCCAAAATCCTCAGGGAACAAACATAGAGGTTTCCATTGAAAAGAAACTTATGGTGTTGTATCGGTTGCAACAAATAGATACACAGATAGATAAGATACGTATCGTTAGAGGAGAGCTTCCGCTTGAAGTCCAGGACCTTGATGACGAAATTGAAGGTTTGGAAACAAGGGTGCAAAATTACCAAAACGAGAACGATAACCTGAAGAAACAGATCAGGGAAAAAGAAATGTCAATGAAAGACAGTGAAGCTTTGATCAAAAAATATGAAGAACAGCAGAAAAATGTTAGAAACAACAGGGAGTATGATTCTTTAAGTAAAGAAATTGAGTTCCAGACACTCGAAATGCAGCTTGCCGAAAAAAGGATTACGGAATACAAGGAAAAGCTCGAAGCACTGAAGAATAGTATAAAGGAAGCCGAAAACGATCTGAAAGAAAGAAAATCAGATCTGGAGGATAAAAAGGACGAGTTAACCGAAATTGTTGACGAAACCGAAAAGGAAGAACAAGAGCTGATCAAAAAAAGTGAAGAAAATCAGGGTTATATTGAGGAACGATTGCTTACGGCATATCAGCGTATCAGAAAAAATGCACGAAATGGTTTGGCTGTTGTGCAAATCGAAAGAGATTCATGTGGGGGATGCTTCAACAAAATACCACCACAGCATCAACTTGATATCAGGATGCACAAAAAAATAATTGTTTGCGAATATTGTGGGCGAATTTTGGTTGATGATGCTATTGTTGATGCCGTTAATAATTGATCCAATGATTATATAAAACAATAATTAAGAGGAGGTTGGGGTATCTCCTCTTTTTTGTATTTACCAATATATGATTTCATGTCGAGGTTTATTTTAAGTGCGGTTTTTTCGTTTTTAATGCTAAATGCATTTTCGCAGTACGAATGGAGCAGCAATTGTAAAAATGCATATGAAAATATTATTTCCCTGAAATTTGATGAAGGAAGGGAATGGTTGAAAAAAGAAAAGCTTGAAAACCCGGAAAACCTTATTCCGGCATATCTTCAAAACTATATTGATTTTCTTACTTTGTACATCGGAGAAAATGAAGATGATTACAACCGACTTGAACCGAATAAAGGCAAACGCTTAAGACTGTTGAAGGATAGCGATAGAGATTCACCTTACTACAATTACTGCCTGGCAAATATTTATTTGCAATGGGCTTTTGTGCGCGTGAAATTCGGTGAACATTTTAATGCTTTTTTTGAAATTCGAAAAGCATACCGTTTATTGGAAATAAACAGGGAGAAATACCCTGATTTCCTGCCTGATAATATTGGAATGGGATTACTACATGCCCTGGTGGGTTCAATTCCTGACCAGTATAACTGGGTAGTAGATTTGCTTGGTTTTAGCGGCTCGGTAAATGAAGGAATGCGTGAACTCGATATTGTTGTTAAAGCTGCGATCCATGATTCAAATTATGCTTATCTTTTACCTGAGAGCTTATTCTTTTTATCTTTTATAGAAGTAAATTTGAGCAAAGAAAAAGAAAATACAATTGAATTAGTCGAAATTTTTAACCAACTACCTGGTGAAAATCCCCTGGTTGTTTTTGCAAAATCATCTTTATTAATGAAAAACGGCTTCAACGATAAAGCCATCAATGTTTTGAAAACCGGTATTAAAGAGAATACGGGTTACCGTTTCGATTTTCTCAAATATTTGCTTGGACTTGCAAAGCTCAGCCGGCTTGATGATGATGCAAGCGGATATTTGCTGGATTATCTGATCTATTTTGAAGGTAGAAACTACCTCGCATCTGCTTGCCAGAAACTAGCCTGGTATTATCTTATCAAAGGTGACTCAGCGAATTACAAAAACTATATTAACAAATCTCTTTTGTATAAAGATGGTGTGATTGAAGCAGATCATCAGGCTCATTTTGAAGCAAAGAAAAACCGGTATCAAAATGTTCATTTATTACGTGCGAGGCTTTTGTTCGATGGAGGGTATTATAATGAAGCTCTTGAATATATCATACAACCAAATGTACAGGACGGTCTTAGGGATAATCCGGACCAGGTTGAGTATTACTATCGTTTGGGTAGGATATATCATGAACTGGATGAGTTTGAAAAGGCATTGAAAAATTATGCCACTGCAATTGATAGAGGTTCCGGATTTGACGAATATTACGCGGGAAATGCCGCCTTGCTCTCCGGCAGGATTTATGAAAGGAGAAAGGATTTTGAATCAGCAAAAAAATCCTATAAAAAATGTCTTGGCCTGAATTTTAAGGAATACGAAAAAAGCATCAAAGGAAAGGCAAAGGCAGGGCTTAACCGCATTGCGGAATAAAAAAACACAGCCATTTGTTGGCTGTGCTTTCTTTTCTTAATATGTTAATGACAACTAAAATTTTAATCCTAGTGTAAGTGCAAAATTATCGTGCTGTTTATCCATATAGGTTGGGTTTATCAAAACATTATCTGTTCCATACAGATAATAGTCTTCTTCTGATTTTTTATGGATGTATGCCAGGTCAACAAAAAAGGTTTTTTCTCTGTATCCCAGGCCAAAGCTGTAAAATTTACGGCTTCCGTCATTGACTTCTTTTTGGAAAGGGCTTCCGTAAGTGGCATATCCTCCGCGAATGCTAAAGTGTCCGTAGCGCCATTCGGTACCCAGGCGGATATTGTTAGCAGAAGTGTATTTCTGCGTGATGCTTTCATTTTCAGGAACAAAATCATAATCAGGAGCGCTGAGTTTGGCTTTTGAATAGTCAACAAATTCGTAATCAGCGCTGATCAAACCGTATGTACCAATGATAATTGCAATGCTACCCAATGCTTTCATGGGGGTTCTCAGATCATAATCGTAATTACCGATAGGTGAATTTTTGTAATACGAATAATTACCCTCGGAGTCAGGTGTGTCGAAACGGGTGTAAAAACTATTGCTCCATTCGTCCGTTATATTGGTGTAATAAGTGGGGGTATGAAAGGCACCACCGATTCTTATCCAGTTAGCCGGTCTTAATATCATGCCAATCTTGAAATTGAATCCTGTGCCCCTGGTATTCAATTCTTCTTTTAGTTCGAATTCTCTGAATTCGCTCGGGTTGACGTCTTCGTTTAGTTTTGTTTCCGTGTATATTGACCGGGATGAATACCTGATATAAGGAAATCCAAAGGAAGCGCCAATGTAAAACCTGTCCTGATAATTTGCTCCGAAAGACATCACAATCTCACTCATTGAGCCCCAGGTATCTATACTTTTTTTCTGGGAAATGAGGCCTGCAGGAGCGCTGCTTGTATAATGGTCAGGGCCGTTGATGGTGTCAATCAGCCAGGTCCAGTAGGCAGGGGAGAGATCGAAGGCAAACTCACCAAATTCGTCGTTTGCAATTACTGCATAATTAAATCCATTGGCAAGATCGGCATAAACATCCGCCATTGAGTTATTGTTGTTTATGCCTTCGATAAGGTAGTTGTTGTTGAAGTTTTTGAGCCGGTTTAAACCAAATCCGAACTGGAAGTTTCTCCAATTGCCCGATCCGCCTGTTTCGTTCACATTTTGTGCAAGAACAACACCAACATTTGAAAATGTGATTCTTTCATCCGAATCTTGCATCATCTTTCCATTATATGTTGACTTAATTGTTGAGAAATCAATATTCGGTGTTGCAGTAAGTTCCGATGAATTATACAAGGCAATTCCTGCCGGATTTGTACTCAGAGTGGAAAAATCAGCACCGAGCGCACCAAAAGCACCCCCCATACTCATATACCTTGCAGTTCCGTAGTAATTGGTTGTTGAGTATCTGAGCGCATCCACTTCATTTTGTGCAAACGATGCTGATCCCCATAATAATACCAATGATAATATAACAAATGCTATCTTTTTCATTTTTGCTCCGATTTGATTATACGATTATCTTCTTCCTCTTCTGCTACTGCTACTGCTACTGTTGCTATTACTTGATGATCTTGAACTACTGCTGCCCGATCTTGAAGGAGCAGAATAACTCCTGCTGCTGCTTGAGCGTGAAGGTGAAGAGTAACTTTTTCTACTTGATGACCCTGAAGGCGAAGAATAGCTGTTGCTTCTTGACCTTGAAGGTTTTGAGTAAGATCTGCTTCTTGTGCTCGAAGGCTTGTTATACCTTGAACTTGATCTACTCGGAGCAGTATAATTCTCTCTTGATCTCTGCTTGTGAACCTGACGGTTTGCTGACCTTGGTGCAGCATATTCCTTGCTTGACCTTGGTTTGTTATAATCAGGATTTCTGTATGTCTTAGGTTTCCTGTAAGTTCTGGATTTTTGGTCAGCACTGGCAGGTTTTTTATACCTGTACCTGTCGGTTTCCCTGTAGTTGTCATTAGAGCGTTCTTTTCTTGCAGAAGGTGTAGCCGGTTTTTGGTACTTTTTATCGGTACGACTCACTCGTGACTGATCATTGAAAGATTGTCTGCTACTTGCATTTTCACTAACAGCGTTTCTTGAAACCCGTTTGTTTTCATCCGTAGCCCTGACAGTCCTGGATGTTCTTGCTTCCTGCGTACCCCGGCTTGTTCTGCTTCCGGCATCTGCTGAAACTCCTTCAGGTCTTGTTGTACGACTGGTACGGGTTTTATCTTCATAAAGTTCGCCGAAGGATCTGCTAGCTCTTGAAGTATTATTTGCGTAATATCCATTTGTTGATCCACCTCTGGATGGTCTGTGTCCGTAATAGTATGAGTTGTTGTCATAACTGTTGTAGTAACGAGGATAATAGTATCCATAGTAACCATCCCAATAACCGTTCCAGTAGCTACCATATCCGTAATAATACGGATAACCATACCTGTAGTAGGGCCATAACCATGAGTATCCGCCCCAACCCCAGGTTAATCCTGTATAAATGGTCGGGCCGTAAAAGTATGAAGGACCTGCCCAGATTTCAGGCCAGAACCAGTTGTATGAAAGATATATACTTGTACCCCAGGTGTAAGGATTGTAGTTATACCAGTAGTAATTGGTGTAATAATCATCATAATATGTAAATCCCATGTAAGGTCTGTGGAACCTTCTTATCCTTGCAGTATACTCGTAATCATAGTAATCATCGTAATTATAGTCTTCGTAGTAGTAGTTATCTGATCCTTCTGTGGTAACAACCTCTTCATCATAGTATTCTGATTCATCATCGTAATAAGTACGTGTTTCGATATACTCATCACTCTCACCTTCCGAATCATATTCGTATGTTTCTGAGGTATATACCGGATCAGAGACATAAGTCTCCTGATTTTTATCAGGCATATCTTTGGTTTTCTTTGTTTTTACCTCTGCCGTGTAGTATACATCATCATACGGTTTTGAGCTGTAATACGAAGTAGAACAAGCTGTGAGTAAAAACATTGTTGCTATTAGCAGTGACATTTTTGTTTTCATTTTATATACCTCCCGATCTATATGTTTGTTTACGTTTTTATTAATCCTTTTATTACTTTTGTCGTCAATAATTCATGTAATAAAAAGCAAATACTATACCAAACAAAGATATGGCTAAAGATTTTACAACGCGAAAAGAAAACTATTCTCAGTGGTATAATGATCTTGTTGTGAAGGCAGATCTTGCTGAAAATTCCGCAGTTAGAGGTTGTATGGTAATTAAACCCTATGGTTATGCAATCTGGGAAAAAATGCAGGCTGCTCTTGATAAAATGTTCAAAGATACGGGACATCAAAATGCTTACTTCCCGATATTTATACCCAAGTCGTTTTTTAGCAGGGAAGCCTCTCACGTTGAGGGTTTTGCCAAAGAGTGTGCTGTTGTAACGCATTACAGGCTTAAAAATTCGCCTTCCGGTGATGGAATTATTGTTGATAACAATGCAAAGTTAGAAGAAGAATTAATAATCAGACCAACTTCTGAGACAATTATCTGGGATACCTATAAAAACTGGATACAATCATATCGTGATCTGCCTTTGATGATCAATCAATGGGCAAATGTTGTTCGTTGGGAAATGAGGACAAGGCTGTTTTTAAGAACGGCGGAATTTCTCTGGCAGGAAGGGCATACGGCTCACGCTACAAAAGAAGAAGCTGTTGAAGAAACTCTTAAAATCCTGGATGTTTATGCTGATTTTGCTGAAAACTGGATGGGTCTGCCCGTACTGACAGGCATCAAATCACCCAGCGAGCGTTTTGCAGGTGCTGTTGAAACTTATTGCATAGAAGCCTTGATGCAGGATGGAAAGGCCTTGCAATCAGGAACATCACATTTTCTGGGGCAAAATTTTGCCAAAGCCTTTGATGTAAAATTCTTAAACAAAGAAAATAAGCTTGATTATGTGTGGGCAACATCATGGGGTGTAAGTACAAGATTGATGGGTGCCTTGATCATGGCGCATTCGGATGATAACGGATTGGTGTTGCCACCGAAACTTGCTCCTATTCAGGTTGCTATTGTTCCGATCTATAAAAAAGTTGAGCAGCTTG
>CAZTAW010000050.1:8869-9597 GCA_964611705.1 uncultured Bacteroidales bacterium
ATTGCAGGACATGAATATCAGTGTTAAGTACGACGACCGTGATACCCACAAACCAGGCTGGAAATTTTCGGAATACGAGTTCAAAGGTGTTCCGGTCAGGCTTGCCATTGGTCCACGGGATTTGGAAAACAACACAATTGAGGTTGCACGCAGGGATACCCTGAAAAAAGAGTTTGTTCCGATAGATAATGTTGAACGAACCGTATTGGCCTTACTGCAGGAAATTCAAAAAAATCTTTACAACAGCGCCCTGAAATTCAGGGAGGAAAATACCTATAAGGTTGATACCTGGGAGGAGTTTGTGAGTCAGATCGAAAAAGGTGGTTTCGTGCTTGCACATTGGGACGGAACAGAAGAAACAGAAGAGATCATTAAAGAAAAAACAAAGGCAACCATTCGCACCATTCCATTGGATGGTGAAAAAGAAGATGGACAATGTGTGTATTCAGGAAAGCCTTCCGGTCAGCGGGTGGTTTTTGCACGTGCTTATTAATTCTGTTGCCTTTTTAGTATTTGATCCGGCCAATTCCGGAAATATCCATGAAGATCAGGCTACTGTCTGATTTCATATTTTTACTCAACTTTCCATTATCCAAAATCAGCGGTTTCCGGCCAAGCGATTTAATATGCTTGATTTGCTCACTGCCTGGCAAAAAACCATATGCCGTGTAATCTGTAAAAAACATAATGGGCACATATGAGTATCCGGGAGCATTAAAGATCAAAAT
>CAZTAW010000050.1:9607-16274 GCA_964611705.1 uncultured Bacteroidales bacterium
TATAATCAAGAGATTTGATCATTTCTGTCATTTTCATTTCATTAATTTTCAGATGCCTGGAATGATTATTACCGGGTTTCCACATGGTATGGCTTCTCCTGATATTGCTGAAATTGAAAAGTATAAAAGACAAGTATAGCGCTAAAAGAACAAACAATGTATTAATTAGGATTTTCTGGGGATGAAAATATTTTTGGATCAACCGGATAAACTCATAAACAAGCATAGCGATGGAAAGGTAAAACATCCAGCTTATAATAACTGTAAAGGAAACCATTTTGGTTGCGGCAAAAGAAAAGATCATATATGTTATCAAAACGGCTGAAAAATAAATTGTTTTCAGCCTGATGTTTTTGATCCTGATGATCAGGATGATCAGTCCCCCCCATAAAATAAACGGTACAGCCTGGCCACCTCCGTATATTTTATACATAGATGTAAAATGGAAAAACAAGTTGCCCGTATGGCCTTCAACAGGATCGGATAAATGCCTGAAATTATACAGCCATTCAAACTTGCTTTCTGCCGGAAAAGCAATGAATGTATAGATTTGCCAGGGAACAAAAACGAGTAAGCTTATCCCAAAACTTATTACGATGACTTTTACGGTATTCCAGTTTATTTTCTTGTTCTTTAGTTCGATTGCAGTGAATGCCCAGCAGGGGTAAATAATCAGTCCGATAAGCCATTTGACCAGTACACCACATCCGCTGAAGACTCCTGTTAAGATAAGCCAAATCAACTTTTTTGACCTGATATATTCACTCAATGACCAAAAGCTCAAAGCGACATAAAAAAGTATTGCCATATCATTATGATCCGTGGGATATCTTCCGGCGATCAGTTCCAGGGGGAAATAGGCAAGCGTCATGAATAAGGCAGCCAGATAGCCAACTTTTTCATTTGCACTGATCTTGCCGATCCTGAATACTACAAGACTTAAAATGGCATGCATAAGAATATCGGGAAAGCGAACTGCAAAAGCATTCAATCCCCAGATTTTCAAGCTGATTGCCATTTGCCATAAAAACAAGGGTTGCTTGTGAAGCCATATATGATTTGTAGTCCAGTTTTTGTAATCATAATCAAAGAATACTTCTTTATACAACATGGGCTTAAACGGATGGTGCATCATGTTTTTGGCTACCAGGGCGTGAAACTGCTCATCCCACGTAATCAGGAATGGATCCAGAATGGCCATAAAAATCCCGAGGCTCAGGCTGGCGAAAAAAAGCACAATCAGGCTGAAGCGTATTTTCTTTAATTGAAAAAGAGAAATACTGATCAGTACCAGAACGATTGCAATAAATAGCGGGATTGTTTTTTCAGGGTTGAAATGCAACATAGTTTTTGATTTAATCTAACTTGATCAGTTGTCCGGAGCCTGTTAATTCTGTGGCTACCGATTCCGGATTTCCGTAATAATAAATATTACCCATGTATTCTATTTTTGCATACAATTCTTCAGAAACGTTGATATAACAATCGTTTGTTCCCTTATTTGTGATGTAGATAAATTTTGAATAAAGATCCTGGCAAAAGAAAGGGCCATAGCTGGCAGCATAAATATGTGTAACTCCTGAAAAACCTGTCATATGCAGGTCACAACTTCCGTAGTGCAAATAAAGTTCCGATTTACCTACATTCAAATCCATTCTAATGCTACCTGATCCTTCACGAATATCAATTTTGATGGAATCGTTAATGATGGTATTTGTACTTATGATGTTTCCCGATCCACGGTATTCAATACTGTCAATGCTTTGCACGCCAACATATACATTGATGTCTTTCAGATAGCTTCTAACCCAGTTGCAACCATTCTCGTTACGTATATACAATCTGTTTTCCTTCCATTCGGTAATAATTGAGTTGATGATCTTTTCGCCGGCTTCCACCCTAATAAAGGGAGTTGAATCCTGTGTCAGGATCAGGTTGACGTTGTTGCTGAGATGTATAAAGCTCACCTCTCCGATTGCTCTTATTTCCGTGGTGATCTCCCCGGTTCCTTTGAAGCAATTCGTAATATCTCCTTTTTTGCATGAAGAAATCACTGCAAACAAAAAGATAAATCCTATGGTTAATTTGTTTTTCATTAATAATACTTTAAGCGCAACTGGTACCCAAATCCAAATGCAATAAAATCAGCTCTGGCTGCATGGGCCTTAAGTGTGACATGTGCATAAAGGCTTGGTGAAACCAGGTATTTTACGCCTACTTTTTCGTAAATGTTACCGTCACTCTTTTCTTTACCGCCGAGATAACCTCCCAGACCAAAAGTAAATGAAACTCTTGACATCACCATTTCATAAGATATTTGTAAACCCGGTCTTATGATCTGAATTTTGCTTACAGCTTCCCCGCTATGCCGTTCCAGCTTAAACAGGTCTGACCCATCATAAGAAAAATCAAAACCAGCTCCTATCTTGCTTTTAAAACTGATTTGCTTGTACACATTTCCGAAAAATGACCAGGCATAAAACTGTTTTCCAAATTCACCCTGCATATCTTTTATTCCCATTCCAAAACCAAAATCAACATCAATGTATTTTTTGCCATCAAATTCGTACGGGTATAATTCAGGGAGCAGCTTTTTTCTGAGATAGGGATTTTCTTTGTGAAGCCTGTATGCAATTCCGGCATTAGCCGAAGGAATATTAATTCCAAAATTTGGTGTTTTTATTGATCCGTTCGAAAAATGTATGAGCGCCAAACCGAATGAAAAAATGAATCTGTCGTTTATTTCCCGGCTGTATTCCAGCATGAAATTAGCGGAAGCGTTGATGTGTGAGCCAATAGCGATGTTTTTATAATTATCTAACCTGTGAAAAGGATTCTGAATATAGCCGACACCCATGCCAAGTCTGAAGGAAAGGGTTTGAATATTATTCTTAATAATGGGAAAATTGATGTAAGGAAAAACAGCCGTTCCACTGCCAATATATTTGTTGTTTCCGAGCCGGGAATGCCATAATGCAACACCTATTTTGGGATAATTGTACATGTATTCCCATCTTGTTCTGCCGTAAGTTGCTTTGGAGAGTGATATCTCGTAACCCATGAAATGAGCGTTGAGTATTTCCATTTCCAGATGATGCGGAACAAGGAAACCGTAATAGGTTTTTGTTTCAAGGATCAGATTTGACGTTCGATGCTTGTGTTGAAATTGCTGGGCATAAGTTGTACCGGAACTGATGCATAACAGCAAGACGGTTAAATATTTTCCAATCAATCTTTTATGTGTCGGTTTCCTTTGAAGCATATAGATTTTCGAATTAACAAAAATAATTATTATAGGTACTTATAATTTTTGATTGGCAAAATAAAACAGATTATTTTATATTTGTGTAATGCATCTTTTGTCAAATGAAACTTTTATCCTTTTAGTAATCAATGAAAAAAACATTTTGTGCCATCCTTCTTTTTTCAGTGGTCTGTGTTGTTGCTCAGGATAAGCTGGTATTAGACAGCTTGAGAACCGAATTGCAGCATGCTGATAATGATTATCAAAAAGCTCTTTTTATGCATAAAATAGCTTTATTGGTGGGTGTTGATTCAATAAGAAAGGCCATTGAACTTGAAAAACAGGCATTACATTATACTGGTAAAGAGGAAGCAGGAAAAAAGCTCATGATTGATATTAAGAACAACATGGGATTTCTTTACTATGCAATCAATGATTACCAGCAATCCATTCATTCATTTAAAACAGCACTGGATCTTTTAAGGGAAAGAGATGATAAAGTTAAAGTTGTTAAAATACTGAATAACCTGGGTGTGATTCATCAGATACTTGGAATGTATGATGAGGCGCTTGAATACTTTTTTGAGTCTCTTGATGTGAAGGAAAGCTTATTCGATACATTGGGTATGGCCCGGACGATGAACAACATCGGAGTAATTTATAAGAATCTTAATCGTTACGATGAATCCTTTAAGTTTACTACGAGAGCAATGCATATATACAGCAATACAGGAAGCAAAAAAGACCTGGCTGATGTTTACAATAATCTTGGTACCATTTATGAAGGACGCAATAAAATTGATACAGCGCTTACTTATTATCAGAAATCAATGGAGATCAAAGAAAAAATAAAAGACCTTCCGGGACGGGCCAATACATACAACAATATTGGTTCTGTTTACCTCAGAAAGAAACAGTACGATAGTGCTTACAGCAATTTTCTGAAATCATTAAGTATAAGAAAGGAAATAAACGATAGTTTGGGCTTGGCTTATTCATACGAAAATTTGGGACGTTTTTATTTTGTAAAAAATGAATACCAAAATGCCATTAAATATGTAAATAAAAGTCTTATGATATCGGTTCGGAAAGGCTTCCTGGAGCGAATGCAAAGAAATTATGCTTTCCTTTCCCGCATTTATGATTCGCTGGGTAATACTGATTATGCCTATGAGTATTTCAAGCTGTATGAAATATACAAAGATTCGGTGATCAGACAAGAAAACCAGGACAAGCTATCCAACCTCGCCATCAAATATAAAACCGAGCAATTGGAGCGGGATAAGGAGATGCTGGCCAGGCAATATGAAATTCAGCGGAATAAACGGATCACGGTTTTAGTTTTATTGATCTTACTTAGCATTGTTTTTGTTTTGGCCATTCTTATCATCTATTCCCGTTTTCGGCTGAAAAAGAAAGCCAACAGGGCATTGGCAGCAAAAAATATTCAGATTAGTAAAAAGCAGGGAGAGTTGCAGAAAACACTCAAAGAGCTTAATGAAAGTGAAGAAAAATACCGCACACTCGTTGATAAACTGCAGGAAGGTATATTTCTAATACAGGATAAAAAATTAATCTTTGTAAATCAGGCTTTTACAGATATCGTGGGATACAGTCCCGAGGAGTTATATCAAAAGGAAATGACAAGCTTGATAGCTCCTTATCACAAAGCGGTTGTCCTGCAAAATTATGAGAAGCGAATAAAGGGAGGCAGTGTTCCTGCCAGATATGAATTTGATGTTATCACAAAGAATGACGAAATTAAGCATATAATGCTGAATACCGGCGTGATTAATTACAAAGGCAAGCCAACCTCTATCGGTTCGATAGTGGATATTAGCGCAAGAAAAAAGATGGAAGACAAATTGCGCCAATCCGAAAAGAAACTGAAAGACCTGAATGCGAGCAAGGATAAATTCTTTAATATTATCGCACACGACCTGCGGCATCCGTTCAATGCGATCATTAGTTTTGTTGATTTACTTGTTAATGAATATGATACCCTTTCGGAAGAAGAAAAGATCACCTGTCTGAAAGATATGGGGGAAGCTGCTTTTAACACCTCACGATTAATTGAAAATCTTTTGCAATGGTCAAGAACCCAAACAGGTAAAATACGTTTCCAGCCTGAAAGTCTTGACCTGAAAAAAACAATTGAAGAAGTGATTTTATTACAGAAACCACATGCTAAAAATAAATCCATTCGCATTACAGAACAATTAAAAAATACAGGAATGGTTTGGGCTGATAGAAATATGCTTGATACCATTTTACGTAACTTAATTTCAAATGCGATTAAATTTACTAATTTCGATGGTAAAATTACCGTTATGACCGAATGCCAGGAAACCGATTGTAAAATTTGTATTGAAGATAATGGCATAGGCATACCGGAAGAAAACATCAGCAAGCTGTTTGACATTGAGCAGCAAGTAAACCGAAAAGGAACCGAAAAAGAGAGCGGAACCGGATTGGGATTGATTCTATGCAAAGAATTTGTCGAAGTTCACAAAGGCCGTATTTGGGCAGAAAGCCAACTTAATAAAGGAAGTAAATTTTGTTTCACTTTGCCAAAAAAAAGGAGAAAATGAGAAATAAAAAAATTGCAGTATTTATACTTTTATTCCTTTTTCTAGTAACGGCCTTCTGCCCGGTTGCAAAGCCTCAGGACGATAGCCTGAAGCTCCTCATTCAAAACAAAAAAGGAAAAGCAAGAATAGACATTCTTGATTCGCTTGCTACCCTGTTTTATAAAAACAATGAATTAAACAAAGCCAATAAACACTTGCAGCAGGCATGGCAGTTGGCAAAAAAGAATGATTATACTGCTGAAGAAGCTCAAGCTGCTGACAAGTTGGGAAATATTTACAACAGGCTTAACAATCCCGATTCCGCACTTTGGTTTTACCAGCAGGCATATAAGTTGTATAAGCAAATTGAAATGAGAACTGATTTGGCCAGGGTTGCAAGTAAGATCGGCATCCGTTATGGTAAAACAAGTCGGTACGAGAAAGCTTTAAAGTATCTCCAGGAAGCCCTGAATGTTTATCTGGAAAAAGAAGACAAGGAGGGAATAGCAAAATTGTATACAGCCATAGGTACTATTTTCTATTACCAGCAGGATTTTAAAAATGCCAGAGGATATTTTGAAAATGCCCTCAAAACTGAAAAGCAGTTGAATGATACATCCGATATAATCGTATTGCTGAGTAACCTGTCTACAGTTTTTGAGTCCGAAGGCGATACACTGAAAGCAATTGATCTTCAGTACGAAGCTGCTGAACTTGCCAGAAAACAGGATAAGAAAGAAATATTAGGTTTTGCTTTAATGAACCTGGGCGCTTTATATTTTAATAGTTCGCGATATGATGAAGCACTAGAACTTTACCAGGAATCACTAGAAATATTCAAAATCCTAAACTT
>CAZTAW010000051.1:0-16167 GCA_964611705.1 uncultured Bacteroidales bacterium
TGTAATATGCAGATAGGTTCCTGCAAGGGTCATCCGGATTAAGATCACCCTCAAAAAAAACGGTGAGCATCCTTATCGGGTTTAAAATGAACTACCCCGCTGCAAAGCAGCAGAGTATCAGGTAGGAACAAAATTAAGGCTGATTTATAAAAATGGGACATTGGTTCCTGCGGGAATCAGGAGTACTGAAATTTAATTCTGATTGGAATTTCGTTCATTCGTCCAAATTAAGCATCTTTCATATAAGAGGTAAAAGACAGTGACAGTATTTTAAAATCCACCAACCACTATTTTAAATACCCTGCTCCCAATCGTCAACAGGTACAATCCTTTTTCCAGTTCACTAATACCGATAACCTGGTTTTGCGCCTTGATAACACCGGATTTTATCTTTTGCCCGGTGAGTGCAGATAATTGATAAATTAATGGCTCCTTGCTGTTTGACACAATATGAATATAAAAGCTTGCGGGATTGGGATATATCCTGATACCGGATAAATATTCTTCATACTGATCAATATTTGCCGGTAATATTTTTCCGTTAATATCATATCGTGAAAAAAACTTCCAGATCTCAACGGATGCATCAATATCATAATTAGTTCCAAAACCGCCATACTGGCTTCCCGGCCAGGTATGTCCTCCGTTAATCACTTTAAAGTGTTCTACCTTAACACCATTGTCTCCATCTGAATATACATGATGTTCAACGGTAGAACCATCATTGGGATCAAGATCAGGCATCATGGTAATTTCAGGGTCGCCATTGCAATTGTTAAAATCAGACCAGAAAGCAAGAACGTCTTCAACGGATTCTATCCAGTCAGCGCCATTATAAGGCACAATAAAATCAGCCGTTCCATGTATCTCCATAACGGGCACGGGATGTTGAGGAAAACAGATATCCGGTTGACCTTTATTCATACTACCGGTTACTGAGGCCATTGCAGCAAACCGGTCGCTAGATTCACAAGCCAGCTTATAGCTCATAAAACCTCCATTCGACATACCTGTGCAATATATCCGGGTGGAATCAATATTGTAACTTGCGGATATAGAATCAATCAGGGCATTTGTAAAGCCCACATCATCAACGGTGCTGCCTCCCCAGCCCACATTCCAGTGTGTATTACCACTTGCATCTTTGGTGCCCATAGGATGAACGATAATAAAACCGGCAGAATCGGCAATTGGCCGAAAATCACCGTATAACATCTGTTCATAAGCTGAAGAGGTATAACCATGAAAGTTAAAAACAAGTGGAGCCGCTGTACCTGGGGTATAAGTATCCGGAACATAAAGAATGAATGTACGTTCCAGGCCGTCATGAATAATGGTATCATTTATCGCCTCCCGGGCAATCAACTGAAATGGAATTGATAACAGTAATATGTGAATGAAAATGTTTCTCATTTTTTCTTAATTAAAATTTATACTTTCAAAAAAGGTCTGTCCTGAACTTTCTTATAGCAAAAATAAGGGTTTCCATGTTAAAAAACAACAATAACGGCTTAGCTTAGCGAATATTTATCATATATAGCGTGCATTTATTTAAATGTTGCAGGGTACAGATTTACATCTTAATGATCATCAGAAATAACGTGTATCCTGCCACCTCCGGCGTACAGTATCAAGCATTAAGTTATCAATTATCAAGCGGGAACTGTGGCATAAGCAGATAAATAAACGATCTCCACTCACCACTCACCACTCACCACTCACTACTTACTAACATTCCCAAAAAACCACTACTTTTACACAATACATTTACTGTCAATGCATAATACGATAAAAACATACCTGCTTGTTGTCATTCTTTTCAATTCGTTGACTGCATTTACCGGAAATAAGCCGGAGATCAAATCCATCCTCAAAGACCCTTATGCCCGTTTTATTTCTTTTGATCATTATCTGGGTAGTAACTGCGGAGATATCACGGATATTTTTCAGGATGATCATGGTTATATCTGGCTGGCTGGGACAAAATGCCTGTCAAGGTTTGACGGCAACCGCGTAAAATACTATTTTAACGACTGGACGCCCAACTCCCTGCCCGCTTCAAAAATCCTATGTATTGAGCAGGATATACCTGGACGTTTATGGATAGGTACAGCCAATGGGCTTTGCCGTTATAATTACGAAAAAGATAATTTCACAACAGTGATCGGTCCGGATACTTCTGCTACACCTTCCGATACTTTCTACGTTCGTGCATTACTGGCCGATGGAGACAGCTTATTATGGATGGAAACATTATCGGGTTACCTGTGGAAGCTTGATCTGCATACACTGGATATAATAAAACAGTTACATCACATGGCTATCGAACAGCCTTATTACTATTATCATACAATATACAGAACACCTGATAAAGGTCTATGGTTTGGAGGAAGAGGATTTGGCCCCTTTCGGCTTTATGAAAAAAAAGATCGGATCATTTCGGCGAAATTTGATCATAGAAACGGAAAAGGCCGTAATTACCAGAGCTATGATGCTGCATATTTGTATACCGATAAAGAAGGCAATTTCTGGTTGGGTGCCCTGGACGGAATTTTCTGGTTTAACGAAAACACCGGGAAGTTTGAGCTTTTCAAATCCTCATCATCCTGGGCGATGACAGAAGCCCGTGATGGCAACCTTTGGTTTGGTACCGGGGGAGGATTGGTAAAATATTCTTCACAAACCGGCACAATGACGCTTTTCGAACATAACGAAGAAAACCCGCAATCTTTACCCGGTAATTACATTTATAAAATTTATGAAGACAGCTATAACAATATCTGGGTTTCCTCGGGGGGAGGTGTTTCGGTATACAAGCCCAACCCTTCCGGAATCAACTATATGTTTCACATACCGGGTATGAAAGAAACACCGGCTTCAAATGCAATAACAGACCTTTTGCAGGACGACTCCGGTAAAATATGGATAGCCACCGAAAGCAAAGGCCTTGACCAGTTTGACCCGGAAACCAATACCATCAAACACTACAATACCTCGAACACAAAAGGACTTATATCAGATAATTTCAGATGCCTGGAAAAAGACAACAATAACAACCTCTATGCCGGGTTATGGGCCGGAAAGGGTTTTGGCAAACTGTATCCTTCAAAAAACAAATTCATTGCATTTACCTACAATTCCCTGAATACACGTAACGACTGGTACAACGACCTTGAGTTTAGCCAGGATGGTGATCTTTATCTTGGTTTTTGGGGTGGACCGGGGTTAACATTGTTCGATACCTTAACAGGAACATTCGGCAGGATATTGAAAAATAAATTCTGCAATTGGTACCCCAGCCGATTGATCACCTGTTTGCACAACGACAGCCAAAACCGCCTGTGGATGGGCACCACACAGGGAGGACTTCATCTATACGACCCTGAAAAAGATACTTCTGTATATTTTTCAAAAGAAATCAATCCCCGCCAGGGAATTGATGAAAAAAGGATTTACGATATACGCGAAGATTCGATGGGATACATCTGGATCGGCACACAGGGACTTTATTATTGGGATATATTTAAGGAGCGTTTTTACAAAATAACATTCCCTGAAAATTTCAGCAATCCGGAAATATACGGAATGCTACCCTACCGGGAATCCGATATCTGGCTTTTGAGCAACTACGGACTACTCAGGTATAGCCGTTTGTTTGATAAAGTACTTGATTATTCCCACCTCATGAATATCAATTTTACTGAAACCCATTCAGCAGCCATACAAATCAATAACGGCAATTTTGTTTTTGGAGGAATTAACGGCATCGCTTTTATGAACCCAGCCAAAATTGAGATAACCCAAAAATTTCCAAATGTTTACCTTTCCTCATTGATGGTATTTGATAAAACAAAATTCCCAAACCTGCAAAACATTGAAAACATTGAACTTAAACATAACGAGAATTTCTTCACGATCTCAGTGGGTTCAACGAGCTGGGGAGAAAGCAAGCAATTCCGCTATTATTACAAACTGGAACATTTTAACCAGGACTGGATAGAAATGCAAAACAACGAACGCCAGGCCCGTTTTACCAATGTTCCTCCCGGTGAGTACACATTTCATGTTAAAATAACCGACAACCAGGGCAATGTCAATCAAAACACAGCATTTGCCAGCATCACCATTATCCCCCCAATTTACAGAACCTGGTGGTTTATCACACTGGCCGTATTGCTGGGCATATCGGTTGTATTGTTTATCTGGTGGAACAGGCTCAGAAGCTTTCGTTTATCTTTATCAAATATTGAATTGAATCAAAAGTTGCTCCGGCTTCAGATGAATCCTCATTTTATTTTCAACTCGCTTTTTGCCATACAGAATTACATTTATTCGAATCAAACCCATAAAGCTGGAAATTATCTCTCGGATTTCGCACATTTGATCAGGTTAATACTTGATAACAGCAGGCATGAATATATTTATTTCGAAAAAGAATATGAATGTATTGATCTTTACCTGAAACTGCAAAAATTGCGCTTCGAGGATCAGTTTACCTATACGATCAACTTCAGCAATGATTTGAAAGACAATCACTATTACGTTCCGCCGATGCTGGCGCAACCCTTTCTTGAAAACGCCATTGAACACGGCATTAAAAACCTTGAAAAAGAAGGTCATATTTCTGTTGATTACAAGCTTGAGAAAAACAACATCATCTTTATTGTTAAAGATAACGGAATAGGGCTGACCGCTTCCGGTAAGATTAAAGAAAAAAACAAGCCGGAGCATGAGTCTCTTGCCATCTCTATTTGTAAAAAACGACTTGAAATACTGAACCGCAAAAACAATAGTAAAATTCTCTTCAGCATCAGGGAAGAGAAAAACAACGATGGAAGCATTGCCGGAACAACTGTACAATTCAAAATACCGTTTAAAATCTCTTACCCATATTCCAACAACAACTTAAAAGACAAAGAAAATGAAAATTAAAACCATAATCGTTGAAGACGAAATAAACGCACGCAAAGCTTTGGTTAACATGCTTAACTTTTACAGCAAGGATATGGAAATAGCCGGAGAAGCCAGGAATGTAAAAGAAGGTATTGAACTCATTAAAAACAATAATCCCGATCTTGTGTTGCTCGATGTAAGATTACCAGACGGAACCGGATTCGATGTAATAGAAAAACTTAAGAAATACAACTTCAAGCTTGTTTTTATCACTGCATATAATGAATATGCACTGCGGGCCATCAAACTCAGCGCATTGGATTATCTGCTAAAACCGGTCAAGCCTGATGAACTTCGCCGGGCAATTGAAAAAGTCAGGGAAGCCATAGAACACGATGAAAGGCTGAATCTCCAGATTGAAACCTGCATTGAAAACGTAAAAAATCATAACCGGAATAAAAAGATCATTCTCAACACATCCGACAATATTCACATTGTTGAAACCAGCAAGCTGATAAGATGCGAGGCGAGCGAGAATTATACCAACATTTTTATTGAAGGTAAAAACAGGATCATTGTTGCTAAAACTTTGAAAGATTTTGAAGAAATGCTGGTTCCATATGGATTTTTCCGTGTACATCAGTCCCATCTGATCAATATGCAATTTGTTGATAGCTTTGAGAAAAAAGCCGGTGGAAATGCTGTGCTTAAGGAGGGTACCCGTGTTCCGGTATCATCAAGAAGGAAAGAGGGATTTTTAAAAGCACTTGCTTCATCATCCTGAACAAATAATAAAATTCCTCAGGCAAATTATAATCCAAACACATCACACACCATAATCATTTAGTTTCCACTTTTCCCTTGATATATTTTTGATTCGGTTTTTATGGAAAAATAAAACCGGAATGAAAAGAAATATTAACAATCAAAAAAAGAAAAAATGAAAAACTTCAAAATCTACTTTTTTGTTCTGATTCTCGGAGGAATAATGTTATCCTCATGTAATTTCGAGTTTACAACTGCAAATGTCAAAGACATCAAAATATGTGAATCTTTAAGTGGTTCACTTTGCAACAGTGATAACTCTGTATTATCAACAAATATTCCGGAGATATACATCAGTTGCAAGCTAAAAAATGCACCTGATAATACAAAGGTAACTTTTACATGGAAATACCTTGAAGAGCCCCAGGTTGTTATTGATGAAGTAACACTTAATTCGGAAAACAAGGGTACCAGTCTTAACTTACACAGCTCACTAAGCAGACCCAACAATGGCTGGCCAACCGGCAAATATGCCGTTGAAATCAGCATTGGGGAAGATGACAAATCACCAAAAGTGAAAAACTTTGAAATACGGTAATCGCATAAAAATAATTCAATAGCAAAGCCATGAAAAAATCCCTGTCATTACTAATTCTCTTATTGCTGCTGGCTTCCTTTGGAGCCAATGCAAAATGGTATACCGATCAGCAATACAAATTCAAGATCAATGTTCCTGACACCTGGAAAGCCAGCAGTTATATTGAAGGAACCAACAAAGTTTACGACTTTACCAGTCCTGATGAAAATGTAGCTTTACAACTCAGGGCGTTCAAGGCAGAAGAAGGTATTACCGCTGATCTCATTGCAAAAGTATTTGAAGAGGAGTTCACTTCTCAGGGCGCCACAAAATTGAGCCTTACCGACGATGAGCTGAACGGAACACATGGCAAACTGGGTATTTATAAAAACAGTTACGATGGTAAAGAGGTAGCACTCATCACATTTTCAGCGGTTAAAAACCAAATCGGATACCTATTCCTCATTATTGTACCGGTTTCAATGTTCGACCAAAAAGTACAAGAAACGGATGCAATACTTAATACTTTCACCATTCTTGAAGATCATAACCAAATCGCACAGGAGAAAGAACCAAAAGGCCTGGGTGGTTTAAGCGGTGATAAAAACAATACCCAACAGCCCACCACTGATAACAATGTTCGTATCGGAACAACCCTCCCTCCTGGAAAGATATGGCAGGAAGGCGTTTGGCCCGAAGGAAAATATGATTGTGGCAAAGATAAGTTCCTTGGAATAATCGGGCTAAATGATTCGCATATAAGCTGGACTGGTGATAATTACATTTTCACGCCATCTTTTTATCTGCCAAAAGGTGATGCAACATGGGATACCAGATTGGATTGCCCAAATTATGAAAACTATTGCCGAATTATAGCCGAACATAGATGGAATGACAGCCAGGGATCATATCTCATTAAAGCAACTTTCCCTCAGAGAGAGAAAAATAAAGTTCGTATGCAGGTATGGACCTCTTCCACAGGATGGATTGGAGTTGTCTGTACTAAAATTGAGTAACTTAAAACTCGAACTGGTAAAACTTAAAAACTAAAATCTGAAATAAAAAATCTTAGTGAAATGAAAACAAGAAACCTAATTACAATCAGCTTTTTAATTGCATTTGCTTTTTCTGTTAATACATTGCAAGCCAAATGGTATGTTGATCATGAATTTAAGTTTAAGATAGATGTGCCGGCAAGCTGGTCATCCAATTCATACATGGACGGTACGGATAAGATCTATGACTTTTATAGTCCGGATGAAAATATTGCCATCCAGGTAAGAGCATTTGAGGCCGGAGCCGAAGTAACTACGGATATCCTTGCTCAGGTATATGAAGAAAACATGCTACCTGCCGGCACGCAAAAACAAAGCCTGGAGGATCACACATCTAAAAACGGGATTCCCGGCAAGCTGGGAATATACACAACACAATACAATGGCATTGATATCACGATAAGTGCCTTTTATACCGTTCAGAATGGTTATGGATATGCAGTTACTGTGTTTGTACCAACAAGTATGTTACAACAAAAAAGCCCGGAGATCAAATCGGTAACGCAATCTTTTATTATTGAAGGATTTGAATCACAGGAGGTTATTACTCAACAAGAAGAGAAAGAACCTTCGGGATTAAATGGTTTACTTGGAGGCACAAAAAACAATGATGACCAAACAACAGTTCCTGCTGATATCACAGGAAGGTACAACTTTATCAGCCGTTCCGATGGCAAATCCATGGTGAACTATCATTATATTCAGATCAACAGCAACGGGACTTACAGCGAAAAATACAATCCCAAGAATTCGGGAAGTTATGTAGGAGGCACCGACGGAAGCTGGAAAGTGAACGGCAACCAACTAATCCTTACCCATCAGGGTGGGCTTTCAGATACTTATACCATAGACGGCAACAAACTGATAAGGGTTTCCGACGATGGCACATCCTTTACATTTGTAAAACAATAAAATACTGCAAGCATAAAAACATACAACATGAAAATTGCTAAACAAATTGCGCTGCTTCTGGTTTTCTCGTTTGCTTATTTGTCGGTCACCGGTCAGTTAAAGAGCCATACGGACGATCAATATCAATTCCGCCTGGAATTTCCATCAAATTGGACTGTCAAATCATTTATGGATGGCTCCGATAAGGTACTCGATCTGCTAAGCCCGGATGAAAACATCGCTATACAATTACGTTGTTTTGCCGCAGAAGCGGATATATCTGCGAATGATGTGGCAAAGCTAATGGACGACGAAATGCAGGCCCAGGGGGCGAAACAACATAGCTATTCGAAAGAGGAACTGAACGGAATACCTGGTGTGATGGGTGTTTATACAAACAGCTATGACGGACTTGAGGTTGCAGTTGTTACTTTTAGCATCGTGACCGATCAAAAAGGCTATCTGTTATTTACCGTTATCCCGGTAGTAGAATTTGAGAACAGGATTAATGAAGCCGATGCCGTTCTTAACAGCTTCAGCCTTTTAAAAGCTGAAGATACGCCAGTTGCGTTACAGAATTTACAAGGCAGTGTTCAGGATGTAGCAAAAGGCAAGCATGAAACGAAACCTGCTGAATCCGGAGATGAACATGCAGGGCCCTGTGAGGGCAGGAAATATGTGGATTATAAGGGGCAAAGATATCCCATTGTGCCCATCTGCGATCAGTGCTGGTTTTCCGGAAACCTCAATGTGGGAACAATGCTCCTCTCAGGAACCTATCAAACCGATAACAACATTGTTGAGAAACACTGCCTGAATAATCTTGAAACCAATTGCAGTAAATATGGCGGACTGTATAAATGGTCAGAAATGATGGAATATGTTGATTCTGAAGGCGCACAGGGAATCTGCCCGCCCGGCTGGCACATCCCAACGGATATTGACTGGAAAATTTTGGAAGGATATGCAGACAGCGAATTTTCAAGTGATGATCCCATATGGGAACAGGAAAATGTTATCCGGGGAAAAGATGCCGGCAGGAAACTGAAATCCAAAACAGGCTGGAAACCGAACCGTTACAGCCATGAACCGGGCCTGCAAGGTGATGATACATACGGTTTCACGGTTCTTCCGGCCGGCAGGATGAACGACAACGGCACTTTCTGGGGAGAAGGGCGGAATGCCTTTTTCTGGACCTCATCATGGAATAAAGCGTGGAACAACCTGGCCCTCAACAGGTTATTTGTTGAACATTCGGACAGCCCGCAAAGAATCCAGATTGACAAGTCCTGCTATTACTCTGTAAGATGCATTAAGGATTAATACCGATTCGGAACAGGTTTGCAATGATTGAGCTTATGTTCCTATCGGTATAACTGCATCTAACAAAAAAATGCATTGCATTTCTTGTAAGATAATAATGACCAGTATAACTTATGATAAACTAAAAAAATTTATCTTTGATGGAGAAAAAAGAAACATTATTCGGTAAAACATTAGATGAACTGCAGCAAATAGTTCGTGCGTATCAATTACCCGAATTCACCACAAAACAAATTGCCGGCTGGTTATATAAAAAAGACATCTCCTCCATTGAACAAATGAGCAATCTTTCCAAAGAAGTAAGGGCCAGGCTGGCCGAAAAATACGAACTGGGGCTCACTTCACATTCAAAAGTAAGTGATTCCAGCGACGGCACTAAAAAGTATTTGTTCCCTGCAGGGGATGAAAAATTCATCGAAGCCGCTTATATACCGGAAACGGACAGGGCAACGCTCTGTGTTTCATCGCAAGTCGGATGTAAGATGGGATGCCTTTTCTGTGCGACAGGCAAACAGGGTTTTCAGGGACAATTGAGCGCCAATCAGATTTTGAATCAGATCATGAGTTTGCCCGAAAGAGAAAAGCTCACCAACATCGTTTTCATGGGTATGGGCGAGCCTTTTGATAATCTTGAAAATGTTATGAAATCCGTTCAGATTCTCACCGAGCCCTGGGGATTTGAAATGGCACCTCGCCGTGTCACCGTTTCCACCATAGGAATTTTTCCCGGTATCAAACGCTTCCTCGAAGAAACAAAAGCCCATCTGGCTGTTAGTCTGCATTCCCCCTTCGAAGAAGAAAGAAGAAAGATCATGCCCGTCGAAAATGTTTACGCATTGCCTCAAGTGATGGATGCGATAAAAAGCACCGAATGGGGCAGGCAGAGACGGGTGAGTTTCGAGTACATTATGTTCAAGGATTTCAACGATCAGGAACGACATGTAAAAGGGCTGGTTAAATTGCTTCATGGCATCAAATGCCGTGTCAATTTATTGCGTTTTCATCCCATTCCCGGCACACCACTACAAAGTAGCAGCGACCAATCCATCGAAGGATTCCGGGATGCGCTGAAGGCAAAAGGGATTACAACAACCATCAGAACCTCACGGGGACAGGATATTGAGGCGGCTTGTGGCTTGCTTTCAACCAGGCAGCTTGTGAAGCGAAGTGAAAACGGAGATTATTAATTATCATTTCTTCATTTTGTTATATCGGTTCATTCACACGGTGACTTTAAAAAATTGCCAGACGTGCAAATGGAATTTATCAATCTATTTTCCTGATAAACTCTTCTAAATCTACCTCTTCATCCAGCTTTAATCTTTTCTTAAGGCGGTATCGGGCACTTTTAATACTATTGGGAGCAATGTTTAAAACCGAAGCCATCTCCTTGCTATTAAAGTTGAGTTTTATGAGTGCACACAAGCGGAAGTCGTATATGCTGAGGTTTTCATTGACCTTTTTCAGATAATTATAAAAGTTTTTGTTGATGTCTTCAAAATACATTTTAAACACATCCCAATCATTGTCTGCACGAAGGCTTTGTTTAATACTCAGGTTAATTCGTTTGTATTGAGGCTTATCCTCATCATTTGATCTTTTTGCAATTTTTTTAAGATCATCCTGTATTTCCTGCAAGATGGTATTTTTCTGCACCATGTGTAGCGCATGGGTGCTAAGCTGTTTGGTTTTATGGTTGTTTGATTGTTGTAGCTCCTCTTCTTTTAACTTACTTTTTTCAAGTTCTGCTTCGGCAAGCGCTTTTTCCTTTTTATGAACCAATTCTTTTTGCCTGAGCAATTGTCGGTCTTTTTTCCGCTTTTGCAAAACAAACAACAATATCAAAATAAAGCCAAACAAAACGGATGCAAATATTATTCTCTGCACCTGTTTCTCTTTCGATTCAATTTCTTTCTGGTGTGTTAGCTCCTGTATTTGCTGCTCTTTCCTGGCGGTTTCATATTTCTCATGAATATCATTGATGGCATTAATTTTTTTTTCATTGAACACACTGTCTTTCTCAGCGGCATATTCCAAACGCATTTCATATGCTTCCTTGTACTTCCCCATGGCAGCATAGGTTTTAGCTTTATTTTTAATAATAGTAATCAGGTCATTTTTAACGCCAAGTTCAGATGACAAATTTAGCGCGGTATCCAAATATTCAAGTGCACTTTGATAATTTCCTTTCAGGTAATAGATATCTCCGATTGTGGCATAAGAAGTAAGCAGGCTTTGTGGATCATTTCCATTCTTTTTAAATTTCAAAGCCTCCCTGGCGTATTTCAATGCCTCTTCGTATCGGTTGAGATCGGAATAAATGGTAGATATATTCTGCGTATTATAAGCCAGCCAGATATCATTTCCGATGCGGCGGTTAATTTCGGCTGCATTAAAATAGTAATTCAAAGCCATATCGGTTATCCCTTTTTTATAATAAGAATTACCCAGATCATTCAGTGAGCCTGCAATCTGAACAGAATCCTTAAGAATTTTATGAACTGCAATAGCTTCATTATGATATTGGATTGCTTTATCAAGATGATCCAGGTTAAAAAACAAATTACCAATATTTCCCAGCAATCGGGCTTTCATCTTCTCATTTCCTTTTGCCTCATATATTTCGAGTGCCTTATTATACTGTGTGATGGCTTCTTCGTACTTACTGAGTTTTTTGGCAAAAACGCCATGCCTGAAACGGTTTATGGCAATATAATGACTGTCGCTGTACTTTTCAGCCAGTTTTTGCGCCTTTATAATCAATTCATAAGCATCGTTAATTTGCCCGGAACGATAGTGCGCATAACTAATTTGACTCATTGCCTTTGCTTTGAATGCTGAATCCCCCATTTTATGGCCAAGTTCAACCAAATATGAAAGGATATACCTGGCTGTATCGAATTTACGTATGTAGATAAAAGACATCGCGATTTCGTATAAGGTTTTACATTTTACTTCACCATCGACATATTCTTCCAGCTTCATCAATACAAAATCAACTGATTTTACCGTCTTTGAATTCGAATATGAAAACACTTTTGAAAACGAAAACGGCTCTTTTACCCTTTCCGGGCATACCCAACTCGATATGGAATTTTTCTTTGATTTTGAATGGGACTGGGAAGTCCTGCCCGAACCACGTATTTTTGTCAATAAATTCGAAAGTGGCGTGGAGGTAAACCAGAGCGCTCAATTACAAATGTTTTCTGAAACAGGCATGGCCATTAATAAAAAAATTCCACTAGTCGAATTTTATTTCACCCCGTGGACATTTATGGTGGGAACTGTTCCGGTGGTATTTGTTCCACGCGTGCAGCTTTTCGTTTCTGCGGATGGCACTATCACCGCTGAATTAACCGCCATGGCCTCTGAAAATATCAATGGCAAAATGGGAGTCCGCTATAAGGATGGAGATGGAGGCGGTTGGTCCGCAATCAATGAAATAAGCGGCGGACATGATTTCACCGCACCAAGATTAAATGCCAACTGTGATTTTGAAGCCATGATCGGTCATGAAATCGATTTGTTGCTTTATGGTATCGCCGGGCCCTATGCCTATATTGCTGCCACAGCCGATCTGTATGGCTATCTTTATACTGATCAGCAATTGTGGGATCTATTTTTCGATATTGGTGTAAAAGCCAATGTTGGCGCAAAAGTTAACCTGATCGGGTTCGGTGTTAATTGGGGAAAAGATATTGAGATTTATAAAAAAGAGCTGATGCATTTTGAGCAACAGCCCTTTGAGGATGCCATATATCTCACTAATCCCACCAACGATATGCAATGGCACATTGGAAATGATCTGAAAATCACAACAGAATATACCGGAACTACTCCCGATTGGGTCATGTTTAAACTCAATGGCGCAATGATCGGCAGCGATGCCGAGGAACCTTTTGAATGGAACCTCAACACGAATAATTTCAGCGAAGGCGATATCGAAATCAGGGTTGCTGCCATCTTCGGTGATGTTCCCTACTCCTCGGATGCGGCAAATGTGCACCTTCGCGAAGTACACTGGACAAGCATTGACCTGAGCAATTTAGGCATATATCAAAACACAAGCATTACTGATGCCCAGATACTGAGCGGAACGAACCTCTGGCTCACCACCAGCGAGGGCGGCACCGGTAAAGTGCTTAAATCCACCGATGGTGGTTATAACTGGGAAGTGATTAATTCTATGAACATGGGGCTGGAGCAACTTGTCATTCAGAATGAACAAGACGGGCTTTTCCTTACCGGAACCAATGAAGTTTATTTTACCGAAAATGGTGGCAGTACCATCGAAGAGCTTCGCTATGGCGATGAGTATTATACACAGCCAACCTTCCAGTGGAAAAAGATTTTCGCACTGGGTAATAATATGGATGGTGAGATCATTGCAGTAGGGAAAGATACCGGCATCCCTTATCAGTTCAGGATTTATCATGCCAACAGTGCCAGCCATGAACCAACGGGAACCTATGAACTCCCCCATCCGAATGAATATGGCCGTCCACCAAAAATGTGGTCGGAAGGTAACTTTGTTCTCGTTTATGACATTGAAGATGAAAACAATACAAACAGTATTTATTATACCATCAGCCTTGATGGCGGTGATAGCTGGACTGATCATATATTTCATGAGCTCAATGGTACAGAAGTACTAAACGGCATCCACTTTTTCAATGAAAGTGATGGCTGGATCGCGGGTCAGGAAGGCAATAATGCCATCATACTGAAAACCACAAATGGCGGACAAAGCTGGGAGAAAATCAGCCAGAGCGAATTGCTTCCCTTCTCTTCCTGTTTCTTTACCGACCCTAATGAGGGTTATGCAACCATAGGGGTAAACACCACAGAAGACGAAGCCAAATTAATGCACACCATGGATGGTGGCTATACTTGGGAACCAGTCCTGGAATCAGTTGGAAAGCAAAAACTCAATAAAGTAAAATTCTATGGCGAATATGACGGCATCGTCTGTGGCGACGGCCCGCTGATCTATCGCTATTCTGTTGGACAATAAGCTATTAATGCTATCGCTGTGCTAAATATGCGATTAATATAACCCGCCGAAGCTACCACGAAGACGTAGCGAAGGCGGGTTTATTAATAACAAAAGCTTAGCTTTTTACATTTCTCCTTTATTGGTTTGAAGTATTTCACTCAACATTTTCAACAATCCAATAAACCTTATTGATAAATCACATATTCTTACTGGTATTTCTTCAACAAAATATGTTAACTTTATGCTAAAATTCTTTTGATAAAAAAACTGAAACATATTACTTTGTTTTTACTTTTCCTGACTAATATTTCTTTTGGCCAGTATTATTTTAATAATGTTACCTCTACCAATGATTTTGATATTAGTAGTATCAATGTTATTGAAATGGATAAATTTGGTTTTATCTGGATAGGAACTAATAACGGCTTGTACCGCTTTGATGGTACTGATTTAATAAGCTTAAGACACGACCCAAATGACTCAGCTAGCATATGCGAGGATTATATCCTAAGCCTTTTTTGTGATAGTAGAGGAAAAATCTGGGTCGGAACTAATGACAAAGGTGTAAATATAATTGATCCTATAACTCTTAAAATAAAACATATCCCCGTATCTGATGGCACTAATGCCGGGCTTTCTTCTGTTCAACACAAAATGATCTTTGAAGATACATTCGGTAATATCTATATTTCATGTTCATATACAGGTTTTGATGTTTACAATCCTGAGAAACAATCATTAACTAATTATAAGCCGGTTGATCAATTTCCTCAATTACCGCATCGTCGTGCCAATTGCATAATATCCGGTATTCCTGATCCTTTTAATCAGGAAAATATCTGGTTAGGGTCATTACACGGGATATTCAAGTTCAATATTAATTCAAAGCAGTTTTTTTATTATCCCATCATACGCGAAAAATCGGAAAACCCTGAATTATACTGCGTTAGCGAAATGACTGCCCGCAATTTTTTATTTCTGGAAAAGGATGAACTGTGGTACGGTAGCTGGGGTGGCGGTATATGCCGACTTAACACACAAACCGGAACATTTAAGAGTTACAAATACGAAGCATTGGAACCTGTAAACGGATACAGAAACAATGTTAAAAAAATTGTCAGAAAAAGCAAGAACGAATTATGGTTTGCTGCAGAGTACAAAAGTCTCGGCGTATTGAATATTGAAACCGGTGAAACCTCCTTTCTGAATTCTATCAATGGTGAAGGCCCCGCTGTATTGCATCCGTCCGACATCATTCTCACTAATGATGGCCAGTTGTTTGTAAGCTCTTTTAGTAATGGTTTATATTTTACACAACTTAATGCACATATTTTCGATAGAAAACTTATCCCCTATAAATTGAACACGGGAATACAAGGCAAGAATAATGATTTTTGGGCAGGAACTTATGAGCAGAATGGTAAATTATTACGCTTAAAATTAGGCTCATCTGATTATGAAGTGTTCAACTATTCACCAAAAGAAAACCTAAAAGATAATTTCTTCGTAGATATTATTAATTCAGATACATGCCTGTGGCTTGTTGAGCAATTTAATCTCTATTCATTCGACTTTGATGAACAAAAAATTAAACTTTGGGAAGAATTTAACCCACGTGATGTAGATTATAATTCACATTTATTTCCTGCTATGCTTGCTGCCACGAA
>CAZTAW010000052.1:0-6051 GCA_964611705.1 uncultured Bacteroidales bacterium
ATGGAAATGAAAACAGATACCCTGTTACCTCCGGGAAGCAATATTAGTATTTATTCAGGTACTGGCGGAGAATATACATATTATAAATGGTTTTTAAATGATGAACTGATACTTGAAAGCAGCACTGCCGATACCTTATATATTGAAAACCTCACCGCATCGGATACCGGAACCTATACTTGTACAGCCACAAATTCCAAAGCAACAGAACTTACCCTTTACCGCAGGCCTTATCACATTGGTCTGGATACAGGTGCATATGTAAAAGAAAAAAATATCCAGGCTGCAATTAAGGTATTTCCAAACCCTGTTACGGATGCTTTATACATCAAATACTCTCATACACAAAACACAGTATCTATTGCAATTTATAGCCTTTACGGAAAGCCGGTTTTTAAAAAGGTAATAAATTCTCATAATGGCAAAACAAAGATCAATATGCAGGGTTTTAAAGCCGGGGTCTATATTCTTAATATTGAAAATGAAACCAATAGCTTTAATCATAAACTAATAAAACAATAAAAAACCGGGGCAACCCCAAGCCATCAGGATAAGCCCCGGCCATAATTAATTAAATAAATAATTAATCGAAAACACTGCAAAATTATGAAAAACAAATCAAAAATCATTATGCTTATTAGTATGTTATGCCTGATCATAAGCACAACAGAGGCCCAGTATTCAGGACAAGTTGACTATTCGGCTTCTCAATTATTATTTAATCAAAGCGACGGTTATGATATTGTTAAACTGCAAGGATGTTATGATGAAACCGATGCCGGTAAACCCCTGCTCCCGGTCAGGAATCTTCATATTGCATTACCTTCCGATAAACAGGTATCAAGCATTGAGATTGTGCAAATAGTACAGGAAGAAGTTACAGGTACGTACAATATTTATCCAACCCAGGCACCTGTTGTTCCCGGGTTATCTGAGGGAGGGTTTACAGAACCTGATCCTGAAGTTTATGCATTGGAGGTATTTTATCCATCAAATCAAATGAATAACCATGGAGCAAATTCAATGAAGGGAGTAAAAATTGCCAGTATTAATTTTTATCCACTTCAGTTTAATCCCTCAACAGGAAAACTCAAACTTACAACACATATTGAGTTTACTTTAAACTATACTGACGATCAGACAGATATTATAAAACATAAAAGATTGCTATCATACTCTTATAATAATATTTTAACAGAAATCAAGGAATTTGTGGACAATCCTGAAGATGTTGATGACTATTTACAACCCGAAATAATTGATCAATATCCTGATGCCTTTTTACCGGATGAATTTCCTAATTTTTCAGGCAGCCCTGTAAAATATGTAATTATTACAAAGGGTGAAGATTTTGTTCAAAAATTTGAAGAAATTGCAAATTGGAAAACAAAAACTGGGGTGCCAACTGTTGTTAAAACCACGGATTGGATTTATACATATTATCAGGGTAATGACAAACCTGAAAAAATCAGAAATTTTATATCTGATGCATACGAAAACTGGGGTACTGAATATGTTTTACTCGGTGGGGATATCAACTTAGTTCCAGTTAGATATGCTTGGAGTTATCCAACTTTTTCCATGACACTACCTGATGTTTACCCAAAAGGAGCATTTATACCTACAGATATCTACTATTCGTGTATTGACGGCTCATGGAATTCTGACAGGGATGCTACATTCGGGGAAGCAAACTGGAATCGATCAAATGATGGATCATTTTACGAAGAAAATAATGATGAAATAAATCTTGACCAGGTTGACAGGATACCAGATATTTACTTAGGAAGAATACCTGTTGAAGATATAAATGAATTGAATAATTATCTTACCAAGTATTTTAATTATATTAAAAAATCACAGGGCAATGAAAATTATGTTTTATTGTTTTCAGCGGATTCAGACCAAATAAATAGTTCTCAAATGGAGACAGTAGCTAGTGAATTCCGTCATGACATACAACAAAATTCAATGACTAAGCTTTATGAAGATGATGGATTTATTAATGAAGATGTTCTTAATCACATGAATGCTAACGGAACTCCAAATTATAATATTATTCTGGGTTTTGGTCATGGAGGGGAATATGCATTTGAAGCATGCCTAGGAAACATATATAAACAGGAAATGATTGATTTACAGAACATTGACCAAAGTCAGTTTTTGTGGCTACTACACTGTATGACAATGGCTTTTGATAAGGATTGTATTGCTGAACAGTTTATTACTACAATTAATGGGGGAGTTTCATTAATAGGGAATACAAGAGAAGGATTTAATCGTGATCCTTCAGATTATGCAAAGTACTTTATATATCACAGAAATAATAATTTCAATAAGGATATAAGTCATTAATTTAACTTTATCAAAGAGCGTTATTCCAATTATTCTTTTAAAGAAAGCTTTAAACGATGGGGGTTTTTTGTTCAGAATATTCTTACTGAACCTAATATGAAACTTTGGACAGATATTCCTCAACAAGACATAAATTTAATTAATCTACCAAACAATATATATACTGGCAATCAAACCTTAGATTTTAATATTGAGGGTTTGGAAAATGATGTTGAAGCCGCAATTTGCATTTTTAAGAAAGATCAAGTTTACAGCATTGAAAACATTACAGGAGATGGAACCGTAAAACCTGTAAGCATGAGCATCAAACCGGATTCGCCAACATTAGACCCAAATAATGATGATGAGAAGCTGTTTATTACAGTAACAGCAGGCAATCATTTACCTGAGGAAAAATCTTACGATATACAAATCAATCCTGATAATCCGCATGTTTTTATTTCAGCTTTTGATATTGATGATGATAAAAGCGGATCCAGCAATGGAAATGCTGATTTTTTGTTAGATGCAGGCGAAACAATAGAATTAAATATCATACTTGAAAATCAGGGTGCTGTCACAGCAAGTAATATCACTGCCGAACTGGAAACAGATAACAGCCATTTTTCTTCAAATTATATAACCGTAAATCCGGCTTATAACCAATCCGGCTTCCCCGATATAATTTCCTGTGGAACAAGTAGCTCAAACGAAACATTCGTTTTTGATATTGACAAAGATGCACCGGATGTTTTTTTGGCAAAATTCATTCTTACTATTAATTGTAATTCCTCCTTAACATTTACTGAAACTTTGTATTGTGAAGTACATGCTTCCGATGCAGAAATAATAAAAGTTAGATACATAACTGAGAACGGAGATGATATTCTTGAAGCAGGAGAAGAAGTTGAACTATATGTTGAATTAATAAACAGATTTACAGGTAAGGCTGTGAATTTGACAGGAGTTATTGATAAAGAACCAACAACACCAATTGAAGATATAAGTGTTTACTCAGTTGAATTTGGTGATATAAATCCTTATTCAAGGGTAGAGAATACAGAACCTTTTGTACTAATCTTATCCCAAGATTATCAACAAGGTGATGATGTTAGATTATTGTTTACTCTTGAAAATGAATATGGTCATTTATACTACAATGATCTTTTCCCTGCTATTAACTTAAAAAAACCCGATCCGCCAACCCAGCTCGGTTTCAATAGTATGTATAACAGCATATCACTATTTTGGGAATTCCCATTACAGGCTGGTATCAAGGGATTTAATGTATACAGAAGTGAATATCCTGATGAGGGATTCGACAATCCAATTAATACAGATTTAGTAGAATTCTCAACCTGGACAGATGAAAATTTAGATGAGTACTCGAAATACTACTATAAGATTACATCAGTAACTAAAGGTGGTACTGAAAGTCTTTTTTCAGATGTATTATATGCCTGGACTACACTACCTTATCACCCTGACTGGCCGGAGGAGAGGATTAGTACGGACAATTATGGTAATAATACTGAAGGTGCAGTAATGACCGCAGACTTTAACTCAGATGGGAAAAAAGAAATATTTTTTACTATGTCTGATGGATCAGCGCAAAATTGTGAGAGTGGTGGTATAATGGGATTTTATCATGATAAAGATAACATCTATAATATTGATGATGATATAACCAGTGTTAGTGGGATTTACAAATTTAATAAAGCTGGTAGCCGTTCAAACCCTGCGCTTGTTGATATTAATAATGATGGTATACTCGACATTATTACTACCACAAAAGGTAATGATAGTGATTTTGACAGGCAAAAGCTCTTTATTCATTCCCTTACTGAAAAACCTGATGGAGAAGGCCCTGATTTGCTTTGCAGCAGCCAAATTGGACTCGATTATAACGGAGTAACTATCTCTGACCTGGATAATGATGGCAAGATGGAAATAATACAGAAAGGACCCTGGGCTAGTTCAATTAATGTTTTTTATGTAAATAATAATAATGAGTTGGCAAATTACCCTAATTGGCCTGTTAATATTGGAGAAGCTATTGGTATGGGTATGCCATTGGCTATAGACATCAATAATGATGGATATAAAGAGGTTTTTTGCGGATTTTCGAATCAAAACAATTTCACTGCCGGCATATATGCATTTACATATAATGGTGAGCCCTATATCCAAAACAGTGATCCTGAGTATTTATTCTATCAAAACGGAGATGGTGGTACTTACGACAGGATGGATTGCAAATTAGCCGCAGCCGATATAAACAATGACAATTTTTATGAAATTATTGCTGTTTCAGGAAGATTTGAGAACAATACACCATATGGAAGAGTGTTTATTCTGGACAGGTTTGGAAATGAAATTCCAAATTGGGAATATGATAATCCAGATCATAAATTTGAGTTAACTAGTTTAGATGTTGGAGATGTGTTATGGTTGCCATCACCAAGTGTAGGTAATCTCGATTCAGATTCCGATTTAGAAGTTGTAATTGCTGATAAAGACAAAATATATTGCTGGCAGAGTAATGGTGATATATTAAACGCAAACTTCCCTATTGAAGTACCTGATATGGAGTGTAAATTAATTACACCTTTGCTTGCCGATGTGGATACGGATAACGATATTGAGATAATTATTAGTTCAAACCATTCTACGGAAAGGTTAATCCATGCTTATAATACAGATGGAAGTATTGTTCTTGGATTTCCACTTCAGGTCCCAAGTATTTTTTCAACTCCTTGTATTGATGACATTGATAATGATAGTAAAAACGAAATAATTGCTACTGGATCAGAAAGGGTATATTGTTGGGATACAAAAGGAAGTGCTGAAAGGATTGAATGGGGTAAGGTAAGACATGACAGATTTAACAGTGGAATATATGGTGATTTTTGCCCATCCTACTTAGATATCACGGTTGACCAGGATGAAGTTTGGTCAGTAGACAAAGTGCTTTCTGGTGATTTAATAGTTGAGGAAGATGTTAACCTACAGATTAACGGAAATATTTCATTTCCGGAAGGAGGCAAAATGATTATTAAAGCTGGGGCTACAGTTGAAATAAATGATGCAATACTAACTAATGGTTGTCGTGGCCAGTGGCAGGGGATAGAAGTTTGGGGTGATAAAAACAGCCATCAGTTTACAATTGGAGGTAGTTGTGCACAAGGGAAATTGGCCCTTAATAATGTAACCATTGAAAATGCATTTAGGGCAGTTCGCTTATGGAATCCAAATGATGAAAATACCAGTGGTGGAATTATTGTTGCTGAAAATTCAACCTTCAGAAACAGCATGTGTGCAGTTGAGTTTGTCAGTTATCATAATTATGATCCCAATAATCCATCTGTGGAAATGTATAATCAAAGCATTTTTAAAGATTGCCAATTTGAAGTTAATGAACAATACAATCAAGCATCAGCATTTTCATGTTTTGTCAGCATGTGGGATGTTTATGGTATAGATTTCAAGGGATGTAAGTTTAACAATCTTGATGATACACAATCAGAATACGGAACAGGGATAACATCAATTGATGCAGGCTATACTGTAACATATTATTGCGAGGAAACAATTGATCCGTGCCCGCCGGAATTTACAATCCCTTCTGAATTTTCCGGCCTGTTCAGGGGAATCGATTGTGCAAATGAACAGAGAGGATATTATCCAGTGGTTAAGTATTCCGATTTTACTGACAAC
>CAZTAW010000052.1:6061-16113 GCA_964611705.1 uncultured Bacteroidales bacterium
ACAGGTACGGTATATATAACAATGGCGCTAATTACCCGGTTTACATATTTAATAATTTCACAAACACTAAACTAATCAATAATTATTCGATAGGGATTGTTCTGGATGGTTGCACAGGGTTTACTGTTGAGGAAAACACATTTACCAATACAAGTCAGGAACCTGTTGAGGATTTTATGACATTTGGTGTTTGGGTAAACAACTCCGGTGAAGATGAAAATATGGTATACCGTAATTCTTATACAGATATGTTTTGCGCCAACTATGCCACAGGTATAAACTTAAATGAATTAAACACTTCCGTTGGCCTTAAATATGAGTGTAACATTAATACAAATAATTATTTTGATTTCTATGTTGAAAATGATGCAGGTATTGCCACGGTTCAGGGTTCAATAAATCAGGCAGCAGGCAATGAATTTTCCCATCTATCTACTCCTAATGGCAGTGATTTCAATAATCAAGGTAATTGGTTTGTACATTATTATTATGATCCGCTTTCATCATCAGAAATCCCGGAAAACTACATTGGAATTGAAATATTTCCCAGTACGGATCATCAATGCCAATCAAACTTTGGTGGAGAATTTCCTAAAATGGATGCTTCGGCAAAATGTGCCGCAGAAAATACATATTTAACGAGTAATACTGAATATGAAGGAGCATTAACAGCCTATAACTCTTTTAAAGACGAAGGCGACACCCCTGAGTTGGTATCTGATATTGATGATTATCAACCTGATCAGACCAACGAACTCCGCAACAGGCTTTTAAATGACTCGCCGCATTTATCTGAAGAGGCATTGCGCAAAGCTGCCGATACCTGGGATGTACTTCCTTCAAATATACTTTTTGAGATTTTATCGGCAAATCCTGATGAAATGGGAAATGAAGCTTTTCTTGATTATCTTGCCAACAAGCCTGATCCTTTAGCTGATTACATGATTGAAATGCTCAGGGATACTTGTGGAACAGAAACCTATAAAACCATTCTGCGAAATGATATGGCTTATTATTCCGCCACAAGAAACAGTGCTGCTACAAGGCTTATTGTAAATGAATTAGCAGACACCTCTTATTCATCGCTTGATTCTGTCAGATATTGGTTAAATGAGAAAAACAACCTCGGTAATGAATTTACAGAGGTTGATAGTTATTTACATGAAAACAATACGTCCTCTGCTTCAGGTGTCCTATCATCAATTTCAAATTCATTGGAACTTGGTGACTGGTCTCAGGATGAACTTAGTTATTTCACAACTTATAAAAACCTGTTAATATCCCTGGCCGATAGTGGTAATACAATCTTTGAAATTGACAGCATTCAAAAACTAACAATTGATTCTATTGCATGTTCCAGTGAATATATTGCAGGTGCTCAAGCAAGAGGACTGTTACGGTTTGTCTTCCACGAAGATTCTGTATTAGTTCCTTTTATTGATACATCATCCTTTAAATCAAGCCCGGTTGTTTTCGGGAATAAACAATCAAACAGAGAAAACAAAATGTTTAAAGTAATTCCGGTGCCTGCCTCCGATTGGTTATCATTTGAGTATATTATGCCGGCAGGTTGTTCCGAAGGTAATATTAAGATAATAGACTGGACAGGGAAACAGATTAAGAGTTTCCAGGTAAATCAAAAAAGAGGTGTTAAGAATATAGGTCTTGAAGAATTCCCATCCGGAAGTTATTTCTGTATTTTCATTGCTAATGGAAATATCATTGGGAAACAAAAGATTGTAATAGTTAAATAACATACTCAATGTAACAGAAAAAGGTGAACCCGGTGTGATCGGCGGGGGCACCAAAAAGTACTATGCAACAATCAAAAGGTCTGTTTCCGCCACAAAAACACTAAATCACAAAATTTCACTAAATCCTTACTAATTGTTCCTTGTTTATTTGTCATTCCCCGCAACAACAATCACAAATTCCCCCCTGATCTTTTCTTCTTTGAAAAGATTAACTACTTCAATGATTGTCCCTCGGATGGTTTCTTCATGTATCTTGCTTATTTCCCGTGAAACGGAAATTTTTCTTTCTCCACCAAAATATGCTGAGAATTGGGAAAGGGTTTTAAGCAACCGATGCGGGCTTTCATAAAAAACCAATGTTTGCCTGAATTCAGCCAGTTGCTCAAGCCTGGTTTTTCTTCCCTTTTTAAGCGGAAGAAAACCTTCAAAATGAAATTTATCACATGGCAAACCCGAAAGAACTAAAGCCGGCAAAAAAGCAGTTGGCCCGGGCAGGCATTCAACCGGAATATCCGCTTCGAGGCAAGCCCTGACCAGCAAAAAGCCAGGATCGGAAATACCCGGAGTGCCGGCATCACTTACCAGGCCTACGTTTTCCCCTTCTTTCATAATCTCAACAACTGAGTCAAGGGTTTTATGCTCGTTAAATTGATGATGAGCTTTTAATGATTTTGAAATTTCATAATGCTTGAGTAAGATTCCGGTATTGCGGGTGTCCTCAGCCAGGATCAGATCAACTTCTTTTAAAACTTTTACTGCCCTGAATGTTATATCTTCAAGATTGCCAATTGGTGTGGGTATAACAAACAATTTACCCATAATTAAAAATCATTTACAAAATAAACAAACAGGCGAAAAAGATCTTCGTATTCAGTTAAGGGAAGGTCTTTAGCAAGATCGTCAGGATTGTGGTATTCGGAAAACTCTCTACCTCTTGTATAAATAAATATTGCAGGAACTCCTTTCATATAAAACGGGCAATGGTCGCTGTTGCATGATTCTCCTCTGGCTTTTACATCTTTTAACAGCACATGTTCATCATTAATACTACCAAATTTCCGGAAGGCCTTTGGCAGCACTTTTCCATTGACAATAGTAATGCCCTTGCTACCTGTTCCGATCATGTCGAGATTGACAACAAATTTGATCTTTTCAAGCGGAAACAATGGATGTTCGGCATAATACCCGGACCCCATCAATCCGGTTTCCTCTCCGGCAAATGCCATAAAAGCAATTGAATAATCAGGCTGGTTTTCAGGATATGCAAAATAGCGGGCCAGATCCATGATCATAGCCGTACCGCTGGCATTATCATTCGCTCCCGGAAACCATGCTTCTTTTCCCATATAACCCAAATGATCGTAATGTGCAGTGAATACAAAAAAGCTGTCAGGGAACTTTTTGCCTTTTACATAACCAATTACATTGCGGGTTTTGTAATCTTCAATAAATTTGTTTTCAAATGTAATGCTAATGTTTTCAGTTCCTTCCGGCAGGCTTGATGAGGCAACATCAAGGAAAAAAATATCATTTACATTTTTTGCAATGGAAAGAAACCAGTAAATCTTTTTTTCTCTTCTCAAAACCACACCTTCTGCCTCCGGTGGCTGGTTTTGCATGATCAGTCTTCTGAGATTTTGATCAGCGACAAGCACTTTTCCTTTAAGATCATTTTTTTTATAAAAATCAAGCAGATAATTTTTATCGGCTGTGTCATTACTCATCCACAACAGTTCATAATCCCCCTCTGCACCCGGGGAGTTAGCGTAAACGACAAACTCCCTACCGGGATTAAGTTTTTTATTATTTACTTCAACAGTTATTTTTGAAGGAAATGTATTAACCGGAAAGCTGAATTCCTGGTAATAATCATCACCAAAATAACTGACACCATGTTTTTTAAACTGTCTGGCAATATATTTTGCAGCTTTATGATCTCCTTTTTTAATATATCCCCGTCCGGCAAATTTCTTTGATGAGAGTTTTTCAATCAAATGCCTTGCATAGTCAATATCCTGGGATAAACCCGTGAATGAAATAATTAAACAAGCTGCAAAAAACGCAATTAGTTTTTTCATTTTTTCAATATTTTAAAATCTTCTTTCTATGTATGAAATAATCTGCTTAAGTGAATCCTTGTCTTCCCAGTTATACTTTTCCTTCAATTTATCAATAAGGGCAAATGCTTCATTCAGGCTTCCCGAATTATTCAATTGTTCTATTGCATCGTTGTATTCATGCATGTTTCCATCGAACAATTCATTAATAAAAAGAAATTTATCATTAATCCCGATGGCAGCTTTTAAATCTGAAATTTTGTTTTTCTTGATCCTGGCTGCCACACTTTTATCCTGCTCATCAAAAAATTTATCAGCAATGGTAGAATGATTGTCAGCATACAGGTCAATGGTCAGCTTGCTTTCTTCTTTTTTCGCTTTTTGTGTTTTTTCCTGTTTGGGCACATCAATTGGTTTTTCCTGAATTTGGCTTTCCTCCTTCAAAGTCTTTGGCTCAGGATTTTCTTCCGGACGGGCTTGCGGTTTTTCTTCTTTTTTCTTCTGCGGAACCTGCATTTTCGCTTTGGCCGGAACTTCTCTTTTCGTTTCTTCTTTTAATGAATAATCTTTCGGATGTTCTATTTGTTCTTCATCCCCGATCAAACCATTTTGCTTGTTGAGCTTATTCAAAAGATGCGTATCCTCATATAGTTTTCTAATGCTTCCCATCAAGATATCAATATCTATCTGGGGAATTTTCCCCTCAAATTCCAGAACCCTTTTCACCTGCTCATCAAGAGACATGGCAGTGTATCCGATATCCTTTTTCAATTCCTTGATATTCATTGCTTTAATAATGATTTATATAATTCAAAATGAAAACTGTAAATTTGTATATAACATTCGATAAAATTAAGAACTTTACAATAACCTGGCTTCATGTTTTTAGAAAAATCAAAAAATCCTAACCGCTCAGGTTGGATTGAAGTTATATGTGGTTCGATGTTCTCAGGCAAAACTGAAGAATTAATCCGACGTTTAAACAGGGCCAAAATCGCCAATCTAAAGGTTGAGATTTTTAAATCCCGGATTGATAAACGGTATGAGGAAGAAAATGTTGTTTCACATGATGCCACATCAATTCATTCCACACCTGTGGAGGCTGCTGCTCAAATTTTGTTGTACGCCAACGATTTTGATGTAATCGGTATTGATGAGGCGCAGTTTTTTGACAAAGAGCTGAGCAATGTTTGTAATCAAATGGCCAATTCGGGTGTAAGGGTAATTGTTGCCGGTCTTGACATGGATTTTACAGGCAAACCATTTGGTCCTATTCCTGATCTGTTGTCTGCCGCCGAATATGTTACCAAAGTGCATGCTATTTGCATGAAATGTGGAAATCTTGCACATTATTCCTTCCGTAAAACCGGAGATGAAAAACTGGTTTTGCTTGGCGAATCAAACAATTACGAACCTCTTTGCAGAAGTTGTTACAATGAAAAACGCGGAAAACAATAAATCGCTTTTGTTATTCTTTCTGTATTTGCCTTTATTTTATTAATATTGCAGCTTCTATAAGTAACTGAAATATATGCACTATGAAAAATGATTTTGTGATTATTACCGGAATGATTTTATTCTTTTTTGCAACAGGATGCAACCAAAATACCGGATCGGATAAAAAAAGTGAAACCGGAAATAACCAACAATCAAAACCTGATGAAAAAATGGTGGTAATTCATACCGATTACGGAGATATGAAGCTGAAGTTATACAACAAAACACCATTGCACAGGGATAATTTCCTTAAGCTTGTTAAAGAAGGATGGTACGATGGTTCAACCTTTCACCGTGTGATAGAAGAATTTATGATTCATGGTGGAAAGAATTCCAAAGGTAAAGAAGGCCCGGGATACAGAATTGATGCGGAATTTGTTCCGGGTTATATACATAAAACAGGTGCACTTGCTGCTGCCCGCCAGAGCGATCAGGTTAATCCGCAGAAAAAATCATCGGGTTCGCAGTTTTATATTGTCCAGGGCCGGAAATTAAGCGACCAGGAACTGGATTATCTGGCCAAAAGGATGAATAAAACTTTTTCCGATAAACAAAGGGAGGTATATAAAACCATTGGCGGAACACCTCACCTCGACGGAGATTATACCGTTTTCGGAGAACTGGTAGAGGGATTTGATGTTCTGGATAAAATTGCTGATGTAAAAACCATAAAACCCGGTGATAAGCCTGTTGAAGATGTAAGCATGACCATAGAAATCATCGAATAATTTTTATTTGTAATGAAGGAAAGAATAGATAAAATATCAAAAGAAATTGATCATTATCAGGTAAAAAATAAAGATCAGCTCGAAGAATTCAGGTTGCAATATCTTACCAAAAAAGGTGTTATTTCATCATTATTCGGTGAATTTAAAAGTATACCCCCGGAGCAAAAAAGGGAGATCGGGCAGGCATTGAACCGCCTAAAAAATCACGCACAGGAAAAGTTCAATGATTTGCAGCAGGAACTAACCAAAAAAAGCCTGACAGGCAAAAAGAAAAAGGATTTAAGTCTTCCGGCTGATTTTATGGAGCTGGGTGGAAGACATCCGCTTTCGATCGTAAGAAACGATATGATTGAAATATTCAGCCGTATTGGTTTTACGGTAGCCGAAGGCCCGGAAATTGAAGATGATTTTCACAACTTTACAGCCTTGAATTTTCCTGAAGAGCATCCGGCAAGGGATATGCAGGATACTTTTTTTATCGAAAAAGACCCTGATGTTCTGCTGCGCACGCATACATCTTCCGTTCAGGTAAGAGCCATGAAATCAAAAAAACCACCCATAAGGGAAATCTATCCCGGGCGTGTTTTTAGAAATGAAGCCATCTCCGCAAGGTCGCATTGCATTTTTCATCAGGTTGAAGGACTGTATGTAGATAAGAATGTTTCATTTGCCGACCTGAAACAAACCCTGTATTATTTTGCAAAAGAATTTATAGGCCATGATGTTAAGGTTCGTTTTCGTCCGTCTTATTTTCCCTTTACCGAACCTTCTGCCGAGATGGATATTTCATGTTTCTTATGTGGCGGCAAAGGATGCCGGATCTGTAAATATACCGGCTGGGTAGAAATTTTGGGTTGTGGTATGGTTGATCCCAATGTATTTGAATTCTGTGGTATTGATCCTGAAGTATACACTGGTTTTGCCTTCGGTATGGGTATCGAACGTCCGACCATTGTTAAATACCAGATAGAAGATATCAGACTTTTCTTTGAAAATGATGTTCGTTTTTTGAGACAGTTTCGGTCGGTAGTTTAAAGTTTTTGGATAACCGATTCTTGATAACCGGATGCTTAGTAATGATCTAATTAAATTTATTTCATATTTTTGCAAACATGGAAACAGTAGTTAGCGGTATTAGGCCAACAGGCAATCTTCACCTGGGGAATTACTTCGGGGCGATTAAGAATTTTTTGAAAATGCAGGAAGAAAACCATTGTTATTTTTTCATTGCTGATTTTCATTCCCTCACCACACATCCCACACCAGAAAACCTTCATGGCAATGTCAGGCAGGTGCTGGCCGAGTATTTAGCTACGGGTTTGGACCCGGAAAAAGCTGTAATTTACATCCAAAGCGATGTTCCGGAAGTAACTGAACTTTACCTGCTTCTGAACATGAATGCATATATCGGTGAACTTGAACGCTGTACATCTTTTAAGGAAAAAGTACGTAAACAACCCGAAAATGTGAATGCCGGACTGCTGACCTACCCTACATTAATGGCAGCAGATGTAATCATACACAAAGCTTCCAAGGTTCCTGTTGGCAAAGATCAGGAACAAAACCTCGAGATGATGAGAACTTTTGCCCGTCGTTTTAACCGCATGTACAAGGCAGACTTTTTCCCCATACCCAGCGCGTATAATTTCGGACAGGCGCTCGTAAAAATTCCCGGCCTTGATGGTAGCGGCAAGATGGGTAAATCAGAAGGAGAAGGAAATGCTGTTTTTCTTGCAGATGAAGATAAAGTGATTCGAAAGAAAGTAATGCGGGCTGTTACGGATGCCGGACCGCAGGAGATGAACCAGAAAAAACCCGAACCCATTCAAAATCTTTTTACACTGATGGAGGTTGTCTCTGAGAAAGAAACTCTTGCTTTTTTTGATGAACAATATAACAATTGTAAAATCCGCTATGGGGATATGAAAAAACAGCTTGCGGAGGACATTGTGCAATATACAGCACCTTTCCGTGAAAAGATAAACGAAATAAAATCCGATGATAAATATTTACATGAGGTAGCCCTGATGGGTGCAGAAAAAGCTCGTGAAAGCGCTTCCAAAACAATAAAAGAAGTGCGTGAAATTATCGGTTTTAGAAAATTCTAAGCCATGGATGTAAAAAAAACATTGTCAACACTTACTATTCTGCTGCTGCGATTTGGGGTTATTATCTTTCTGATACCGTTTTTTTGGGATTTCTGGAAAAATCCCGGCTTAACCGAAGAATTCTGGATCTGGTTTCTACGTATTCTTTACCTGGCCGTTTATATTGCAGTTATAATACTTGTGCTTTTTCTCAGCCGGCTTAAGTTCTATAACTTCGGCTTTTCAATTGTTTTTATGGTTAGTTTCTATAAAATTCTTGATACTGCTTTTAAATACGGACTAACTTTGGAACAGCCTTTGTACATTTTACTCTTAATTGTTTCGTTTTATTTTATAACGAAAACCGAACGCAAAAGAAAGAGAAGAGCCTTTTAAAAACACACAGTCAGGAATAGATGCAATATATCCAAATTGATACCACATATCAGGAACGAGCTGTTTTGGTGGGTGTTAATTCATCAAGGAAGGAAAAAAATCGCATAGATGAATACCTTGATGAACTTGATTTCCTTCTGGATACCGCGGGTGGTAGAACCGTTAAACGTTTTGTTCAGCATCTTGATGCACCCATACCCGGAACGTTTATCGGAAAAGGTAAATTGCAGGAAATTGGCAGATATATCAAAGAAAACAATATTGATCTGGTTGTTTTTGATGAAGAATTATCCCCTTCCCAATTGCGCAATATCGAAAAAACCCTGCAATGTAAAATACTTGACCGTACCAATCTCATCCTTGATATTTTCGCCAAGCGGGCAAGAACATCTTATGCACGCACACAGGTTGAGCTGGCACAATACGAATATATTCTTCCAAGACTTGCCGGTATGTGGACCCACCTTGAACGTCAGCGTGGTGGAATTGGTTTAAGAGGACCTGGTGAACGCGAGATTGAAACCGACCGCCGTATTGTCAGGGAACGGATATCATTACTTAAAAAGAAACTGGAGCAAATTGATAAACAGAAAATCGTTCAAAGAAGCAATCGCGGAAATATGGTCAGGGTGGCACTGGTAGGTTACACAAATGTCGGAAAATCCACAATAATGAACCTGTTGAGTAAATCAAAAGTATTTGCAGAAAACAAGCTATTTGCCACTTTGGATACTACCGTAAGAAAGGTTGTAATTGATAATCTTCCTTTCTTATTGTCCGATACGGTCGGCTTCATAAGAAAACTTCCCCATAGTTTGGTTGAATCATTCAAATCAACACTGGATGAGGTTAGAGAAGCCGATTTGATCGTTCATGTGATTGATATTGCGCATCCCGATTTTGAAGAACAGATCAATATTGTAAATGAAACACTTGCAGAAATCGGTATTATTGACAAACCTACCATACTTGTTTTTAATAAGATTGATGCCTACCAATATATTGAAAAAGAAGAAGACGATCTTTCTCCCGGTACCCGCGAAAATATCAGTCTTGATCAACTCCGAAAATCATGGATGGCAAAAATGGATATCCCATGCGTGTTTATCTCTGCTGAAAAGAAAGAAAATACAGATGACCTGAAAGATATTCTTTATGAGGAAGTAAAGCGAATACATTTGCAACGTTGGCCTTATAACAACTTTCTTTATCCTGAATAAATCAATATATTTGCGGCATTCAATTTGAATTTAATGAAGAAAAAACACCTGTTATTGTTATCTGTTTTATCAGGTTTATTATTCAGCCTGGCCTGGCCGGCAGGAGGATTTGCCGGTCTTTTGTTCATTTCTTTTGTTCCCTTACTTCTTGTAGAAGATCACATTCATCAAAACAGACATATCTTTCACAGGGTCAGTATTTTGCTTTACTCTTTGCCGGCATTCTTTATCTGGAACATACTCACAACCTATTGGATCTGGAATTCCGCACCCATAGCCGGAATTGTCGCCGTAAGTTTTAACACACTGTACA
>CAZTAW010000053.1:0-2127 GCA_964611705.1 uncultured Bacteroidales bacterium
CTCACATTTCGATACAACCAAAGGGCATATCGAATTCAGAAAGGCAACCGCAGTTGATTGCACCATTGAAGAAGCTTTCGATACCACCATAGAGCACCCTTTTAAAGGAAATATTGATCCCGAAAAACTGGAAGAAGTCTTAAAACACAATCCCAAAGAAAAAATACCCTTTATTGTTGTAACCATTACCTGTAACAGCGGTGGCGGACAACCGGTTTCCATGCAAAACCTGAAAGACATTCACGCACTCGCCAAAAAATACGGTATCATGATGGTTTTCGATTCGGCGCGCTTTGCTGAAAATGCCTGGTTCATCAAAACAAGAGAAAAAGACTATGAGAAAAAAAGTATACGCGAGATAGTGAACGAAATGTTTACCTGTGCCGATGCCATGACCATGAGCAGTAAAAAAGATGCCATTGTGAATATGGGCGGTTTTATTGCCATGAATGATGTGGATTTGTTTAAAAAGGCCAGCATGTATAATATTCTTTTCGAGGGATTTGTAACCTATGGTGGAATGTCGGGCCGGGATATGAATGCGCTTGCACAGGGATTGTTTGAAGGCACCGAATTCAGCTACCTGGAATCCAGGATCGGGCAGGTGGCTTACCTGGGAAGCAAACTCAAGGAATATGGTGTTCCGGTTTTGAATCCCTTTGGCGGTCATGCCATTTTTATTGATGCCAAACGATTTTTGCTCAATGTTCCCAAAGAAGAATACCAGGCACAAACCCTGGTTGTTGAGCTGTATCTTGAAGGCGGTGTACGTGGTGTGGAAATAGGTACTTTGCTGGCCGATCGCGATCCCATAACCCGCGAGAACAGATACCCGGCTCTTGATCTCATGCGTCTGACCATTCCGCGAAGGGTGTATACCAATAATCATATGGATTATGTGGCTGTGTCGCTGGCTAATGTTTATGAAAGAAGAGACCGGATCACCAGGGGAATGAAGATTATCTGGGAAGCGCCTATTATGCGGCATTTTACTGTGGAACTCGATAGGGCATAAAAACATTTTAAATAAGATATCATGACTGTTCCTGAATTGATCATCATTGCTTTTGCTGTTTCGCTAAGCGCTTTTCCCAATGCGGTGTTCGGAAGTATCGAAAGCTGTCAGAACTACAGAGGCGCCTTTAAAATTGCCGCAGCATTCAGCTTGTCACGCGCTGTGATGGTTGCCCTGGGTTTCTGGATATGTTCTCTTTTAACAGGCATGATCAGCGGGCAAAGTATTTGGCTTGTTTTTGGGCTTCTGTTTATTCTGGGAATTAAAACTGTTATTGGTGCTATTTATCTGAAACCATCCGAACGCTCATTTCGTTATGATAATAACCTCATCTTGTTTTTAAGCGCTTTTGCTTTGGGGATTGATGGATTTATTGCAGGACTGGCTTTTGGATTTGTAAAGAATATCCTTTTGGAGCAGGTTGTGTTATCTTTCTTTATTTTTACATTTTTGATCACGATAATTGGTATTTCATTCGGCAGAAAAAGCGGAAATATACCATGGACAAAAAGAATGGGTGTAACAGGAGGGGCGATCGTAATTATTATGTCGTTTGAATATTTATTAAGATTAATTTGAGAATTATGTCATTGATCAGGATAACCAAACAATTCAATTTTGAAATGGCCCATGCCTTGCTGAACTACGACGGTCCATGCAAAAATATACACGGACATTCGTATGAACTATTTGTTACGGTAACCGGTGTGCCAATTAACGATCCTAAATCTCCCAAAAACGGAATGGTAATTGATTTTAAGGATTTAAAAGCCATTGTGAAGGGAGAGATCGTCAATGAATTTGATCATGCTTTGGTGATCAGCGCCGATACTTCAAACGAGCATGTTGCCGAACTTAAAAAGAACTATGAAAAGTTGATCATAACGCCCTATCAGCCTACAACAGAAAATTTTTTAATTGATTTTGCAGAAAGAATTCAATCAAAGCTACCTAAAGGGGTGAAACTACACAGCATGAAGATCAGAGAAACGGTAACCTCCTTTGCTGAGTGGTATGCGGAGGATAATGAATAATCAAATGATTTTAAGCTCTTTTGATTTCTCAAGAATATATTTGCTGTCTTTGCATTTTTCAAGAAACTTGTAATTGTT
>CAZTAW010000053.1:2227-4373 GCA_964611705.1 uncultured Bacteroidales bacterium
CCTTTATCCGTTTTACCATTCATATTAATGCTTTTTAAGAATAAGAACCCAATCCGTATTAATGCGTTCCTCTCTGGGAACTTTAATAAAATGTTTAATGATCTCTGATCCGAAATATGTTTCAAGTTCGAAACCAACTCTTGATGCTAATTTTAAAATATATTTCCAGTTTTCAAAAACAGCATTACGTATTGTATTGTTTCCGACAACAATAGCATATCTTGAATTTGATTTCAAGGTTCTGTAAACCTCCTGAAGGTTTAGCTCCATATCGAAGAGGTATTTATACGCGATATATGCCCGTCGTTTATCTATTTTAAAGATTTCCTGGAGTTTTTCATCTGCCTCTTTTATTCCTGTCAGATGTAAATCTGTGTAATCCTTTGCTTTAACAGTTTCAGTTCCAACGTGGATTTTCTTAAGCGGAAGTAAGCTATCATTTGCAAATCCAAGCCAGTATATTTCCAGTTGATGAGTTCTGGGATAATCAACCGCATTAACATAAGGAGGAGATGTCAGGGCAAAATCAAAATGATTTTCAGGAAAAGGAATATTTCTGGCATCACCATTTTCGGGAAAATCAACATCAATATCAGGCGGACATGCCTGTGAAAACTGGGTCATGCTGAATTGATTGGTTAAAAGGGCCTCTGCAAATTTGGTTAACGCAAGGGAAGGATAAATTTGTTTGTTTAGTTTTTTTCTAACTACGGTACGGGTACAATTGTTATCTGCATTGGATACTGATCTTATAATGGATGAAAGGCAGATAAGATAGAAATCTTTAAGGTCTTTACTACAGTCGAGCGTATTTATTAGTGATTTGATATAGGATAATTCGAATAAGATGTCTTTTTGAAACCAATTATCCCGATAAGGAAATGCAGGTATATCTTCCTGAGTAATTGCTGTGGTTTTAAAGCTTACGATTTTCTTGAGTAGTTCATCATTATAGAACTTAAGTTCATGTAAATTTAATGGTGTGGTTTTAACTTTTGCAAGAAAACGGGAAAAAGGATCAACATCAATTCCGATTGAGTTTCTGTTATTAAGTAATGCTTCTACATTGCTGGTTGCACTTCCGGTGAATGGGTCAAGAATAAGATCATTTTTTTCAGAATATCTTTGAATTAACCACCGTGGTAGTTCCGGGAAAAACTTAGCAGGATATTTATGTATTCCATGAGAGTATTTTGATTGATCGTAACTTATAAAAAGAAAACGGTCTCCTTCATTAATATCCAAATCAACAGGGATTTCTCCGTCAACTCTGGTAAGGGTTTCTCCATAATTGTTTTGAATTATCTTAATGTTTGAAACAGGTTCAAGCTCGAAAAGCTGCGGTTTTGTTAAATGCTTTTTTGTTTTGCGGGCAACCTTTTCTTTTACATGATTTATGGAGATGGGGTAATATGTCATTCGTATTTATTTAGCAATAAAAAACATATCAAAGTTACAAAAATTGATAAATAATTTGATGGATTGCAAATCCTTATAAAGGAATTTTGTAAAGGAAATTATATCTTAATCAGTTTTTCGATAAAGACGAACTTATCTTCCGTAACAATCCTGATGAAATAAATTCCTTTCTCGCAGTTCTGAATATTTACAGGAATCTGATGTTTGCCTCGACTCATAAAATAATGATTTTCTGATATGCGTTGACCAAGCTGGTTGTAAACTTCAATGTCAAAGTTTGTAGTTTGCATGATGTTGATGTTAATAAATGCGTTGCTATAGCTTGGATTAGGATAAACGGATCCTGTAATTTCCAGAAACTCGGATTGGTTTTCGTCAATATCGAAAATAATGGGTGTATATTTCAGCTCGATTTTAATGTTTTCGTGAACAAGGTTATTATTGTTGATGATAATTGTTTCGGATGTTGAATTTGCGCCCGGTGTTTCTGCCCGTATGGTATACATTCCGTTATGAATATCTTCAAAATAGAAATGTCCGGTCTGGTCTGTTTGGGCGGAACTTATGGATACGTTATCATTATTAATCACAAATACATCAACATATTGTGCCGGTTCCATGGGATTATTTAGTGAGTCCATAAAAACCACGTTGCCGGAAATTTTTCCGCTGCCGGGAGCCAATTGATTGGCTGGAATAAGATGCAGATCGTACTCCCATCCTGTTG
>CAZTAW010000053.1:4383-16106 GCA_964611705.1 uncultured Bacteroidales bacterium
AAGATTTATCGGGGTGGCTTCTTCCCAGTACAAGGCATCAGGATAATAGGTTGATACATAATCATGAAAACTAACTGACCGCGGATCAGGTGCGGCTCTTACGAGGTAATCGCCCTGCACCTTGTCAAGAAAATAATAAAATCCCAAAGTATCAATAATTGCCGTGTCAATGGGTACAAGCGTATTATTGTCGAACTTATAAAGATATGCAATGCCAAGGTCAATAGGGAATAAGCCGGTAAATACATGACCGCCAAAACTGTTATTACTACCTGCGTAGACCAGTTTTGTTATGGAGCTTGAACATCCGGTATCGGGAACAAGTGCTGTTGAAACGGATAATGTAACTTTATAAAGGCCGGGCCTGGTATAAACGTGCTCCGGATTTTGTGCAGCAGAGCCTGTGTTATCGCCAAAGTCCCAGTCCCATTTTACAACTTCTTCATTACTCCTGTCTAAGAATTTATATCTATACCTGCTAAAGGATGAATCGAGCATGATTGCTTCAAAATCGGGTTCGCAATTCAGGTTAACAGGACCGCAAATTGTAAAGTTGAATACGTAAATATCCTCGAATGGGCTTTCTATGGTGAAGGTAGTATCGTGTTTTGTTGAATGGCAGTCAAAAACGATCAGACGAAGTGAAGTGACGTCGTCCATCAGGGTAAGATCAAAACTGTACACACCCATGTTATCTGTGCTTGTCTCAAGGTTGATAAGGGAATGGCTTGAGTTATTGACAGCAGTATCGGATTTGAGAATAACGGTTTTGTTGGCAAGTGGCAATCCATTGTATTCATTAATAATAGCTCCTTTAATTGTTATGGAGTTTGATTGCCCGAAGCCTTGGAAGGCCAGGACAAACAGCAGGGTGGTGAGCAGTCCCCGCACCATTCCCCGCGGATATGCTTTTTTAATTTTTTTTGCTGTTGGTTTCATAATCTTGCCTTTTTTATTGCAGTTTAAATAATATTCCTGCCCGTAAACCAATCGAATACGGGTGTTTTGTTGTAATTATATCTCTTCTGTATGTTGAATTCAGGTAATATCTTAATGTAGGCTCGAAAGAAATTTCTACATTTCTGCTTAATTTGTAATTGATGCCTACGCCAAATACCATTTGCCAGTTCGAATTGATCCTTTCGGCTACATTGCTGCTGATATTTAGGATTCGTGCGCCTTCCGGATATTCAGGATTTGGAATATTCCTGTTGATCAGCGCAGAATAACAGGGTCCTGCCATGACGGAATAATTCACTTTCTGACGCTCGATCTGGTATCCGATCAAAAGTGGTATCTGAATATAAGTATAGGTGTTCTTTTCTTTGTTTACCGTTGCATGTTCAACGGAATCGTACACCTGAACTGTTTTTGTGTGGTAAACAGGTTCCAGTCCGCTTTCGGTTGTGTCAAATGTAACATTGTAAACATCCTGATATGAACCAAGGTATTCAAGTTGTTTATAATTGATGTTGTATTTTCCTTCATCTCTTGCAATGCTGATATTCAATCCGGTTCTGATGAAGAAATTCTTTCTGTAATACCTCAGGTCAAGACCGAAATTAAAATTGCGGCTGTTGCTTACCGAGTCATCAGGATAGAAAACAACTTCCGGGTTGATAAAACCACCTATTTTGAAGTATGATTCAACGGGGGATTTAATGGTTTTTTGATCAGCGTCAAATTTAAAGTTGAAACTTTCAGGAGTTCTGTTATCATTAGCATAAAGGTTGCGGTATGAATGTTTAGCAAGAATCTGCGTTCCCGAATGGGGTTGCAGGAGCTGAATATCAAAATTCTTTTGTGAATCTTTTGTTTTTTCTGCAACCGGAACTATTTCATTTGTAGAAGCTTTGGGTTGATAAGGATCAGTTTCAATGATTTTGTTTTCAGATGTTGATTCATCCGTATTTTCAGCGACAACAGGGGCTATATGTTTAACAGGTTCGGGTGATCTTAAATTTTCAGTTTCAGTATCAGTGGTTTCGTTAAGGTAGTTCGTATTGGTGCTCAGTTTTTCGGATTGTGCAATAAATTTACTATGGGTATTTGTTCTGGGTTGAGAATTGTTAAGGAATACCAGTAGCAATGCACCGGCTGTGATCATAACCACGGTTGATAGTAAAATGGTTTTGACTGACCCCATACCGGTACCGCCTTTACCGGAAATTCTGGCTTTGATTTTCGGCCACATTCCGGTTGGAGGTTCCGGTTCGAAACCTTCGAATTTCTTTCTGAAAATTTCGTCAATATGTAAATATTGATCTTTCACCTCTTAATAGTTTTTATTAATCTTTTTTGTAATACCTGTTTTGCCCTTGATAACTGTGATTTGGATGTGTTTTCCGTAATTTTCAACATCTTGCCGATCTCTTTATGACTATATCCTTCGATGACATGCAAGTTGAAAACGATACGGTAACCATCCGGTAATTCGTGAATTACATTTAGCAATTCATCGGTAGATAATTTCTCAATTGCTGATAATTCCTGCGTATTGGGAATTTCTACATCTTCAATCGCCAGATCCTGGTTTGATTTAAGATTTTTTTTGTAGAAATTAATAGCATTGTTGACAAAAGTTCTTCTTATCCAGCCTTCGAACGATCCTTCATTGCGATAGTCTTTTAAATGCGTTAGAACTTTCACAAAACCATCCTGTAATAAGTCTTCGGCTTCAGCATAATTTTTGGCAAACCGCAGGCATACCCCAAACATTTTGGGTGCAAAATGCTTATACAGCATCTCCTGTGCCTTTGGATCATTTTTCAGACACCTCTTTATGAATTCCTCGTCCGAAAACATTTACCTGTCCGCTCGATTAGTTTTTTTAGTTCCGGGCAAACATATTAGTTTTACCCCATATTAGTCGTAAAGTTACATAAAAATGTATACACCAAAAAAATTTTGTACGTTTTTTCTGATTTTTGCGTACAGGTTTTTGTTATTAACAGCAATACAAGTATTTCAAAGATCAATATTTTATCAAACATAAGACAAAAACGTCCCGAAAATGGTTGCATAAAGATTGCAAGTTCTTAAACAAAATTATTTAATGACCTAATTTACAGGAAGAAATAAATAAAAAAGAATAGAAATTTTATGCAGCATCTTAAGAAGAGTGAAAGAATTGAGGTCATTTTCTCTTACTTGTAACAGAACGAAAAAGGACAACTGCATTATTCAGCAGTTGCCCCTCTACTTAAATATTTATCTTTTAAAGAAAACAATCTGCGTTTTGTAAGATACAATATGTGGTACATTGAAGGTACTACAATTAGTGTAAGCAATGTTGCGAAAGATAATCCGAAAATGATGGTCCATGACATAGGGCCCCAGAATGCAACATTATCGCCACCCCAGTATATTTGCGGGTCAAAATCAGTTAGCAGAGATGCAAAATTGATATTCAGACCAACAGCCAGGGGCATAAGTCCTAAAATAGTTGTAATTGCTGTAAGTAAAACAGGTCTCAACCTTGTTTTACCACCTTCAACCACACAAGCAAAGGCTTCTTTTCCGGAAAGCAATGCATTGTCTTCCATCCCAAGTTCTTTGCGTTTTCTTCTTTTCAGCAGATCAATATAATCAATCAATACGATTGCGTTGTTAACTACAACACCCGCCAGGGATACGATTCCAATACCTGTCATGATCAATACAAAATCCATTCTAAAAGTGGCAAGTCCGCCAAAAACACCAATAGTACTCAGCACAATGCTGGCAAGAATGATAAGTGGTTTTACACCTGAGTTAAACTGTGAAACCAGAATGATCAAAATAAGCGAAAGAGCGATCAACATGGCCCTTGTGAGAAAAGCCATACTTTCTTTTTGCTCTTCCTGTTCGCCGGTAAACTCATATCGGTACCCTTCCGGGAAATCATAATCTTCCATTAATAATCTCAATTGATCATTGATCTCATTCGCATTATAACCTTCAATTACGTTTGAATAGATAGTAACTACTCTCTCCAGATCTTTTCTTTGCACGGCTCCGTACGTTGTGCTGTATTCAATGTCTGCAACAGCAGAAATCGGAATTTGTATAATTTGTCCGGTTGTGGCGCTTCTGAATGTTATTTTCTGGTTCATCAGTGAGGGAATATCATACCTGAATTCATCTTTCAACCTGAGTTGAATGGGATATTCGTTTTCGCCTACTTTAAAATCAGATATTTCCTTACCGAACAATGCCGTTCGCAATGTCATTGCGATTTGGCCTGTTGAAATTCCAAACCTCCGGGCACGTTCCCTGTCAATATGAACAATAACTTCAGGTTTGTTTACATCCAGATCAATGTTGAGGCCTTCTATTCCGGGAATATTTTCAGATTCAATCATGCTTTGCACGCTATCTGCAAGCGCAATCAACTGATCGAAATCCTTACCCGATATTTCCAAATTGATGGGTTTACCGCTTGGAGGGCCTTCGTTTTGTTTTTGCACAGATATTTTCGCACCTGTAATCCTTCCAACAAGGCTATCTGTGAAGGTTTTCATGATATTTGTTGTGTTAACGCCATTTCTGTATTCAAAATCAACAAAATTAACCGTGATTAATCCTCGATTGGGCCCTCCGTTTCTGCCTGAGAAACCTTCATCTTCTCCAACTGCACCTTTTCCGACTGTTGTTTGAACTGATTTAACAATATCCATGTTGGGTTCCAGTATCCCGAATACATCTTTTTCAACTTCTTTCATCAGTGAATCGGTGTATTCAATATCGGTACCAATGGGTAATTCAGCCAGTATGTTAACATATTCAGGATCGGTAGAGGGAAAGAATATCATTTTTGGGTTGGAGCCGAAATAAAAACCAACTGTCAAAACGAGCAAAAGTATTGTTGTAAGAAGCACAAAGTAAGGATTTCTTTTTTTAAGCGCAAAGCGTAAAACACGCGTGTAAAGTTTTTCGAGTTTTACCAGGAATACATTCTGGAACCATCTTGAGGCCCGGTTGAGTATGAAAATGTTTAGCAGGCCAATCACACCGAGAATTATTAAAATACTGCCGATGATGTTTACACCAAGCATAATGAAAATAACTGCAAAGACCAGCATAAGGCCTGCAACGATCAATGAGCGTTTCATGTTGGGTTTGGGATTGTTTTTCCCCGGTTTGATGAAGGTAGAAGAAACCACCGGAATTATCACCAGTGCAACGAACAGGGAAGAGGTAAGTACAATAATCAATGTAAGCGGAAGGTATTTCATGAACTCACCCATTAAACCTTCCCAGAAAGCAAGTGGAAAAAACGCTGCAAGAGTGGTTGCAGTAGAACTGATTATGGGCATGGCGATTTCGCCTACGGCTCTTTTGGCAGCTTCCCACTTCGGGAAGCCCTTGTCAACGAATCGGTAAATATTTTCTACCACCACAATGGCATTATCCACAAGCATTCCCAATGCCAGGATCAGTGAAAACAGCACGATCATATTCACCTGGAAATCGGAAAGCCCCATTACAAGAAAAGAAATAAACATGGACATCGGAATGGCAATGCCTACAAAAAGGGCATTTCGTGTTCCCAGGAAAAGATACAATACAAGGATAACGAAGAAAACACCCATTATCATGCTGTTTTCCAGGTTGCTCAATTGTTTGCGCACCATATCCGACTGGTCGTTGGTAATGGTGATGTTCAGGTCTTCGGGGATGGCATTGGAAGCTTCGGCTTCTTCAAGTATCCTGAAAACATTATCTGTGGTTGTAAGCAGATTTTTTCCTCCCTTTTTCACAACCTGCAGACTGACAACAGGATGGTTGTTAAGCCTGGCATAACTGTCGGCTTCCTCAAAACCGTATATTACATCCGCAACATCTTTCAAATAAACGATATTTCCGTTTTCATGTTTAATGATAATATCTTCTATTTCTTCGGCATTCTGAAATTCGCCAACCACACGAATGGTTCTTCTGCTTTGTCCCAAACGAACTTCTCCCCCGGATACCGAAACATTTTCTGCAGAAATAGCATTTTCGATATCATTAAAGCTGAGTTCGAAAGCCGCAAGTTTATATGGGTCAACATTGATCTTAACTTCACGTTCGTTCAGCCCGGTAATTTCCACTTTGGAAACTTCATAAATGGTTTCCATTTCATCTTCGAGATACTCGGCATAGTTTTTTAGCTCATTAACGCTGTAATCTCCCGAGAGATTTATATTGATAATGGGGAATTCCGATAAATCAATATCCATGATCATCGGGTCATCCAGTAAGTCGTCAGGTAATTCGCTTTTGGCTTTGTCAACAGCATCTTTTACTTCCCTGAGGGCATCCTCAATATCGGTACCGGTAGTAAACTCAACGAAAATAATTGAAACATCCTGTTGGGAAGTAGATGTGATCTCCTTAATTCCCCTGATGGTTTCCACTTCCTTTTCGATGGGGCGGGTAACAAGGTTCTCCATGTCAACGGGGGGATTTCCCGGGTAAAATGTCTGAACCATGATGGTAGGCCAGTATATATCAGGGAAAAGCTCTTTGGGTAATGAACGGTATGAATAAATTCCAAAAGCTATAAGAATGATCGAAAACAAAAATACGGTATTTTTGTTTTTCAATGCCCATGTTGTAAGCTTAAACTCTCTTACTACCTGCTCGTCTTTCGTTGTTTTTTCCATCAAAGAAAATTAATTAATGATTTTTAAAGTTTTAGTTCACATAAATTTCCGATCCGTTTGATACCTGGCTGTGACCTTTCACGATCACGCTGTTGCCAGGCAGAACTCCCTTTGTTATCACTGTTTCATCGTTATATGATTTGCCGGTTTCAACATATTTTTTTTCAGCAACCAAACCTTTAGCCTCTCTTTGAGCCACGTAAAGATATTTCCCAACAAGGTCTTCCTTGACAATAAGAGAAGGAACCACGATGGAAGAGTCGGAAGAATAATCATTGATCTTAATCAGTGCAATCATATTAGGTTTGAACTTCTCATTCTCATTTTCTATTTTCAATTGAACGGTAAAGGTCCGGTTATCGGGTTCTATCACGTTTCCTATCCTGTATATGGGTGCTTCTATTGTTTCACCCGGGTATGTCGGAAATCTGAGTGCAACAATGTCGTTTTTATCAATTGTTGGAAGATAGGTCTCCGCCACATCAACATTGATATAAATTGTGCTGAGGTTAACAATTTGCATGAGTTGAACACCGGGCATTGCCAGTTCACCTTCTTTCTGAAAAACTTCATCAACAATGCCGTCAATAGGTGAACGGATTATGGCCATTTCGAGTTGCGAGCGAAGGGTTTCCAGCTTGCTTTCCAAAGATTCTTTACGATTTTTTGCTTCAAGATACTGGATTTCAGAACCAATTTCCTTTTCCCATAATTGTTTTTGCTTTTTAAAAAGTGTTGTAGCCAGTTCAAGTGAAGTTTTAACCTCATCAATTGTGTTTTCTGTGATGCTTGTATTGAGCTTTGCAAGCAACTTACCTTTTTTTACTTTATCGCCGGCTTCAACATAAATCTCCTTTATTTGTCCGTTTGTTTCGGGACTGATGAATGCTTCCTTAACGGGTTCAACCACACCTCCCGCTTCAAAATAGTGATCAAATCTTTGATATTTGATTTTTTTTATTTTGACCGGTATTTTGTCCTTAAGTGTTGTTGTATCCTCATATTTCTTCAACTCTTTCTCAAGAAGTGTAACTTCTTTTTTCAGGTCATTGATCTTGTCTTTGTCTTTCTTGATCTTGTTTCTGATCTCTTCAGCACTGTCGCCTCCTCCGCATGATGCAAGTAGTGCAACAACAAATAAGAATATTAGCTTTTTCATTTCAACAGCAAATTATTAAGTTGGTTTTTAATTGGTTGATATTTTTTCAAAGTATTTAATTCCTTTTTCGTTGGCAATTCCATGTATATGAAATTTAAACATTTCGTTAAAAAACTTCGTTGAGGTCACCTCATCCTGTGTAAACAAGTCGTTCTCAATGATTCCTTCACATCTGAAGACATGAAGTTTTGAGATAATCCCGATATCCAGATCTTTTCTGTAAAAACCTTCCTCAATACCTTTTTTAAGATTCTCATTGATCGTTTCATACATCCTTTTCCTTCTTGCTTTTTGCAAAATTTTGTATGATTCGGGATAATACTTCTGCAGGTCGAATTCCATAGAAGGCTTATAGTCTTTCAATACTTTATTTATATACCTGTTTAATTCAAGCAATTCATCAATGGCATTCAAATTACGTTTTGTAATTGAAAGAAACTCTTTTTCTTTTACCCGTATATTCTCGAGTACAACTTTTTCTACCAGGTCATTTTTATCATTTACAAATTGGTAAAGCGTTTTTTTGGATATACCAAGATGGTTTGCCACGTCATCCATGGTAACACTCTTAATCCCATAATTTCTATAAAGATTTCCGGCTTCTCCAACTATTTTTAATTCCCTTTCATTCATCTTTATCTGCTTGTTTTATTCTTCAGCAGCCAGTAGCTTTTCAAGTTTGATCTTGTTTTCTAACAGTTTCAGTAATGCATTTATATATTGGGATTCGGCTGTAAAATATTGGTTGTGTGTTTGCAAAAGATCCATGCTTGAAGCAATTCCTTCCTGAAATTTCTCCTGTGTTCTTTTATAAATACGATCAGCAAGCTCCAAGTTGTCTTTTTTGTTTCCATAAATCAGGTAAGAATTATAGAAGTTATTTCTGGCTGTGCTCACAGCGATATTCAATCCGTTTTTCAATTTTTTATCAAGTTCATTGATTTGTTTCAACTGCATTTTTGCTTTCTGAACTTTTGCTGCCCTGTTGCCACTGCTGAAAACAGGGATGTTCATTTCAACACCCCAGAAAGTAGAAGGGTACCAGGGTTTGTCGCCGTCAAAGAAGTTATACTTGCTTCTCATGGCGCTGGTTTGTGCAGTGAAAAAAGCAGAAAATGTTGGCAAGTATGCCGATTGTTCAAGACGTAACTGGCTTGTTGCTATTTCCTTTTGTTTTTGAAGAATCCTGTAATCAATGTTATTGTTATAATTGAAATTATTTTCCAGAAGCATCTCATGATCAAGCTGATTTAACAGATTTTTAAGGTCTTCGGTGAGACGTATACTGTCAGAAAGCTCCAGCCCCAGGGTATGTTTTAGTGAGGAATACGCAATTTCAATTTGATTGTCGAGGTTGATCAGGTTTGCTTCTATATTAGGAACTAGCACGTCCATCTGGTCAGCTTCGGTTTCTTCTATAAAACCAAGTTCATACGTTTCGCGTGTTTGCTCTGCAAGTTCTTTTAGTATTTCGAGGTTAGATCGAAGGATGTCGTAATTCTCTTCTGCAACCAGCACATAATAATAGGATCGGGCGATGGCTTCCTCTACATCAAGTTCATCTTTTACATATTCCATTCTTGTTTTTTCAAGGAAGGTTTGTGCGGTTTTAACGCCTACAATATACTGACCACTAAAAATAAGCTGTGTGGCACCGACCTCAGCAGTTGCGTTATATTCGGTTCCAAACTGTGCAGGAAAGAATTGAATGTCGCCGAGCGGCTGTGTGGGTTCAAGACCAAAGTCATTAATATTTACATCATAAATTACAGGGGTAATAAAATCGGGTATCAACTGTGTCGGGATGTCAATATAGTTTGTGTTGGATATCCTACCATTGATTTGTGGCAATCCGATGGAAAGGGATTCTTTAACACGCTTTTTCGCGATTTCTATATCGGTTTTTGCATTTTTGATATCATAATTGTTCTCAAGTGCAAAGTTCTTTGCCTGTTCGAGTGAAAATTCTTTAACGTTTTGGGCAAAGCATGCTGGAAGCATCCATGTTGCTACAAACACTGTAATTACAGCTCTTTTCATATCCACCTACTAAAGTTTTAATTGTTTCTTTTCTTTTTCAAATCTCCTTTCAAAATATTCGATTCCCTCAGGACGGGCCACTCCTCTGATCCAGTTTTCGAACATAAAGTTAAACAGGGTTTGAAACGAAAACTTTTCAGGAGGGAAAAGTTCGGAATTATGCAGGTCAAGCAAACGGCTGATATATAGTCTTGCCGCAAGCTCGATGCTGAGGTCTTCGCGATACATTCCCTGCGATATCCCCTTTTGTAAATTGATTTTGATCTTTTCAAAAATAAAATTTGTTCTGTCATCAATATGTTTCTGATACAGATCAGGATAATACTTTTTTAATTCAAAAGTGATTGAAGGTGTTACATTGATAAAATTTTCCGATACTTCTTTACTGACGGTTAAAAGTATATCTATTGCATTCACACCTACGAAATCATGATTCGTAAAAATCCGTTTAAATCCCTCGCGTTCAAATTCAAGTATTTTATCAACCAAATCGGTTTTATTCCTGACATATTTATACAAAGTACTTTTCGAAATCCCGAGTTTCCGGCTTATGTCATCCATTGACATACTCCTGATTCCATATGTAAAAGAAACGTCTCTTGCCTTTTCCAGAATTCTGGCTAGTTTTTCATCCATTTTCAATTTATTAATGCAACTGACAAAAATTAGTTAAAAAGGTTGCAAAATTAAATGAATATACAGTAGAAACAAAAAATATTTAAAATGTTTCCAAAACTTAACATATAATTAATTGCAGGTTTGCGAAACACATTATTTTTGCTAATTTCGGAAGCTAAAATAAGCAGATATGGCGTTTTTAAAAAGAATAAAACTTCACTGGCAAATATTGATTGCTTTGGTACTGGCCATAATCTATGGAATCATGTTTCCAACACAATATGCCATTAATGAAAATACCATTGAAAAACTTAAAAAGAAAAAAGTTAACGAGCTGGTTATACGCAAGTTGCAGACTTCTCCATACGAAATATATTATACCCGGGAATCATTCCAAAAATTTGTTGAGAAAGACCTTAGTGCACCGGAACTTGAAAAATACAACACAAAAATTTTAAAAGCTGCCTATAAAAACGAAGCCGTAGATGCAGTAAGCTGGATGGGCGATATTTTTCTGCGTGCCTTAAAAATGCTTATTATTCCGCTTATTTTAAGCTCACTGATATCAGGAGTTACCAATATTGGCAGTGGAAGCAACCTGGGCCGGCTGGGTCTGAAAACAATGGGCTATTATGTAATGACCAGCATTTTTGCGATCATAACCGGTTTGGTAATGGTAAACCTGTTCCGGCCTGGTGCTGGTGCGGATATCGATCTTACACAGGATGTTGAAGGCCTGGTGGATAAACAAAAAAGCTTTATTGATATTATCGTTGAAATTGTTCCTGAGAACATATTCAGGGCTTTTTCCGATGCGGATATGTTATCCATTATCTTTTTTGCCATTATTTTCGGATATTTTATTACAAAGGTAAGCGATAAACCCAAGAGGTTGCTGATAAATGCTTTCAACGCGATTTTCGATGTGATGATGAAAATCGTTTTGTTTGTGATCCGGTTTACGCCACTTGGCATATTCGGAATTGTTGCCAAGGTTGTTGCCGATCAGGACAACCTGGTAAACCTTGTATCGGGTATGAGCTTTTATATGATGACGGTGATACTTGCCCTTGGCATACATGCATTTATTACTTTGCCCATTCTTTCAAGGGTGATTGGGAAAATACATCCTTTCCGGCATATGAAAAATATGTCAACACCTTTGCTTACAGCATTTTCAACATCCTCATCAGGTGCCACTTTACCACTGACCATCAATGCTATTGAACAGAACTCGGGTGTTTCGAACAAAATCAGCAGCTTTACCTTGCCGCTGG
>CAZTAW010000054.1:0-16092 GCA_964611705.1 uncultured Bacteroidales bacterium
ATTGGGTATAGGATTACCATTATTGTCAAAAGCATGAATGTTGCCTTGTCGTGTAGGTACTACTCTCTCTCTCTCTCTCTCTCTGCATATATGGGAATTTCACAGCAATCATGAAACAGATATTGGGTATTGGTTAATTCACAAATTAATTCTATTTTATGATAAAAGGTAACCTTGTAAAGTGATTTAATTTTAAAAAGTTATCAACTGCTGAAATATAATTAAATAGAATCTGTCCATATAGTTATGGATTAATATTGCCAAAAGATATCTCGCTTCGCTCGATGTGACACGGGGTTTTTCCAAGTGTGTGTTTTTTTGTTAGATGTAGTTATACCGATATGAGCATAAGCTCATTATTACAAACCTTTTCCGAATCGGTATAAACTTTCCCGCATGAGAATTTTGGCGTTTACATCTTAAAATTTTATAAGTTTGTGGCCTTGTTTTATAATCAAAATTATTACGAAATGAACAACAGGATTGGCATCAGGCATGAAGATAAATATTTAATGGAGCGCAGGGTAGCTTTAACACCCAAGCATGTTAAAGCTCTTTTAGCGAAGCAGGGTCTTGAGGTTTTGATACAAAAATCTCCCAAACGGATTTTTACTGATGAAGAATATGAAAAAATCGGTGCTAAAATCACGGATTCATTAAAAGACTCACCTGTTATTTTCGGCGTAAAGGAGATCCCCCAATCCTTTTTTGAAAAAGATAAGACATATGTCTTCTTTTCTCATGTCATTAAAGGCCAGCCATATAATATGCCGATGCTGAAAAAAATGATGGAACTCAAGTGTAATCTTATTGATTACGAAAAGATCGAAGACAGCATGAAACGCCGGTTGATATTTTTCGGTCGTTTTGCCGGACTGGCCGGGATGATCAATTCATTATGGTCATTGGGCTTAAGATATAAACACTTTGGCATTGATACTCCATTTACAAAGCTTAAACAAGCTCATAAATACAATTCACTTGAAGAGGCAAAAGCCGATATCTCGGAAGTTGGTATGGAGATTGCAACAAATGGACTGCCCAAAGAAATTTATCCCTTAGTTATTGGTTTTACGGGCTATGGAAATGTTTCGAATGGCGCACAGGAAATAGCTGCTTTGCTGCCGGTTAAAGAGATCAGTCCAAAGGAGCTATTAGAATTTGAAAAGAATAATGATTTACCTGATAATGTTCTTTATAAAGTTGTTTTAAAGGAAGAGGACCTTGTAAAACCAAAAAATCCGGACCAGGAGTTTGATTTACTGGATTATTATAATCATCCCGAAAAATACGAAGACCAGTTTCAACAATACATTCCTCATTTGTCTGTTTTAATGAACTGTATGTATTGGGATGAGAAATATCCCAGAATTGTTACCAAAGACTATCTTGAAGAGTTATATAAAGACGGAAATCCCAAACTGACTGTTATTGGAGATATTACATGCGATCCTGACGGTTCGGTTGAATGTACCCACAAAGGAACTGAAATTGAGGACCCGGTTTTTGTATACGATCCGGTTAAAAGGGAGCCCAAAATGGGATTTGAAGGTGAAGGTATCCTGGTAATGGCAGTGGATATCCTACCCAGCGAATTGCCACGCGAATCATCAATTGCTTTTGGAGATGCACTCTTTAAATATGTCAAGGCTATTGCAAATGTAAATTATAATGCTTCATTCGACCAACTGGATTTGCCTGATCCGATAAAAAAAGCACTTATATTACACAAAGGTGAATTAACACCTGATTACAAATACATCAAAGATTATTTATAGAAATTATCCGAATTATAAATCAAAATAACATCTTATGAAAAAAGTATTGATTCTGGGAGCCGGAATGGTAGTAAGGCCAATTGTTAAGTACTTGCTGAACAATGATTTTCTTGTAACCGTTGCAACCCGCACAAAATCAAAAGCTGACAATATGATTCAGGGTCATAAAAATGGTACAGCCCTGGCCTGGACTGTTGATGATGAGGGAACTCTTGATAAGTTGATCGCTGAGCACGACCTTACTGTTAGTCTTCTGCCGTATGCTTATCATGTAATGGTTGCAAAACAATGTATCAAACATAAAAAGAACATGGTAACAACATCATATGTTAAGCCTGAAATGAAAGCACTCGATCCGGAAGCCAAAGATGCAGGCATCATTATTTTGAATGAGATAGGTCTCGATCCGGGTATTGATCATATGTCGGCCATGAGGATCATTGATCATATTCACAACAATAATGGAAAGGTAGAGGAGTTTTATTCCATTACCGGTGCCTTGCCTGAAAAACGTGATAACCCCTTCAATTATAAATTTTCATGGAGCCCCAAAGGTGTTGTTCTGGCGTCAAAGAATGATGCAAGATATCTGCGTCACAGCGAGGAAAAATACATACCGCCAAAAGATCTTTTCAAAGATATTTTCTCGGTTGAATTCCCGAATGTAGGAACATTGGAGGTTTATCCCAACAGGGATTCAATGCCGTATATTGATCTTTATAGTATTCCTGAAACAAAGACCATGTACCGCGGCACCTTCCGTCATCCCGGCTGGTGCGAATCACTGGATGCTATTAAGGAGCTGAATTTGATTGATGATAAAAAGATTGATTTCACCGGTAAAACATATGCAGAATATATTGCCATGATGATTGGGGAGGAAGATGCATCAGACATCAGGAATAAAGTAAAAAATCATCTTGACGGTAAAGTAAGCGAACATGTCCTTGATGCTCTTGAGTGGCTCGGAATGTTTTCTGATGAACCCATGAACAGGGAAGAGGATACCCCATTTGAGATTACTTCGGATGAAATGATCGAAAAAATGAAAATGGATCAGGATGAAAAAGATATGGTTGTGATGCAACATACTTTCCTGGCTTCCTATCCCGGCGGCAAGAAAGAAGTGATCAAATCATCCATGCTTGATTTTGGAACTTTAGCGACTGATACCGCGGTAGCCAGAACAGTAGCATTACCTGCTGCTATGGGCGTTGAAATGATTCTTGGAGGTGAAATTAATGTTACTGGCGTTCATATTCCTGTCATTCCAAAAATCTATAATCCCATTCTCGATCAGCTTGAAAAGAAAGAAAATATCAAGATGGTTGAGGAGTTTGGGCTGCCTGAAACAGAAATTATTAAGTAGATTCTATCAAGCGATCCGATGAATCAGTTAAATAAAATTACTGTTGCTTAGTCTATACGCACAAATAACAGTTAAATTAGCAAATTCATCGGATCGCTAATGGATACTTGATAACATATCCAGCATCGGGTATCCAGCATCATCTTTTAAAGATTCTTAACATTACCATAACAAAATACTTAGTAATTTTGCAGTCCTAAAAAACTGTGTTATGGGCTGGTTAGTAACAATTATTCTGGTTGGAATTCTGGTTTATGTATTTATCAATATTGGCCGCAGCAAGCAAACTGCTGATCCATACGGAAATAAAACCAACGATGACAGACCTCCACAAAAGCAAGCAAGGAGATCGAAATACGGAAAATGGGTAGGAGGTGGCCTGGGCTGGGCTTTTGGTGGGCCTATTGGTGCTATTCTCGGATTTGTTTTTGGTTCGATGTATGATAATATGAATGCTGGTGCCGGAACTTCTTATGCTCCGGGTCAGGCTCGAACCCGCACAGGCGATTTCAGCATGAGCTTACTGGTGCTTGCAGCAGCAGTAATGAAAGCAGACAACCGTGTAATGCGCTCGGAACTAGATTATGTTAAGCAATTCTTTGTCAGGCAATTTGGTGCTGAAGCTGCACAGGAGCAGATTCACGTGTTGCGTGAAATCCTGAAAAGGGACATCAATCTTTACGAAGTTACCAACCAGATCAGGGCTTACATGGATTATGCTTCCAGACTTCAGCTACTGCATTTTTTATATGGTATATCCTATGCCGATGGTCAGTTGCATCCCAGTGAAATTGAAATTATTGAGCAAATTGCCAATTATCTTGGTATAGATGCATCCGATTTTCAGTCAATCAAATCAATGTTTGTTAAAGATACCACCAGCGCATATAAAATCCTAGATGTTTCACCAGGTGCATCGGATGCGGAAGTCAAAAAGGCTTATCATAAGATGGCGGTAAAGTATCATCCTGATAAAGTTAGTCACCTTGGGGCTGATATTCAAAAAGCTGCCAAGGAAAAATTCCAGGAGCTTCAGAATGCTTATGAGCAGGTGAAGAAGGAGAGAGGAATGAATTAGAAGCTGGAAGTTGGAAGTTAGAAATTAGAAGTTAGAAGTTAGAAGAAGTTTCAACATCCAACTTCCAACATCCAGCTTCTGATTTCCGGGTTTCCGTTTTTAATCATAAAACATCCACGAAAGCCCAAATTTAAATGCGGCATCTCTCATCGGGTAATGCGGAGCGCCAAAATATTCGTACCCCATCCAGCCTGCATTAATATGGGCATATTTCAGGAAGAATCGGGTACGTTTGATTTTTACATTCAGGTAAACATCAGCGATAAAGAAATTACCGATCTTCGTTTCATCCTGTAAATAAAACTGTCTGTAAACAGGCATGTATGAATCTGCATAATAACTTGTATTGTACCGGACTGCAAATCCCGGTTGGATGGTCGTGGCATTTTTAAACAAGCTTTGCGTGAAATGAAAATTGATCCTGCCTAAGAAATCAGGGATATGTACTATTTCTTTTTTTGATGTTTGCTGAAAGGCTGCATAGGTTTCCAGTCCGAATTTCCCGAACTTAAAGGACTTTTCAAGAAATAGCTGGAAAACCGAAAATGATGGCCCAAATTGCCTTGGGTGAGCTGATGAATCTAAATAAACGTAATTTTTTAATTGATTTAAACGAACTCCAACTCTGAGATTTTTATACCTGTAGTTAACTCCTCCGATAATAAATTCCTGCTGTGAAAAATTATTCTCCCACCTGAAATGATTACTTGTATAGTTTTGAAAGAACCAATCCGGCATGGATTTGATATATTTTGCATCCAATGTAAGCAAACCAAGGTTTTTGTCACGTGTACCCAGGAATTGTTTGATTTGTGCATGGGCATTGAAATCACCACCATTATAATCACCCAGAACAAAATTTAATTCGAAGTTCAGCCTGAAGCTTTTCAAAATAAAAACAGAAAATCCGCCGGTTGGAATCAATTGCTGAAATTTCTCGGATTTGCTTGTATCCCCAACTTCAATCAATTGATGTTTGATACCGAAATGAACATAAACAGCTTTATCTTCCGGCTGGTCTTCATGGCCTAAGTTTGACCATTTCAGGGTATTAACCAGTTTTGTAACATAAACAGAATCAAAGGTATTGTTTGTATCCAGGTAAGGATCAAATTGTTTGTAGTAAGTAGTATCAAAATCCGAATCCGTAAAAGAAAATTTATCCCTTGTCCAATGCAGGGAGTGGGAGAGTTGCCCGAGATGAAATTTCCTGATTTTATTCGGAATGGTATCAAGGGTGTCATTGCTGATCTCATGGGCTTTGGATAAATAGAAATACTGGTTTAAAAATATCCCTGCATGTTTTATGGTATTTTCAGCATTTTCAAGATTGATTTTGTAAAGCTGCCTGTCGGTTTCAATGTTTCCCGTAAATAATGAATCAGTGGTAATTCCGCCGTTTTCCTGTACAATGTTTTTATTATGGATATAATTGAAAATAATGCCATATCGCTTATTTGGGGAAAGGTATTGCCCATACATAAAAAGGTTTTTATCATCCGATTTCTGACGTTTATACAGACCGGGCGAATAGATAAACCTGAAATCAATACCCATGTTGATATTGGGTGAGATATTTTGAGAATGTGTTACCCTAAAATACTGTTCTTTTTTACCGCCCATCACGTATTTAAGCCTGGTATAGGGAACATAAACTTTATAATAACGCATTTTTTCAGAAAGGTATAGGTAAGGATCGGAAGTGTTCTTTCCATAATTGAAGCCAGGGCTTAATTGAGGGCTAAAAATTATATTCTTAGCCGGAAGTCCGAGGTTGCCCAGGTTTTCATAAAATCCATTGTTTTTTCTGATGGGGTCATATTCCTGAATATCTATCAGGGATGTATCTATGGAATGGAACTTATCCAGTGAAAGGCTGTCAATACTGCCATAGAAGAATAATATCTGTGTGCTGTCAACTTCACTTTTGGTTGTATCGCTTGAGGTTTGGGCGCTAACAACAGAAACAAAGAAGAATAGAAAAAGTGAAGCAACTATGGATTTTGATTGTTTCATACGGCAAAATCAAATAACGGTCAAAGTTAGTTAATATTGGGCAGGTAGGGGAGGGTGGGAGTAAAAAAGTAAATCATAATAAATATCTTCTGATAATTTTTTGCAACCCCATTATCTTTTATTTACCTTTATGTCTTAATACAAGCTTTACATATTATTCATTATTATAATATATCAAAACCAAATAACATGAAAATCAAAAAAATAATTTCTGTAATTGTTCTGACCTGCTTTTGCAGTATTGCATTCTCTCAAACCATAACAATTGATACCACTATAACAAGCGATTGTGAAATTTACCCCTTTTCACAAAACGATACCGTTTATGGTTTAAAAATAAGCGGGGAAGTAAGCTTGAATTCCGATACAAGCCTGCTAAGGGTTATTTTTATTGATACCTCCTACAAAGAATACATGATTTATGAAACCTATCCCCTGATCTCAAATAGTTATGAATATTATGCAGAGGAAGAATATGACGAAACTTATTGCCTTGATGAATTAATACCTTATGGCATTAGGATAGAGATTATCAACTCATTAACAACAGCATAGATGTAATGTTTCACCCCTACCGCAATATGCACCCCTATTACCCAAAAGAAGAATTGCATAACCAGAGTTTTTTCAGGAAATGTGTTTTCGAAAACAATATGCGTTCGGTCTTTTTATCCGGTACAAGTAATTCCTCCATTGTTCAAAGTTATTTTGATCTTGAAAGGGATACTAAGGTTCAAGCATCAAATGATACAACCTCAGGAATTTACTTAGAAGCTTGTACAGGTTATCAGATTGATGAAAACATTTTGCAATCTGATTATTATTATGACCCCACCCTGGAATCGAATAAAGAAATCGTAGGCCTATATATAAAAAACTCCGGCACAGCAAACAACGAAATATATAACAACTATTTTGATCACATATACTATGCAACCATTATTGAAGGTATCAACAGAGGAGATTCAACAGGCCTTTGCATAAAATGCAATGATTATAGTAATAATATGAACGATATATTTGTTGTACCCGACACCTCTTTACGGGGCCTGCGCCTCGAACAGGGCATTGCCGAATACCAGGGTTCGGTTTCAGATACCACCACAACAGGGCCGGCTGGGAATACTTTTACTGTATTTTTAGACTTACCTGATACAAATAATGTTAAGTATTTCAACTACCTGAATGATACAACTGAGTATTTTAATTATTTACATCATGATTATACTGTTTTGTACCCGCGTGTATATCCTAAAAATGTAAATGATTCCACGGAACTGATCATTTTTCATTATATGAATAAATTTTATTCAAAATCTATTTCTTGCCCATCTTCAATTAACCAGGGAGGTATTGAAAGTTTGAAAGGCATGATGGCATCAGAACAAAATCAAATTGAAACACTCGAAACGGACATTGAATCAAGTGTTGATGGAGGCAGTACCCCAAGCTTGCTAAATGAAATTCAAAACAGCAATCCTTCACAAGGGAATGCGTTGCGTCAACAGTTAATGGATTACTCTCCTTATTTGTCTGATACGGTTGTTGCCGCTTCTATCGAAAAGGAAAATGTTCTGCCAAATCCTTACATAAGAGATATTATGCTTGCCAATCCGCATTCATCTAAGAAAGAAAAGCTGGTCAATAAAATAGATAAACGAAACAATCCCATGCCGGGATATATGAAACAGGAAGTAAAAAATGCAAGATATAGCCTGGATGCCCTGGATTTGTTGTTATCGGAAAAAAGGGCCAGGGAAAATAAAAAGGATAAATTGCTCAATAGCATTGCAAGATTATACCTTACAGATACAACAGTAGAAAATCCCATTGATAGTGTTAAAATTCTTCTTGAAAATGAGCATTCTTTCAACCGTAAAATAGAACTGGCTTATTTGGCATTGCAACAAAATGACAGCACGGAAGCAAGGAATATTATTGATAATATAGCGAATACATTTAACCTGTCCTCATTGCAAGACACGGTTCTTTTATATTATGATAAATTGCTTGAGATTTTAATCAGTAAAAGGTCTGGTCAAAAAGCGGAAATATGTTTCGACAGCCTTGAAACCCTTGACCTGCTACAGATGTATCGTAAGAAGTTACCAACCATAAGCAATTATGCCGGGAATCTTTTGCAGGCAGCAGGAAAGTTGAATAAAAGAGAACGATATTATTTTCCGGCAAACCTGAATAGAAAATCCGTTAAAAAAATTCCTTCTCCAATTGGTAGCAAACAGGAAAAATTGAATTTCAAATTAATACCTAATCCTACGGATGATTTAGTAATTGTTGACTACGAAAACCATTTTTTTAAAGGAGCCGGGCTACTTGTAATTCATAATATTACAGGAAAAAAAATGCAATCTATTGAGTTGAGTAGAGGGAAGGATCAATTTGTATTAGACATTTCCAATTGGCCTTCCGGCTTATATATCTTCAGGCTTTCGTTTGGAAAAATAAATCACAGCAAAAAGTTAATTGTTTTAAAATAGCAAAACATGAATAGATTATTGATTATTTTAATTGTATCAACCATCAGCATTAACTTATTTGCCCAGGGTTGGCCAAAAATATATGCTGACAATATTGACAGTGGACCTCGCAAGGTTATTGAAACCTATGATAAAGGTTACCTGATAATTAGCAACATATATATAAACGACTATTATCGCTACATATGGCTGATAAAAACTGATATTGATGGTGAAATCCTCTGGGATAAGAAAATCGGGGAAGGGGCCTACAGATATTATATTGATGATATAAACCAGACCTATGATGGCGGATATGTTATGATATTCAGGTGCAGTAAATATGATATTGATGAAGACCCCATTGTATTAAAAATGGATGCCTGCGCAAACATAGAATGGTGCAAAACCTTGCATTCGGATTCGTATAACCGTGGGGTGAAAGTAATACAAGATTATGATTCATGTTTTGTTGCTCTAAGCATGTACCACAGCCCCGATCCTTATGAAAGGATATTTTTGTTTAAGCTTGATCAAACCGGTGAGGTAATATGGTCTCATTTATATGCACAGCTTGATCCGGGTATTTATAATGAGGAAGGTTTTGATCTTACTATGTTCCCAAGTGATAGTTCTTACCTTATCACAGTTGCTTGCGAATATTCCCCAACCGGATCAACAAATGCCTTTTGGATTGAGGTTGATAAAACCGGTAATGAAACAAAAAATATTATATGGAATGATTCAACGCCTAATATAACTATTGTAAATCAGACAATACATAATTCTTGCCAATTATACAGCATAGGCACTATATTAATTTGAAAATTTGAAGATGATCAAATTTGAAAATTAAAACCGCTACGCGTGAAGTGAAATCCGACAACATGCAAAACGAACAACATGTTGGTTAGGTTTGTAGCCTAAGCGCCTAAGAGTTATTCAATGTTTGAACATAATCCTACTATTTTTAAATTATCAAACGATGGAACAAAAATCGGATTTTACAAAATTGAAAATTACGAAGAAGGAGGGGCAGGTTCAACGATAAGCTTTTATAAAGATACGATGTTTGTTGTTGGTGGGAGGTGGTCAGAAGATACGCCTCCCTTCCAGGGCCATTGCGAATTGTTTTTAACCGATACTACAGGAAATGTAATTACTCAAAGAACCTTGTTTGATGACCTGCAATCACCAAGGAATACTGTAATCACCTATGATAACAAAATTCTGGTGCTTTGCGGATTTGCACCTAATGGCCCAAACTGGGACATATACCTCTACAAACTTAACCAGAATTTAGAGGATGATACACTTTACAATGTACAATTGAACTACGACACACTTTGCCCGGACAGCATTGTTTCTGATACCTTAACAATAGATTGCGGGATTTGGGTGGATATGGAAGAACCCTTCACCACAGCCGAAGGAAGCCAACTAAAAATTTACCCCAACCCGGCAAGTGAAAAGATAAAAATAGAATTGCCGGAATACACAGTCAGCAAACAACAAACCGGAAACTTTGAAGTAAGCAAAGTGCATTATGGTTTGCAAGGTACTTTAGAGCTAATTGTATATGATATGTTCGGCCGCGAGGTAAAAAGTCTTCATCTCTCAAAAACCCAAACCCAAACAGAAATAGACCTAAGCCTTTGGAAGAGCGGGGTATATTTGATAGAGCTAAGAAGCGGGGGAAAGCTGTTGGATAAAGGTAAGTTTGTTGTGAAATAATTGTTCTTAGACCTGTCAGGTTTCAAAAACCTGACAGGTCTGAAGTAAGTAAAAAAACAGATCAAAGCAATATGGTAACTTACATGAAACCGAATACTTGATTTTATTCGCTTTTGCATCATTTATGAGTAGGTTGAGCAATTGGCTTCCAATGCCTTTTCCGGCAAATTCGGGTAAAATAAAATAGGTGAGTTCTGCTGTTCTGTCGAAAGCAGGAGCCCTGTGGAATTTTCTCAGAAGCCCGAAACCAATAATCTTATTCTCATTTTTAACTACGTATTTAGGCAGGGGATTCTCTTTGAAAAAGATATCAAGAAAATGATCGTCTACTTTTTCTTCATTAAAAGAGGCAAAGCTGTTTTCAATATAGTAATTGAAAACATCAGTTATCATCGGCATATCGCCTCTCCGGTATTTTCTTGTGGTAATATTCATGTCATGCAAAAGTTGAATTTCCAATGTCTGAATTATTTAAAACTTTTTAAGCATCCTCTGTATCTTCTCTGTGCATATTTCTTTGTGCTCTCTGTGGTTTCAGTTAATTAAGTTTATCTTAGAATACACAGAGTCCTGATAATTATCGAAATCACAGAGTGTAAGCTGCGACAAACTTCAAATATATTAATCACTCTTTTTCAAACAGTTCAAACCCAAATTCTTTACCTTTTTTAATGGCAGGTACACCTTCCGCCATCCATTTTGGTTCGGGTGCTCCATTCAGGAAATGATCAAAAAACTGCTGCATTCTCCTGCTCAGGTCTTTGCAGTCGGCCCGTCTTTTAAGATTGTGCGGGGCGCCGTTGTACGTGAGCATCCACACAGGTTTGTTCAACCGCCTTAATGCAACAAAAAGTTCAATACCCTGGTACCAGGGAACAGCTCCGTCATTATCGTTATGCATGATCAGCAATGGCGTTTTGATTTTTGGAGCGTAAAACAGGGGTGAGTTTTCAATATAAAGAAAAGGCTTCTCCCACAAAGTTCCGCCTATCCTGCTTTGGCTTTCTTCGTACTGGAACATCCTGCTTAATCCCGAGCCCCACCTGATACCGCCATAAGCACTTGTCATATTGCTTACCGGTGCCCCGGCCATGGCTGCTTTGTAAAGATCCGTCCGGGTGATCAGGTATGCAACCTGGTAACCACCCCAGCTCTGGCCTTGCAAACCCATATTTTTCTTGTCAACCCAGGGGTTTTCCGCAATATGCATAGTTCCGCTTACAATGGCATCGTAAGCGCTTTGCCCCGGGTAACCTGTTCTGTATTTGATATCGGGAATAAAAATGAGGTATCCATTGCTAACATAATATGTAAAGTTGATGACGGATCGGCTGGGCTTTGGCACATAATGGTTGTGCAGGGAGTTCGAATAGGTTTCATAGAAATATACGATCATGGGATATTTCTTATCGGGATTAAAATTCTCAGGTTTATAAAGTAACCCTTCGAGTTCTTCTCCCGCGAAAGAAGTCCATTTAACCGGCTCAACACTTCCCCATAAATAATCTTTCTGCTGTGGGTTTGCATGAGTTATTTTTGTCGGGTTGTTAAAACTGAGGTCGCTGATCCACAGGTCGGGATATTCTGTAAATGAGCTTTTTCGCCATATTATTTTATTGCCATCCTTTGCTTTTTTTGGGTTTCCAAAGCGATAATCCTGCATGATCAGTTTCTCGGGATTTTGTTCTTCTAAGTTGGCATGATAAAAGCCGCTTTGTTTATTTCCTTTATGAAAAGCTCTTAAAAGAAGTGGTTTTTCTTCAGTGATGAACAACTGATCCTTGTTAAGTTTTACATAACGGAATCGTATATTGTTTTTTCTGCCGGAATAATTTGTGATGTTAACCGGTTTTTCTTTCCCGCGCGGATCAGTTTTCCAGATATCGAAATCGTCATATATTAATACATGTTTATCTTTTCTGGTCCAGCCTGCAAAGCCATAAGGACTGGGATCGCCGGGCATATCATGCTCTTCATTGTAAAAATTATATGGGATATTACCTGTCAGTTCATTGTTTTGTTCTTTTTTAATATCGTATGCATACCAGGCGCTGTCATTTGCATTGTACCATAATACAAATTTTTCATCAGGAGAAAGATTTACAGTTGACTGCACCTTCTTAAGAATCTTTTCTTTTTCTCCTGTATTTTGATTGATCAGGTATATATCCAAATACATGGCTGCTTCCCATGAAATATTTTTCCAATAGGGTTTCCTTGCATAGCCAAGGGCATAATTTCCGTCGTTTTTAATATTGTACCTTACTGTTCTTAGCAATTCATCGCCGAGTTGAACCATTTTCCCGTCTTTAATATGATAAACGGCTGTGTAGTTTCTTTCCCGGTTATCCTTTACATTCTTCAATTGATGAGGCTGCAGGCGTTTATCTTTCCAGTTCCATATATCCACACTTACTTTTTCATCCTCTGTGAGTGTATCTTTTGACTCGGGTTCAGGGATAGGGGCCGTGCCAAAATACATTCTTTCACCATCTTCCGAAAAAACAATGTCAGCATTTTCACTAACCGACCAGCCACAGGGCATCGCCTGGGTTGCCGTATCAATAATTGGATTCAGTTTTTGCTTTCGCTGATCATATAAATAAATATCGTAAACTTTTACTTTACCGGTATCTGTTGTAAACAAAAAGCCAGCTAAGTTCCCATCCTCATTCAGTGAAATCTTTTTGGAATACCCGGCCTGATTCATCAGTGTTTTGGTTTGCATTGTGCGGGTATTGAAAAGATATACACCGGTTGAATCTATTGAGTCATTTGTAGCTGTGATGAATGCAATGGAACTACCATTTTTTGAAATGCAATAGTCATCCACAAAATTAAATTCAAATTCATGATCATCAACCGGATTGAGAATGCTAAGCATTGTATTGTCTTTTTTCTTACTTTCTTTTTTATTATTCAGGGAGTCCACCCTCGCTGTTGTGACTTCAACTACCAATTCTTTTTCATGAAGAAAAGTCAGCCAGTTTTTACCTTCTTCTGCTATTTTATAGGATTTTACCCTGCTGTATTTTATGATTGTGTCTTTTTCAAGTAACCAAATACCTATGGAGTCTTTTGGCATTTCATCCTTTTTTAGCCTGGCCAGTTTTGCTTTGCGAACCGTATCATAAGGGGGTTCAATTTTAAAGACAAGAAATTCGGAATTGGCTGAGAATGTGGCTTTATGTGCACGTGCAACTGAATCTTTCAGCTTGTTTTCCGTATTGAATACATACAAATAACTATCACCTTTCTGAGGGTTGATTTCATAGGAAATCCATTTACCATTGTTTGATATGACCGGGTGTTGCAGGTTTTTCCAGTTATCGTAAACATTATGGTTTAAAGGTTGTTTATGCTGGGAAAATAAACTACACGATAATAATGTGAGTACGAATAAAATGTTTGCGTTTTTCATATGAAACAACTTTAAATCAGATTTCAAAAATAATATAATGAAAACAAACTGACAGGGAGTTTTAATTTTTTGTTATTTGTTTGATTATGTAGATCAATTTTAAATTATTTGGTATACTTTTGCAGGCTGAAACCAGGGTCAGAATTCATTTAATAAAACTTTGTAAATGAGTTACATAAAATTTGATAAGAGTCAATTAATCAATCTTGAATATTCATTAAGCAGGGAGCTTGTTCGCTCAAGCCGCTCGGGCGCTTTTGGAACTACCACTATAATTAATTGCAATACCCGCAAGTATCATGGGTTATTGATTGCGCCGCAGCCGGATATTGACGGGGAAAACCATGTTCTTTTAAGTACGCTTGACGAAACTGTTATTCAGCATGATGCTGAATTTAATTTAGGCATACATAAATATCCGGGAGGCAGATACAGCCCCAAAGGTCATAAATATGTACGTGATTTTGAAGCCGATCCTATTCCCAAATTAACCTATCGTATTGGAGGTGTTGTTCTTACAAAAGAGCGTTTGTTTTTAACCAATGACGACAGAATACTGATCAGTTATACCCTGGTTGATGCGCATTCTCCGACGAAGTTAAGATTCAGCCCTTTTCTTGCATTCAGGAATATTCATAAGCTTACAAAGGAAAATGTTTATTACGATAATAAATACATAAAGGTTAGGAATGGAATAAGGGTCAAAATGTACCCGGGCTATTCCCCTTTGTTTATGCAGTTTTCAAAAAACGTTGAATACACGCACGTTCCGGATTGGTATTATAATATTGAGTATTTCAGGGAGCAGGAACGCGGTTATGATTACAAGGAAGACCTGTATGTTCCGGGATTTTTTGAGCTGGATATTAAAAAGGGAGAATCCGTTGTGTTTTCTGCCGGTTTATCAGAAATTCACCCCCCATCATTGAAAAGAATATTTTTGAATGAAGTTGAGAAGCGCATTCCAAGAAGCAATTCCGAAAACTGCCTGATCAATGCAGCCCAGCAGTTTATCGTACGAAAAGGAAAGTATGCCGGTATCATTGCCGGTTTTCCATTCCGGGGCTAACACTTGTCAACAAAGATCATAAGACCTTTAAGGCAGTGATAGATACTTTGATATCCGGGCTTGAAGGCCCGCTTTTCCCGAATATTGGGGTTGAAAATAAACCCGTTTACAACAGCGTTGATGCTCCACTCTGGTTCTTTTGGGCGATGCAGCAATATGCAATATTTTCAGGGAAAAAGCATCAGATTTGGAAGCAATACGGAAAGAAAATGAAAATGATCCTGAAAGGCTATCGTGATGGCACGGAATTCAACATCAAAATGGATCATGATGGATTGATATATGCAGGAAAGAAAGGATATGCCCTAACCTGGATGGATGCTGTAATTGCTGGCAAACCGGTAACACCCCGTATCGGGAAAGCCGTTGAGATCAATGCCCTGTGGTACAATGCGGTTTGTTTTGCGTTGGAAATGGCAAAGCTGGCCGATGATAAAGAGTTTGTAAATGAATGGGAATACCTGCCGGAGAAAATTTCGGATTCATTTAAAGTAACTTTTTGGGATAGAGAAAAAGCATACCTGGCTGATGTTGTAAACGGAGAAGAAAAGGATTGGGCAGTAAGACCCAATCAGATTTTTGCAGTTTCATTGCCATATTCACCTGTTGATGAACAGATCATGGGTGCTGTTCTATATGTAGTGAAAAATGAATTGTTAACCCCTAAAGGTCTGCGGACGTTATCTCCAAAGAACTCTGCCTACAAAGGAGCATACCGGGGCGATCAGGCGAAACGCGACATGGCCTATCATCAGGGCACGGTTTGGCCCTGGTTGCTTGGACATTTTGCTGAGGCTTATCTTAAAATATTTAATAACAATGGTGTTCAGTACATTGAAGATCTTTACAATGGCTTCAAGACTGAAATGTCCGTAGCTGGAATTGGTACCATTTCTGAGGTGTACGACGGAGATCCTCCCTACAATCCGGGAGGAGCTGTTTCGCAAGCCTGGAGCGTTGCTGAATTATTGAGAATAAATCATTTATTGAAAGAATATAAAAAAACAAAACAATAAGGGTATATGAGAGTATTGATGTTTGGTTGGGAGTTTCCGCCCCATATTACCGGTGGGTTGGGAACAGCATGTTTCGGGCTTACAAAAGGTTTGTCGAAACATGATGTTGATATACTTTTTGTTGTACCTAAAGC
>CAZTAW010000055.1:0-15838 GCA_964611705.1 uncultured Bacteroidales bacterium
ATCATACCGCCGACCGTTGTATGCAAGCCGAAAAAACGACCGTACATTGATTATATTGCTGCACTGAGAAAGAAGAAAAAAGAAAAGTCAGCCCACAAAAGCAAAAGTGTGTCTGCCCATCCCTGCAATTGTCCGTTCGCAGCCACACACATGCTTTTTTTGCTGACCCGCACTCCGATTCTAACGATGAAGCATTTTAATACTTAATCCTTTTTGTGTTGACCACCCTTCTTTATCGGTAAGGCTTATAAAAAAATGATAATCGCCTTCATCAAATAAACCGTTCCCGTCACCGGACGGAATAGTAATAGATTCAGCGGTTTCATAATCAGCCTTCCCTTCGGGAATATCATAATCATCTATAAACAAAAAGGGGTTTACGGGTTCTTTGATCGGGTCAAGATTGCATTCCGTAACTTCGGTGCTGTGCGAATGGTGGTCGAAATTATGATGAATATCAATACTGTATGAACCCAAGGCTATATTGTCGGAGAATAACACCTTCAGCTCAAATGACTCGCCAAAATAAATGGTATCACAATTCACCGGAAAGGCATCTTGGATGCTTAAATCAATCGTTGGCTTTTCTTTATCAATTTTGTCATCTTTTTCGCAAGCATTGAAAAAAATGAGCAAAACCATCGGAATTATAATTCTGTAAATTTTCATGTCTCAAAATTTAGGGCAAGCCGTGTGAAGGCTCGCCCGGTTTTAAAATTAATAATTTATTTGAATGGGATAATGACTTGAGAAAGTCCAGTTTCCACCAAAAGCATCTTTACATTTTACCACAATGTAATAATTGGCCGACTGCCAGGCAATATCACCGGTAATTTCTTTTGGAGTGATATTGTTATCATACTGTGCACCAACATTTATACTTGCAGAAAAATTGTGAGCAGTTGGGCTGTCAAATTCATGTGTGTGCAAAAGTGTAATCGTATTTGTCGCATTAACTTCGGCATCAGTTAAATTCTGGTCTGTACGAACCAAGCCGATATACATGCCACCTAATGCTTTGTCATCGCTAACTGTACCAGAAATACTAATAGTTTCACCATTGTTAAATTCCTGATTATTTGTTGGTGCATTGGAAATGGCGATTTCAGGGGCAACGTCATCATCCGGTTGTTGTATTTCAAGTTCTTCTTCCACAACTGTTTGCTGCCCTTCCATATCGGTAACGATAAAATGAAAATGATAATGCCCGGTATCAGCATGAACCGGGATATCAAGGTGTTTATGAAAAGTTGTGTTTTTCAAACCCGAAAACTCGGTGTAAGTTGTGTCAACTTCCCATTCGCCTTCATGCAAGGTCATTGAGGTACTTTTTACGTGTTCGCCTTCAGGGTGGATTTCAATGGTAACTTTATCAATCTTACCTTCGGCAAGGATTTCCGCCTCAATATGTAAATCGGTTCCTGCGTATCCGATTTTACTGTTTTCGTAACCCAGTTCAGTCAAATCAACAACTGGTTTTGGAATCGTTTCATCATCTTTTTTACAAGAGTTAAAAAAGACGATGCTTGTTACTAATAAAATAGCAGCAATTGTTTTGATTTTTGTGTTCATAATTCTAAAATTTAAATGTTTATACATAATTATTCTCGTTTCAAGTGTCCTGAAAAGGGCATTGAAATATTTACAATAAAATTTCTGCCCGATTCAGGAACGTTAATCAGCCTGTAATAGCTGGTGTGGTTAAAATACTTTGTGTTCAACAGGTTTTGTACCTGCATGCTGATGCTTATTCTTTGATTTTTCAGAATAATATCGCCGCCAAACCCCAGGTTAATAAGCCGGTATCCATCAGTTGTTTCTTCCGGTGGCACAATATTATTCTGAGGTGCTGTAATCCTGTAATCAACAGATAAATAGGCATCCTCAATAAATTTCAATTTTTGTTTCTGAAACTTTATATTGAAAATACCGGTAGGTGCTGGTGAAAACGGCAATGTAAATCCTTTCTTTTCGCCTGACATTTGCTCTGAATACACATATTCGCCAATAATGCCCAATTGCAGGGATTTGAACAGCTCGTAATGTGCATGTAATTCTGCACCATACCTAAAAACTTTGCTTTGGGTGTAATAAAATACCTGGTTGCCATTGCCATATAGCCTGTCATGCTCCGAAGTCGGGTTCAAATAGATATAATTTGAGAAGTAATTTAGAAATGGGGTTGTTCCAATTGCAAACTTCTTAGAACTATATTCTATAACGGCATCAAGCTGCCAGGATATTTCCGGAGATAAGTCCGCATTGCCGACTTCGTAACTGAAATGATGGTAATTTACACCATTTGCTGCCAACTCTTTTGCAATTGGCATTCGGAAACTTTTACCTATATTGACTTTGTACAACCATTTTCCGGGATTGTAATTATACCCGACCGACCATGTGAAATTTGAAAAGTTACGATTAATATTTACCGCTCTTTGCAAATATTGCATTGTTGTGTCGCCGTTCTCAACAACCGGAGATGGGAACCAATCAAAGTATTCGGATGTAGCAATATTTCCATAGTCATACCGTATTCCTGCCTGAACCAGGCTTTTATCAGAATATTTGTGTCTGGCAAAAATAAAACCACCCAGATTGACCTGCCTGTAGGCCGGAATAATAAATCCACGCCCATCAATTTGATTGTCCTGGTATTCACTGTTTAATCCAAAATTTAACTGGGTTTTATCATTTAAATGATAGAGGAATTTCAAATTACCTGAATACACATATTTTTCAAACTGCCGTTCAAGGTCCGGGTTAAAATTCAAGCTGTCAGGGAAAGTAGGGGGCATATAACCATGTTGAACATACCGGCTCCATTCCTGTCTGAAATTGCGCTGAAAACCCAAATCCAATTCAAGTTTCAATTTCTCCCATCGATACATACTGGTATTGGTTGCTTTAATATGCTTAACAGTTTGATATGGGTACAGGATATCCCGACTTGATTTATCGTGTAAATCAGTATCTACATTACGGGGTTCCAGACCATGTGCATTGGCAAAAAAACCGCTTTTACTGCTTACATTGCTCAGATAAAATTTGCTTTGAAACTTTTTTTTGAGTATACCAAATGATAAATGCATATTTTGTTCCTTGCCGGCTGTATTCCGTAAATGGTTTTTATACAATGCTGCACGGTATGAGTAAATATCAACGCTGTCGGTTGGGACTTTATAATCGCCATAATCAAGAAGCGTTGCCCTGACGGTAGCAAAAAACCACTTTTTCCGGCCATACAGGGAAATGGATGTGCCCAAAAAATCATTGTTCGTTTTGCCCGACAAATCTATTGTTCCCCCGAATGAATTTTCAGCAGGCAAACTCCGCTTATTAATGTCAATTACCCCGCCAATAGCATCTGAACCGTAAACAAGCGATGCAGGCCCTTTTATTACCTCAATATTGTCAATTGCATACTGGTCGATTTCAAGTCCATGGTCTGCGCCCCATTGCTGGGCTTCGTGTTTGATGTTGTTTTCAACTACAAGCACGCGGTTAAACCCAAGGCCCCGGATAACAGGCTTTGACTGACCGGAGCCAATATCAATGGTGCTTAGCCCGGGCAATCTTTCAAGGGAATTCATTAAACTACCGCCCATGTTTCGTTTCAGGTAATCATCATTAACAATTTCAATATTGAGGGTTTCTTCTTTTTTTCGTGTTTCGGCATAGTTATCAGTAACCACTACTTCTTGCAGGCTAAGTGCAGCAGCATTTAATTGAAACCTGTATGTTTTATTTCCGGCAAGATAAATTGTGTCAATGAGGGTTTTATAACCAACAAAGGATATTTCTACTGCATATTTACCTTTTGGTAAATTATCAATAACAAAATTACCTTTTGCATCAGTTACGGTACCTTTTTTAACAGGATATAAAAACACGGATGCGCCGGGTAAAGCTTCATTGTTTTCATCAACAACCTTAGCTTTAAGTTCATAATAGCTCTGCGCATTCGCGGAACTGCATAAAATGCCCATGCCCAGTAAAAGCATGAAGAATTTTCTCATTTTGAAATAATTGAGATTAAACCATCTGAAAATTTGAGGCGAACTGTTTTATGAAACAAGAACCGGAGGCGCCCTGGGAGTTTTATCGGAAAAGACTTGCTTGTAATGTTGCTGTGTAGCTATTTCATTATAAATACAGGCAAATACAGGAATTTCCAAACCGGAAAAGGGAAACTTTGGTAAATCATTTATGGAAATTTGATATTCACATATTGTGCATGTCTTTTCATCCTCCGAAAGGTTTTCACTATTTGTATGGGAATGTTTATCTGATAATTCCTGCTGACAAAGGTGATGTTCACTTTTATAAGCATGGGAATGATGCCAGACAATATGAATCGACTGAAAAGTGATTGGGAAAAAGAAAATCCCAAACAGCAAAAAAGCGATATTTTTTATCAGTTGAATCAATTGTTTCCCCGGTTTTTACAATTCGAGCAAATACCTTTAATCAATACTTCCGTTTCAGCATCCGAATAACCATCGGGCAATTGATATTTTTGTACCGGAACATTATCCATACATTTTACCGTGTTACATTCATTGCAATAAAAATGCGCATGCTCATCTTTATGGGTAAGCGTATTATCAAGGGCATATTTGACCAATTGATTATCAACAACAATTTTATGGATGATTTTATGCTCTTCGAGTGTTTTGAAAGAACGGTAAAAAGTAGTGCGGTCATAATTCCCGGCCAATTGTTTCCTGATTTCATTTTCAGACATTGCCAGTTTTGCGGTCATTACGACATCAATAATGCCTTCACGACAGCTTGTTCGTTTGAGATTATGACTTTTTAAAATATCAATAGCTTTCATAAATGCAAAAACATTTCAAATGCAACAATAATGCAAATGTATAATGAATTATCGAAAAAGCGATGAAAAAAGATTAATAAAAAAATCAAAGCGCACCTTCCCTTCGCTGAAAGGCACATGCCATAAACGCTCTATGCCATCCCACGACCAAATTTATGGCAAGAGCCTTCAGTCCATCCCGCTCCAACGCCGGACAGAGCGTCTGTGCAGCAAAAATAAATTGATTGAATGATAGAGTTGAAAACGGCCAGCATACAATATCATTAAATAAATCGGAAACATTAAGCCGCTCCGTATCAGGCTTTGGCAAAAGCGTCAGGCTTCTGAATTTTTGAACAAATTCTTTTAAACCTGCACTCCTTTCATCAATAATTTCAAGACCCTTTACCGTATCTTTTATTAAATCGTCTGATATTTACCTTTCCATTTTCTTCAAGCGACAGAATTCCGAAGTTGATATGTTCTACCAAATTTTTGAAATAAAAACCAAGGTAGATTTGATTAGGTAAGAAATTTGCGAAAGCGGAATTAATATAAACAAAACACTATCTAATACTGTCGAACAAACAATTTCGGAACCACACAAATGCAAAGCGGTGGAAGTATTACATTATCTTGTTTTATTTTACTTGTTGGAAAATTCCATATCTTTATATCAATCAACAAATAAGATCTGCTATGAAAATATATTTGCTTATCGTACTAATTCCTTTTGTATGCCTTAAAGCAATAGGGCAATATGAATCAGGTTTTGAATACATTGAAAGTTCTAATGGAATGAGTTATCCCGAATGGGAAAGCGGAAAAACGGAACTTGAATTTGCTGATATCAATATGGATGGATATGTAGATATTTTATCCATTGGCGACCACGGATGCCCTAATATTAATTCCGGTGAAGAAGGGATAATGGTTTGGTTTGGAGATGGTCAGGGTAACTGGAGCGTGCAAATGACCGGAGATTTCGGATATGGTGGAATTGCCATTGGTGATGTAAACAACGATGGCCACTGGGATGTGGGTTATGGCATGCATCACGCTTATTCTTCAACTGATCTTGGCGATCAATTGATTGAAGTTGCCCTGGGAGACGGTAGTGGAACAAACTGGACTGCCTGGGATGACGGTCTTGCCACCAATGGTGAAGACTGGGGTATGTTCGGGACCGACTTTGCGGATGTGGATAATGACGGAGACCTTGACATTGGTTCGAATTCATTCGGCGCCGGGTCAGGTTTGCATGTTTATATTAACAAAGGAGACGGAACCTGGGAACAGAGTTTCGGTATTATGGAAGGTAACTCTAATATGCGATTTGTCTTCGGTGATATTAATAATGATGGAAATGCTGATTTCGTGGTAACACATGATGCAGGAATCGCGTTTTTCGGCAATGGGGATGGTACCTTTTACAATGCCGATTATAACCTTCCACAATATTCTTTTCCCATGAGTGGCCCTGACCTGGGTGATATTGATAAGAATGGTGGAAAAGACCTTGCCTATAGCAATCCTGACGGAGGTATCAGTGTATGGGTATTCGATGATGCCAATAATCAATGGATTGATAAATCCGAAAGCCTGCCTTCCACAGGGGATTATCAGGAAGTACAGTTATGCGACTTAAACACAGATGGTACCTTGGATATTGCCGCTTTTGGTGATGGAGTTCTTACAGTCTGGAAAGGAATATCCTCAAAAGAAAATAATGAAATAAGCTGGGAACAGGTTTTCAATACTACCACCTCAAATAATGGCGATTGCTCGGCTTTTCGTGTTGGTGGGGATGTTGACCGCAACGGTTATCCCGACATGACACTCGTTCAAAAAGAAGGAAGCTGGCCCAGTGACCAAAATTACCTGAAATGTTATAAAGAGTCCTCGCCTCTTTTTCTGAACCGGATAAAAGCCATGTATCCAAAAGGCTCGGAAGTTTTCAAACAGGGATCGGTGCAGTTTACCGACTGGGTAAGTGGTGTACCCGTTTCTTCCACTTCCGAAGTAAAAATTGAATATTCACTGAAGGGTAAGTTGGGTCCTTTCACATTGCTAACATCCGGCACAGCAAATTCAGGACGATACCAATGGACAATACCAAATACGGTTTCTACAAATAATTGTTATCTCAGGTATACGCTTTATGAAGGGGATGATACCTTGATATCCAAAACAAATAATGCCTTTACTATACTTGGGGAAGATGGGGTTGAAGCAGATTTTACTTCAGACTCAACTGTGGTTTATCCCAACTCACATATCCAATTTACCGACCAATCCCTGGGACTTTTAACAAGCTGGGAATGGGACTTTGATAATGACGGAACAATTGACGCTACAGAAAGAAACCCGGTGTATGAGTATACTGAAAAAGGCCTTTATACTGTAAAGTTAACGGTATCGGATGGAAACAATAACGATACGGAAATTAAAACAGACTATATTGAAGTCCTTTCCCCAGTGAATATTTCAGAATATCAAACATCCGATATCGTGATGAGTCTATTTCCAAATCCGGCGGGAAAAAATAATTTCGTTTTTATCGAAATCGAAAATCCGAAAAACGATAAAATTAACACCCAGGATATTGATTTAATGATTTTTGATATAAATGGACAAAAAATTCTTGAGCAGAATGATTATAGCTATCACAAAACAAAAGACCTGATAATTGATGTTTCAATGCTAAGACCGGGAATATATTTTTGTCAGTTTATATCGGGAAATAAAAATGTAGTTAAAAAGCTGATAATAAGATAATAAAAACAGCAGCTTTCGCAACTCAGAATTCCTCTATCTCACCCTGATCATTAACCAGCACACCCCAGTTGATCAGTACGAGTTCTTCATCCTCGAAAATAAAATCTATCATCCCATCTTCAAATGAAACACGCCTTTCGCCTTCTACCTCAATATCGGTTTCCAATTCCTTGAATCCATTCTCTTTCATGAGGTTGATAATTTCCTTTTCGCTAAGACCAAAAACTTTTTTTCCATATAAGGTTGCCTTAGGGTTATCGGTTTCGAAGCAAGAGATCACCGATTTCTCTATTCCTTCAAAAAATACGGATATCCCCTGCGACCAGTAGTTTAGTATTATTGTGTTAAATTCATCCTCGTCTTCAATATCTTCCATTTCTTCGGCTTCTCCGAGAATTGATACCAGTTTTTCGGAACTGTCGCCAAAATTGAGTTCTCCGAAGCCTTCTTTAGGCTTAATTTCCAGTGTGATTTTTTTCATTTTTTAGAAACAATTAAATACAAATTTATTTGAATGGTGAATCCGGCTCTTTAGCCATATGATTATAAACCATTTTATCCATCATAGCAGGAAACAATTTATTCAGTAAAACTGTATATTTTCCCTGACTTGTCAAAATTAAACTTCTTTTTCTTTTTCTAACTGCTTTTGCAATAAATTCTGCAACTTTTTCTGCAGACATCATTTTATCCTCATCTCTGGGGGATTCGCCCTGCTGACTTCCGTCTTTTGCAAGCGCGGTATTCCGGATATTTGTTGCTGTAAATCCCGGACAGGCAATCAGCACATGCAGCCCCTTTTTTAAGTTTTCTATTCTCAATGTTTCCAGAAAACCATGCATTGCAAATTTCGATGCCGAGTAACCAGTTCTGCCGGGAAGTCCTTTATACCCGGCAATTGAAGATACTCCCACAACAGATCCTTTTGACCTGAGTAAATAAGGCAAGGCAAATTTGGTACAGTTCAAAGTACCGTAGAAATTAACATCCATCAGTTTTCTGATGACTGAAATATCCGTTTCTTCAAACAATGCACGCATTGAGATTCCTGCATTGTTGATAAGTATATCAATTTTACCGAAATCCTCTGCTCCTTTTAAAACAAGGTTTTTACAATCATTTTCTTTGCTTACATCGGTTTTGACAGGAACTACAGCAAAACATTTACTTTTCAATTCACCTGCAACCGAATTTAGCTTTTCAATATTTCTGGCCCCCAAAACCAATGCATTTCCCTCACAGGCATACTCTTTAGCAAGGGCAAGTCCGATACCTGATGAAGCACCTGTTATGATGATAACTTTTTTCAAAATACTTACAAAGTTTTAAACATGTTGATTTGCAAGTATAAATGAATTTTAACAAACTCAAAAAACAATTTATTAACATTTTACAGAAATTTTTCCATCAACAGGAAAATGATAATTTTGTTGCATGTAAATTCATCTGATTCATTGTGATATCTGAAAGGGAAATATTTTTCAAACACATGGGGTTGCCTTCAGCAAACCCCAAAGGCATAGAAATTAAAAAAGCTGAAGGAATTTATTTATTCGGCGCTGATGGAAAAAAATACATTGATCTTGTATCCGGGGTTTCTGTCAGCAATCTGGGGCACAATAACCCACATATAATCAAGGCAGTTAAAAAGCAGCTTCGCAACTTTTCTCATTTGATGGTGTACGGTGAGATCATTCAATCTTCACAGGTAAAACTTGCCAAATTGCTCGCTGACAGTTTACCTGAAAAATTAAACTGCGTTTATTATGTGAACTCAGGAAGCGAAGCCATCGAAGGGGCGTTAAAACTGGCAAAAAGGCTTACCGGACGTTCTGAGATCATTTCGTTTATAAATGCCTATCACGGAAGCACACATGGGTCTTTAAGCATTTTAGGAAATGAACATTTGAAACAGGCTTTCAGGCCATTATTACCGGATATCAGACAATTAAAGTTTAACAATTTTGAAGACCTGGAAAAAATAAGCGAAAAAACCGCATGTGTTTGTGTTGAGCCAATACAGGCCGAGGCTGGTATAATTTTACCCGATAACGAATTTTTAAAAGCCCTGAGAAACAAATGCAATGAAACAGATACTTTACTGATCTTTGACGAAATACAAATGGGCATGGGACGTACAGGTTCGCTGTTTTGTTTTGAACAATATGATGTTGTACCTGATATTTTATGCCTTGCCAAAGCGTTTGGAGGTGGAATGCCCTTAGGAGCTTTTATTTCTTCGGGATCAAATATGCAGGAACTTACCCGCAAACCTGAACTGGGACATATCACGACTTTTGGCGGACACCCTGTATCCTGTGCAGCCGGGCTTGCATCCCTGAATTTTTTACTGAAATCAGGTCTGGTTTCAGATGCTAATAAGAAAGGTAAAACGATAAATGTATTAATTAAAGATCATGATGAGGTTGTTGAGATAAGACAAAAGGGATTGATGTTGGGTGTGGAGCTGAAATCGACCGAAAAAGTTGATGCGATAATGAACCTGTTTGCAGAAGAAGGTTTGCTTGCCGATCGCTTTTTGTTTAACCCGGTTTCATTCAGGATTGCACCTCCCCTTATCATAAGCAATGAGGAGATTAAATACATTTGCAAGCTTGTTAACAAATGCCTTGACCGGATTTAAGTTGTTCTTCCGGGATAAACCTTAAGGGCTTCTTCGAGACATTTCATTGACTTTTTCATATCCTCAACGTTAAGAACATAGCTTATTCTTACTTCATCTTTACCCCTGCCCGGTGTGGAATAAAATCCGGAAGCAGGCGCCAGCATGACGGTCTGATTTTCATAGTTAAATTCTTGGAGAAGCCACTGGCAGAATTTATCGGAATCATTAATGGGTAATTTTGCTACAACGTAAAAAGCACCTTTGGGAAGTGGGCAATATCCGCCTTCCATTCCATTGATAGCTTCATAAACCACCATTCTTCTTTTATCATACTCTGTTAGAATGTTATCAAAATATTCATCTTCAACATCAATAGCGGCCTCGGCAGCCACCTGTCCGAAACCTGGCGGACTCAGTCTTGCCTGTGCAAACTTCAAAGCTGTTTGCATAACCTCTTTGTTCTTTGAGATCATAAAACCAATACGTAACCCGCATGCTGAATATCTTTTCGAGACAGAGTCAATCAATATTACGTTTTGTTCAATTCCTTCAAGATACATTGCAGAATAATGCCTGTTTCCATCATAGCAGAACTCCCTGTATACTTCATCCGTGATCAGGTAAAGATCATACTTTTTAACGATATCCCGCAATGCTTGCAGTTCTTCTTTGGAATACAAATATCCGGTTGGATTATTCGGGTTACATATCATGATGGCTTTGGTTTTTCCTGATATAACCTTCTCAAAATCAGCAGCCGGTGGTAGTGCAAATCCTGTATCAATACTTGAGAAAATTGGTTTAACGATTACACCGGCATTGGTTGCAAAACCATTGTAGTTGGCATAAAAGGGTTCGGGTATGATGATTTCATCACCCGGGTCGAAACAGGAATTCATGGCAAAAAGAATTGCTTCCGAAGCACCGGCTCCTACAATAATTTCATCCGGAGTAATGTGAATGTCGTGTTCTTTGTAATATCCAACAAGTTTTTCACGTAATGAAGGAATTCCTTGTGAATGACTGTAAGCAACAACTTTTTCTTTATAATTTCTGATGGCATCCAGGGCAATAGCTGGTGTTTCTATATCAGGTTGCCCTATGTTTAACTGATAAACTTTTCTCCCTTTGCGCCTGGCTTCATCGGCATAAGGAACTAATTTCCTGATTGGAGATGCCGGCATTTTTTTGCCTTTTTCTGATATACTCGGCATGATGATAAATTAATTTTATTGATAAATTATGTTAAACTTTCTTACTTGTTAACCGGTGATGCCTGCTCATCGAGGTTTTTTTCAGGAAGCTCTTCCTTTGGCTTATTTATCACTTTTCCTTTAATTGTAAGGACAACCTTGTTGTTTTTGGCATTTGAATAAATCGTCACCGTTTTATGGATACGCCCCACCCTGTTGGTATTGTAAGTAACTTTAATCTTGTCACCCTTACCGGGAAGTATAGGCTTTTTGGGCCAGGTAGGTACCGTGCAACCACATGAAGAACGTGGCTTTGAAAGAATCAGAGGCTCTTTACCCGTATTGGTAAACAAAAACTCGCAAGTTCCGTCTCCGCCTTTATATATCTGTCCATAATCATGCACAACTTTTTCAAACTCAATTTCCGGTGCATTCGGGTTTTCATCATTTTCAACCTTTTGCCCCAGTATTGAGGAAACAGCAAACACTGTAACTCCAATCAATAATATTATCTTTTTCATAACTTTTAATTTTTTAAATGCTTTGTATGAATCACAAAATTAATGATTAATTTATTCCGCTTTAGTGTAAAGCAATAATTTCTGTACTTTTAACAAAAATTTTGAGTTAATATTGTAAGCAAAAGGCAATTAAAATAAGCTAATATATTAACAATTATTTCAAACCTATTTATAATGAGGACATTATTAAACATCATCATTTTTGCTGCCATCGGTGTTTTGATCGTGGTATCATGCAAATCAAGCGATAAGTCAAACAAGGAACAGGAAAACACAACAACGATAAAACAAGCCGAGGCTTCACCACCGGTCATTATTTATAAAACAAAAAAAGATTATTATGAAAATGTACCGCTGGTCCTCACGGATGACGGTAAAGAAATAACATCTTATCCGTCACCGCGGGATATATACTATAAAGGTAAACTCGCATACCCTGATAGGTTAAGCGATGATTTTCTGCTGGATAACCGTGGTATTGATAAAAATGTTGCCTTTCTGGATTATACCTATGAGGAGTATGCCAAACTGGAAACAACACCTTCGGTTGGAATATTGAAAAAGCATATTATTGACAAAGATCCGATAGTAGCTATGTACAAATGCGGATCAAGAAGCAATTACAACAACATCATAGAAGAGCTGAATAAAATCATCGAATCAGATGATTTGGAAAATTGTGAGCGAGTGGATTAATTAAAGTTTGTTATTTGTCTTTGTAAAGAGTTGGATATAAGGTTATTTGACAATTTTTGCATTACGTTATCTTTATTAATATATTTACCTTCTGTTAAAATTAACAAATGAGAGCAAAGAAGTTCGGTACTCTTGCCGGAGTATATACTCCTTCAGTACTCACCATACTTGGTGTAATCATGTACATGCGGCTTGGATGGGTAGTCGGGCAGGCTGGGTTATATGGTGCCATTACAGTAATCCTGATAGCTCATATCATTTCTGTTACCACTGGTTTAAGCATTTCGTCCATTGCAACAGATAAAAAGATAAAAACAGGCGGCATATACTATATTCTTAGCAGAAGCCTTGGATTACCCATCGGGGGTTCTATCGGAATAACTTTGTTTATTGGTACGGCAATGAGTATCTCATTGTATATTATAGGTTTTTGCGAAAACTTTCTTGGGGTGGAAGCTATCAGGAACTTTCTGGGGTTGGGCACAACCATCAATGATTTCAGAATATTGGGAACTGCAATGGTAATCTTTTTGATTATAATTGCGTTTATCAGCACCTCGGTAGCCCTTAAAACACAGTTTTTTATCCTGGCAGCAATTTTCCTTTCGCTTGCTTCTATCGTTGCAGGTTTTTTAATTGATTCAACATACCATCCTTCAGAACCTGTTTTTTCCAAAGCTCCCACCGGCATATCCCTTGAGGTTATTTTTGCGGTATTTTTTCCTGCAGTAACAGGTTTTACAGCGGGAGTTGCCATGTCGGGAGATTTGAAAGACTCCAAAAAATCAATTCCCAGAGGTACGTTACTATCAATCGGGACAGGTTTGGTCGTATATCTGACATTGGCTGTTTTGTTTGCTTTTTTTGTTAACAGAAATTTGCTACTCAATGATTATAACTTTCTGGTGTATGTTGCCTGGTTTTCACCGCTTGTACTTGCCGGTATTTGGGGTGCAACGCTATCATCAGCCCTGGGTGGAATTTTAGGTGCTCCCAGGATATTACAGGCTATTTCAACTGACAGGATCACACCCAAAATATTCGGAAAAGGATTTGGGAAAAATAACGAACCGCGCAATGCCCTGCTGCTTACCTTTTTTATAGCTGAGATCGGCATAATGATCGGTGAACTGAATATCATTGCCCGTGTGGTTTCGATGTTTTATATTGCTGCTTACGGATTTATCAATATTTCATTTGCCCTTGAAAAATGGGCTAGTACGGATTTCAGACCTACATTCAGAATATCGCAATGGGTAGGAATCATTGGTTTCTTTGCTTGCTTCATTGTTATGCTTCGGCTCGATTTAATAGCCATGTTTATCGCCATGATCGTACTTGCTTTTATTTATTTCTTTATCAAAAGAAAAAGACTTGAGCTTGATTTCGGCGATGTCTGGCAAAGCGTATGGTCAACTGTTATCAGGTCAACACTGAAAAAAATGGACAAAAAAGTCCTGAAAGAAAGAAACTGGCATCCCAACATTATTCTTTTCAGCGGGGGTACAAAAGCAAGGCCCTACCTGGTAGATTTGGGAAAAGCACTAATCGGAAGGCAGGGATTTCTTTCCAATTTCGACCTGATCGAAAATCCTTCCAAAGAAGTATTGATCACAAAGAAGAGGCAAACAGATTTCAGCGATGAAACCGATACTTATCATGGGATTTTTGCACGCAGACAGGAAGTAGACAACATATATGATGGGATAGAAAATATAGCTTCGAGTTATGGTTTTAGTGGAGTGGAGCCCAATACCATCATGCTTGGCTGGGGGCCTAACACCAAAAATCCGGAGAGTTTTGTGAACCTGATCAAAAGGCTTTCCGATCTTGATTTTAATATTTTGCTTGTTGATTATGACAAGGAGCGCAAATTTGGCAACAAAAAGAAAATTGATATATGGGTTAGAGGTGGTGGTAATAATGGTGGTTTTGTGCTTACACTAATGCGCTTTATCTGGCTTGCTGAAGAATGGCGGAATGCTAAAGTCAGGTTGCTGACTGTTAATCCTATCAACAGTGAACAACTGAAATTAATGAAAGCCCTCAATGCCTTGCTGGATGAATACCGCATACCCGGAGATATAAAGATCATCAACAATGAAATAGAACAAAGACCCGTATATGAAATTATTCAATCCGAATCAATGAAAACGGACCTGGTGTTCTTAGGAATGCCGCAGGTGAATGAAGGCTTTGAGAACGAATTTATAGCAAATACAAACATTTTATGTGATAAGCTTGGAACTGTTGTATTGGTTAAAGCCTCAAGCTATTTTAAGGAACTGGATGTAAATGCCCCCCAATTTAAAGATGAAGGTTCGGATACAAATGTGCTTTTTAAAGATACCCGTTTCGGTGCATTAAAACACTCAACTGAAGATAAATTGACAAGAGGTAAGGAATCGAAAGTAACATATCCCGAAAATAGCATTTTATCGAAAACAGTCTCCGATCTACATAATAATCTGAAAGAATTTATTTCCAGTTCGTCGGATAATTATTTATCAAAATTCTTTGATCTCCAAAAACTAACTCTTAGCCAAATAAAAGACACCACAGATCAGGTTTTATCCAAGATCAATATCAAAATTGAGAACAACCTTCTTACTGATAAAAAAGTTTCATTGCTGAGATATGAGCGAAACCTACTGGGACAATTAATAAAAATATTCAGTGAGATTAAAAACACCGTGTTTGTTTCCCAGCAACAATATATTGAAAGATTTATTAATGACTACCTGAACAAGCTTGAGGAAATTCAGGAATCATTGCCTGAAAAGCTGGTGATTAAGCCCATTATACCTGGAAGCAAACAAAAGAAGCAAAAAATATTTAAAGCAAAAAAACGTATCGGTGAACCGCTCAAATGTCTGCTTATTCATCAAATGCAGGATTTCTTCGAAAAATTCGGCTTGCGTTGTCTTGAAAGAATGGTTCATTTTAAGAATCTGAACAAATTGATCACCAGCACTTTTGTGAGTCTTGAAAAAGAATTGAAAATTGAAAAGCCCGATATGGATTTTATCACTGACAAAACAAATGCAGTTAAGTCCTATATCGAAAAACTGCAACAAATAAGCATAAAATTTGAAGATGAATTCAGCCAGTTGTTAATTGAACAGTTGAACTTATCTGTTAGTAAGTTATCTGCTTTGATTAATAAAAACAAAGCTTACGATGATCCCGGTACCCACAAGTCTTC
>CAZTAW010000056.1:0-15770 GCA_964611705.1 uncultured Bacteroidales bacterium
GTTCAACATAATATTGAGCACTAAGTACTGTTGTTGCACCTGTGGTTTCGTCAAGTATACGGATCTCTCCATCGTAACTTGCGTTGTTAAATGCTGCAAGTAATACCTGGTCTGTTTCCTGATCATAGAACATGGATTGTGCATAGTTGGCATCGAAACCAATTCCACCAAGTACTGTGGCAGCACCTGAAGTTTTATCTATAGCATATGACTGGTCATTTCCAATGTCATATCCGTAGAGGTTTCCATCTTTATCACATGCAACACCAATCATCATGTTTGATGCACCATGTGCACCTATCATTGTAGCTGTGAGTGATGAAGCTTCAAATGAATAAAGGTTGTCACCATCTGTAGCATAATATGTACCTGTTGTGGGATCAATTGTGATGTCGTTCCATGAAGTTGCTCCGGCAATAGGACCCACCTGAGTAACAGCACCGGTAGCCCTGTCAATCTGATAGAGGTTGGTCATACCATAAACAACACCATAAGCGTAGTCTTCCTCATCAATCGGGAATGCCATACCTGAAATAAAGTCAGGAGCTGTATTTGCACCGATTGACACATATCCGGGAAGATCTTCAACGTCGAATTCAATGAATTCGTTGTTGATCGCTTCGCATCCAAATGCGATTTCACCACGAACATTCAGTAATTCAGTATTCTTTTGTCTCTCCTGGGGTTCTATCGGGGCTAAACCGGCATCCGGTTCGCTATGTTCGATTTCTCCAGTGAAACGTGGAATTGAAGTTACGGGAATATTCGGGTAATCCCATGTCAGGTATGCATAGTTATCTTCTCCAAGGCCTTCAAGATTTCTTGGAGGCAGCAGGAATTCGGATGTAAATGTATAAGTGATCATTTCTGATAGTCCGCTTGAGTATTGTGCGGCAACACCTGCTGTGTATGTTTGTCCGTAGATCAGGTAAATGTACTGATAAGTACTGTCAGGAGTAGAGGCAACATAAGCGCCATCCAGGAATACCTGGTAACCCATCAGTGAGTCAGCGTTTCTGTTGTCACCACTTGCAGAAGCAACAACTACATCATCAACTGCCCAGCCTGAACCTGTATCACCATTGTCATCCGCGTGGAATGCCAACCATGTGTAGGCAGGTGCATTTGTCGGACCGCAAACTGAGGTCAGATCAACTACAACGTCAACCCATTGTTCTGCCGGTGTCATTTCTTCAATCAAGTCGAATGTTTCACCGCCATCAGTTGAGTATTCAACATAAGCTGACTGGAAGTTGGTTCCCCAAAAATCGTTTCCTTCTCCTGTAAAGAAACTCTGGAATCTCAGGATATAATCCGTATAATCTCTCAGGTCAAGAATTGGAGTGATCAGGTAGTCGCAGCAACCGTTGTTACTTGAACCGGCTGCTTCATCATTACATACTGCATAATATGTATGTGACGGGATATTGAATCCTGCTGAACTTCCATCTTGTGTAACATACCACTCGCTTGCACCTTCTGAAGTGGTTGTCCAGCCAGCGGGCATTGTACCACCTTCAAAATCTTCTGAGAGGAATCTTGGAGGAATCATGGGTGAGTTCCAGTAAGCAATAGATGTCAATGGATCTACCCAGAGATTTCTCGGAGGATAGGTCTGTTCTGCGAGAACTACATCTATTTCTTTATCGTTGTATACATAAATTTCTGAAAGAACATATCTCTTGTAACCTTCAAGATATACATCCAGGTCATAAACACCGTACCAAACTTCGATTTCTACAAGGCCGTCTGCCGGAACAGTTTCGCTGTATACTTCGCGTGGGAATTCAAGGCCTCTGAAGTTAAGTTCAGCACCTTCGGGGCTTCCGCCGTCGGTTGTGCTAACATTGAAGGTTACATTTCTGTGCATCAGATGTCCAACAATGTTGGAAATTGCATACTCAGAAGTATCACCATTAGTATAAATAGCCTGAATACCATATTTGTACCATCCCTGATCCAGTCCGCCAAAGGCTGCATCTGTGTATTCCTGATCAGTAGTATTACCTGTCAGCAGTACAGCATCACCAAGGTCTGCGGGATCGTCAGGATTGAAGTTAGAGAAACGGGTAACTGTGTAATATTCAACTTCTCTTGTGTCATCGGTATAAGGATAAACAGGTCCGTCAACAAATGCACGGATCATGAAATCACCGGTAAGTGTTGAAGACTGCCAGTCAGCGCCGCCCATTTTCTGATAGCTGCGATATTTGTGAGGAAGATCGGTATCAATACCAATTCCTGCTGTGTTTGGTGGTTCATCACCCTGGATCATTGAAATATAGAAGTCACCTTCCGTAATATCAACTTCCAGATCGTTGAATTCAATCCATCCGCCGAACCACATAGCCGGGTCTACAACAACCTCAATTGAGTCGAGCATGGTTCCGGGCATTCCGCCTGTACCGTCATCATCATAAACAGCAACACCAAATGTTGTTCCGATCAGGTTGGCATTTGGAGGGAAATAACCTTCACCAATGTAAATACGACCACCGTAAACTGTTGTCGGATAACCCTGTGGTGTGAATTTCACAGCGTTCTGGTTCATTGCTGTTGACCAAACGTACATGTCTTCTTCCGAACCGTCATCATAGAACAATTCGTAAGGACCAGCACAGTCAGTCCACTCAACCAGGCAGTTTTCGTCTGCATCATCTACAGTAGCTGTAACACTCTGCGGAGGATAAGGTATTTCGTATAATGAAGTATCTATGGTAATAATATCACCGGTAGCAATTGTTTGCCCGGGAACTGTAATATCCTGGAAAGCCAGTTTTGAGAATTCCACATCATAAGTACCACCGTCAACTTTCAGGTCGTACATACCGTTTTCGTCTGTAATTGCCATGTTATCACCGGCAACAACGTTAACGCCCGGCAATGGGATACCTGTATTTGCATCAAATACCTGTCCTTTGAAATGTGCAGCTTCAATTACTGTCATTTCATTATCAACAGTTACAGTGGCATTGTTGGGATCATTAGAGCTAATATCCAATCCTTCGGTGTATACGCCGGGAGCATATCCATCAGAATTGTAAATAACCCTGATATCTTCTGTATCTCCTGCATCCAGTGCTCCTGTTGTAGGAATAACAGATTCGATGAATGAAGTTGTAGGATCGAATGAAATTGTGAACTGAAGTTCACTTCCGTCCATACCTGTATTTTCTATTGTAAAGGCAGTAGGTGGAGTAACCTCAACCATTTCGCCTTCAATTACGCTTGCGCTGATGGCCATCGGGTCAACTGAAATAGTCGGGATGTACCATTCAACACATTCGGGTCCTGCAGGTACTGAGTTACCTTCATCATAAACTGCCTGAACGGTATAGCAGTAATCGCCATAGTCAGGAAGGTTGTCGTAATATAAAGTATTGGTTGTGTTACCAAGAACAAAACCATTTCTTTTGATTTCGTAATACTGGAATGCAACACGGTCGCTAACACCTGTCCACTCAAGTTTAACACGACCTGTGATCATGTTAACGATTTCTGCTGTAAGGTCTTCAACTGTTCCCAGCGGATCACCCATAACTGTCATTGAACATGGAACAGTAATGGTTCCAACATCAGGAGATGAAGAGAAAATAATATTTGCATAAACTGTTGTACCGGATTCGATACCTGTAGCATCATAGTTGGTTCCCATGTTAATGCTACCACCAAACGGAGGCACATCAGTTTCGTAATGATCCAATGTCAGCCAGCCTGTGATCGGGCCCGGGCCGCCACCTTCTGCCAGTTCAACACCCCACATCTCGCTTAACTGTGAACAACCTCCAAGTGTAACAATTCCGTCTTCCCAGATAGCCGGTTGTGTATACAAACCGCCTGCAGTATTGGTCGCACCAATAGTTGAAGGATCAAATGTTACACCTGTTTCTGTTCCGTCAGGCAATTGCATCTGAACAACAATGTCGCCATCCTGGCTGTATCCCCAGAGATACGGGCCGCCATCAGACCAGTTGTCGTATGCAAATCCGTAATAACTTCCGTGAGCTCCAACGGGGAAGCTGCTGATTTCTACACCGTCTTTGTCGAAAAGTGTAATATCTGTTGACCAGTTGTTGGCATAGAACGCATCTTCATCGGAGTCATAAGCAATGGCCCTTACGGCTGTTGGTGCAGTGAAAGTTTCGATAAGTGTCTTGTTTTCGAAATCCATCACATAAACAGTTGATGCAGCAGCACCGCCATACATGTATTCGCCATCATAAGCAAGATCCCTTAAGCCACTTACACCGGCGATGGTAAATGTTTCAATTAAATTACCATCAACATCATATTTGTATATTTCATTACCACTCCACCATGTTGAATAAATATATTCACCATCTGATTCGGCGCCGGCTTCAGCGTTGGCACCTGTGCAATCAAAAATAAATTGGAAGTCGAACATATCACGTGAAGGTAAAGGATCGCCATCAATCACTCTTTCCATTGGGCTCGCTTCAGCCTCTGAACCAGGAATAACTTTTCTTGGCTTTTCAGAAATAACTGTAAAGCCTCTTGTAGGATTGAGATATTCAATTGTTGCACTTACATGCAAATTACCGTTACCGTTATTCAGCACATACATGTCTTTTTCAACATATTCGTTCGGGTTGTTATCCGAGTGCTGTGAAAGCGGATTAACGATCATTGCAGGTTGTGTGAGTTCAAATTCGTGATAAGTTAAACCACCGGAAACGATAAATACAATATCCGTATCGGTATTGTATCCTTCTTTAGAAGCTGACATTTCCTGGTTTCCACCATCAATTCCACTAAGGAAATAGTATCCTGTGGGGTCGGTAGTTGTGTATGCGAAACCTGTAACGCCAACAGTAGCCTGGTTTACAGGAAGTCCGTCATAGTTAAAAACGTATCCTTCAACATCGCCGGGAGCTGATGTTGTTTCAACAAGCAGGTTATCAATTCCAAAACCCCATGCCCAGGTACCACCGTCAGTGGTATACCAGAAGCCGAAGTATACTTCAGAAGGATCTGATAATGTGCCGGGGTCGAATGAATAGCTGATATGTTCACCACCATAGGGGTCGTCACTGTCTCCATACCAGATTTCGATTTCCCTGTCGGCAGGGCTTGTACCACCCGAGTAAACGGCGATTCTTCCCTGTCCCATTCCAGCATAATCCTGGAAATTCTTGTCCACATCAAAATCACAGAGTGAAGCCCCTGTCATGTCAATAGAATTTGTGAACAATTCAACGTCAAATACGTCTGATGGATTACCATCGCTGTCTGCTACGGCAAAATATCCATCACTGTTTGGGGGCTCAACGTATACGTAATAATCGTCAACCCATTCCCAAACGCCAGTACCGCTGTATTGAACCTGAGACCAACTACCGGGAATTCCGGTATCGAAAGTCTCATCAATCTGCACGGCACGTGAACCGGAACGATCAAGAGCCGGTTCTTCCTGACTTATCTGAGGAGATGATAGTTTCTGAGCAGGCGAATTCGCCTTGTCATATGCTACCTTTTCCTCAAAAGTCATTGGTTCGCCAGTGTTTGTTTGTGCAAACACCATTGCTGTTGAAAGAACCATCGTCATCAACAGCAAGTAAAACTTTGTAAAGTTTCTCATATGAACTGATTTTTGATTAATAAAAAAGATTAATTTCTCATTTGTGTACTTGCAAAGTCGCAAATGCATAATTTAATTTGTTGAATAATAAATTAGTTTACCAAACTGATTTTTCAGCTATTTTGATAGCTGTTTTGAAGTAAGACAAAATACCAGGCAAAATAGTTGCATCTGTTTTGATTTTTTTTTGTCTTCTCTCAACTTTCAACTTTAGAGGCCAAAAATACAATCTTTTGCTACAACTACAAACTTTTCTTAGAAAAATTAAAGAGAATTAACAATCAATTAACTCATGAGGATTTTTAACTTTGCGCCAAAATTATGTATTGAACAAGAAAATCATAGCCTGGATCATTTTAATTTTACTTGCGTTGACCTGGGGCAGCTCTTTTATTTTAATAAAAAAAGGGCTTGCGGTATATTCCAGTGATGAAGTAGGAGCATTACGTATTGCCATTTCATTTCTTGTTCTATTACCATTTGCAATTACTCGCCTGAGTCGAATTCGTGGAAAAGACTGGATATATCTTTTTATAGTCGGGCTTGCAGGCAGTGTGGCTCCGGCCTTTTTATTCGCAAAAGCCCAAACCGGAATTGACAGTAATCTTGCGGGTATTCTTAACTCTACAACATCCTTGTTTACACTCATCGTCGGGGTTAGCTTTTTCAGTCTTAAAACCAGATGGTTTAATGTATTCGGGATTTTTCTGGGCCTGGCGGGAGCTATTGGTTTAATTAGCATTAGTGGAGGGAAAAGCTTTGAACTTAATTTTGGTTATTCTGTTTACGTGATCATCGCTACCATGTGCTATGCGCTAAATGTAAATATTGTAAAAAAATGTCTTGTAAAGCCGGATGCAATAAGCATTACCTCAATTTCATTTTTACTAACAGGGATACCTATTATTATATATATGCTCATCTTCACTGATTTTTTGCACCAGCTTGTAACGGATAACAATGCCATCAGCGGTTTGATGTACATCGCCATACTTGCAGTTTTCGGTACCGGACTTGCATTGATCGCTTTCAATTATGTAATAAAAATTTCTTCTCCGATTTTTGCTGCATCTGTGACATATCTGATACCAATTGTTGCCATCATGTGGGGTATTATTGACGGTGAAAAATTTGAGTCCATTTATGTTTTCTGGATCTTTTTGATCCTGCTTGGTGTTCTTCTTGTGAATACCAATTATCAGAACAGGTTTTTCAATAAGCTTACAAGAAGGATCAAAGGCCAAAAAAATAATTAAACTGTTTGTTCTTTAATAAAAAATACTATCTTTGCACCTCCAAAAATTTGCAGGAAATTAAATCATTATCAAAGAAATGTACGCAATTGTTGAAATAGCAGGACAGCAATTTAAAGTTGAAAAAGGACAAAAACTATACGTTCACCGTCTCGAACAGAAGGAAGGCAGTGATGTTGAATTTTCAAACGTAATGCTGTTGGAAAAAGATGGAAAAGTTGATGTAGGCCAGCCATTTGTTGAAGGCGTAAAAATATCTGCCAAAATACTTGAACATGTAAAAGGCGATAAGGTGCTTGTTTTCAAGAAGAAAAGAAGGAAAGGCTACCAGAAACTGAATGGTCACAGGCAACTGCTGAGCAGGATTGAAGTGGAAGAAATTCTTGAAAAAGGCGCTAAACCGGCTAAGAAAGAAAGCAAAACATCTGCTGAGAAGAAAGAAGAAACCCCGGCCCCGGCTGTGAAAAAGGAAACAAAAGCCAAAAAGCCGGCTAAGAAAACAGAAACAAAAAAGGCACAACCAAAGAAAAGCGAAGCCAAAACAACTAAGAAAGAAGCCACAAAAACTACAGCCAAAAAAGCAACAACACAAAAAACAACAACAAAATCGGCATCCACAACAAAAAAAGCAGCAGCGAAACCCAAAGCAACTGCTGCAACAAAAAAGACAACTGCTAAAAAGGAAGAAAAGAAGGATGATGCCGGAAAAAAAGACGAACAAAAAACTGAAAAGTAACATTTAAAATCTATAGCCATGGCTCATAAAAAAGGTGCAGGAAGCTCACAAAATGGTCGCGAATCAGAAAGTAAGCGACTGGGTGTTAAAATATATGGTGGACAGTTTGCCAAAGCGGGCAATATCCTCATTCGCCAGCGCGGAACCAAACACAATGCAGGGCTGAACGTAGGTATGGGAAAAGACCACACCTTATTTGCCCTTTCGGATGGAGTTGTTGAATTCAGAAGAAGAAGAAACAACAGATCATACGTTTCGGTTATCCCTCCCGAGAAAGAAGAAAAGGAAAATTAGAAAAACACACCATTATATGTATGTAAAATCCCGGAAGAGTCTTCCGGGATTTTTTTATGTCTGAATTATTAATTCCGTTATTGTCTTGTCCTGATATAGGTTTACACAAATAGTGTAAATTTGTAACAGGATAACAAGTAAAAAGTGTAAACTTTTTTTAGGACGAGACACTTGCAAATGACGTATGCTTTTATTACATTTACACGTAATTTAAAATGAAGATTATGGAAACTAAATTGACGTTGAGACTAAATGATAATGTTATCGAAAGAGCAAAAAATTATGCACGTAGTCATAAAATTAGTCTTTCTAAGATGATTGAATCTTATCTTGACAGTATCACTAAACAAAAAGAAGAAGAGAAAAAAAATTCAATTACACCCCTTGTTGAGAGCTTGAGCGGTGTGATTGATTTACCAACTGACTTTGATTACAAAAAAGAATATCGGGATTTTTTAGAAGAGAAGTATAAATGAAAAGAATATTCGTTGACACAAATATTGTGATTGATTTATTGTCACGGAGAGAGCCCTTTTTTGAAGAAGCAGCGGAATTATTTTCCCTTGCAGACAAAAAACAAGTCGAACTGTCGGTTTCGTCTTTAACCATTGCTAATACCAGTTATGCTTTGTTGCGTCAAATGGATTCGAATAAAGCAAAATCAGTTTTGAGAAAGCTTAGATTGATTTTAAAAATCTTACCATTGGATGATAAAATTGTTGGATTGTCTTTAAATGATGATAACTTTTCAGATTTTGAGGATGGTCTTCAATATTTTACAGCGATTGAAAATGAGCAAGAATTGATTATTACTCGAAACCTTAAGGATTTTAAAAATTCAAAGTTACCGACAATGACAGCTAAACAATTTATTGAAACGATAAAATAAGGCCAGTTGCCAATCGAGTAGACGGCTCCGGTACCAAGAAGTAACGGAATACGCCTCTCGCACCACTGTATCCCGAAAGCTTTCGGGAAGTCTCGTATACAGCGGTTCGTTAAATTTTGGGGCAACTTTGCGGGCTGTTGATTTTGTTTTAAAGTATAGGCTGAAATCATCAGCATATCTTATAAATCTACACCCTGGTCGTTCCAGTTCTTTATCCAACTCATGTAACATGATATTGGATAATAGCGGACTTAACGGGCTACCTTGTAGTATGACCTTTCTGCGTTTGACTAATTTCCTATCTATCAAAATCGGGACTCTTAGCCATTTGCGTATCAGGCGCAGGGTTTCACGGCATTGTATCTTCCGGTAAAGTTGTTGTAACAAGTAACAATGATTTACCTCGTCAAAGAAAGATTTCAGGTCAATATTAACGATGTATTGAAAACCGTCATTAATGTAATCCTGTGCTTTCAGTAATGCCTGATGCAGGTTCTTGTTTGGACCGAAGCCGTAACTATTACCCTTGAATTCAAACTCGAACCGTGCATTTATTACTTTTAATACCGCTTGTTGGAGCATGCGGTCGGTAACGGTTGGAATACCGAGCAATCTAATCTTCCCGCCACCTTTAAGAATTTCCACACCTAAGATGGGGTGTGGCAGGTATTTACCGGAGCGAACTTTTTCTGACAGTTCTTCTTTGTCAATAGACATTAGCTCTGACAGTTTGATTACCGGCATCTTATCAACGCCTGCCGAACACTGATTCTTTTGAACGTTTTACATAGTATGATCACATGGAGCTTAACATACCCAATACAACAAATGCCATAGACGGCCATTTTGCTGATTTTAAATACTAAACCCAGAAATCACAATGGCTTGTCCATTATACCTAACCTACCTTATTCATAAATTAGCTGAAAGCACTTAAATAATGCAGGTTAGCCCCGACATATAATCCCGATATTTATCGGGATAGCTTTTCTTTGTCGTTAGGATAATTCAGCGTTTCACCTTTTTGGTTTATGAATTATCCGGGTTAAATCACAAGTATTGCTATTAACCGGCGCTTAAGCAAACATTATTATATACTCCTAAATTCCATCTGCTTTCTTTATCAGGTATTACTTACCTTTGCACAAAATTTTTTACAATGCTGCAGGTAAATTTTATCAGGGACAACAAAGAAAAGGTGATTGAGCGTTTGGCGGTGAAAAACTTCACCAATACTGAACTGATCAACAAAATCATCTATCTGGATAATAAAAGAAAAGAAACCCAGAAATCGCTGGACGATAATCTGGCTCAATCCAATTCGATGGCCAAACAAATCGGTCTTTTGTTTAAGCAGGGAAAAAAAGATGAAGCCAACCTTTTGAAAGAAAAAACAGCGGCATTTAAAAAAGTATCAAAAGAACTCAACGAATTACTTGAAAACATCAACAAGGAACTGAATCAATTACTTGCGGAAGTTCCTAATATTCCTCATGAATCTGTGTCTAAGGGATTTTCAGAGGAAGACAATAAAATTATGCATGAAGAAGGTGAAAAACCTCAATTGTTTCCCTCAGCCCTCCCTCACTGGGACCTGGCCGAAAAATATGATATCATTGATTTTGGATTGGGAAGTAAAGTAAGCGGTGCAGGTTTCCCTTTCTATAAAGGTAAAGGCGCCAAATTACAGCGGGCGTTAATCAGCTTTTTTATTGATGAGGCGCTCAATGCCGGATATACCGAATACCAGCCGCCCCTCTTTGTTAATGAAGATTCAGCATATGGCACAGGACAGCTTCCTGATAAAGAAGGCCAGATGTACCATATTACCGAAGACAATCTCTATCCAATTCCTACAGCAGAAGTTCCGCTGACCAATATTTACAGGAATACCCTGATCCAGAATAAAGACCTCCCGGTAAAAATGGTGGCATATTCAAGTTGTTTCAGAAGGGAAGCAGGATCATATGGTAAGGATGTAAGAGGCCTGAACAGATTGCATCAGTTCGACAAAGTTGAGGTCGTGCAAATCCAGCATCCGGATAAATCATATGAAACACTTGAAGAAATGCGGGAACACGCAGCCATGTTATTACGCAAGCTTGGATTGCCTTTCAGAGTGCTCAGGCTATGTGGTGGCGACCTAAGTTTCACTTCTGCTCTCACTTATGATTTTGAAGTGTTTTCAGCAGCGCAGAAAAAGTGGCTTGAAGTAAGTTCGGTTTCCAATTTTGAAAGTTACCAGTCGAACCGGATGAAACTGAGAATTAAAAATGAATCAGGGAAAAATATTTTAGCTCATACCTTAAATGGCAGCGCACTGGCATTACCGCGGATTGTTGCCGCTTTGCTCGAAAACAATCAAACCGAGTGTGGCGTTATCATACCTGATGTTTTAAGAAAATATACTAATTTCGAAATCATAAAATAAATTGATTATGATGCAAAAAAGTTTTAACATAGTAGTAATTACACTTGTATTTCTATCAACAGCCTGCAGCTCACAAAACCACAAATCAAAATATTACCAGGAAGCAGATAGCCTTCTTAATGTGTTGAATGAAGCCTCAGCGCTAATGAGTGATATTGATATCGTTGAAATGGACAGTATGTATGCCGAATACAAGGTTTTTGAAAAAGGAGTTATTGAGCACCAAAATCAAATCAACGATAAATATGTGAACAATTTCCTGCGTCTCGATATGATGTTCGATAAACATATTGGTGATTTCAAATACATTGAAACCCAGATAAGCCGCACCCGGATTGATCTTGAAAAACTAATGCAGGAAATTGAAAACAAAGAACAAAACAAGGCCCATTATGAGGAGATGTTAAAATATATTTCGGAAACTGTTGGTACACTTTTATTCAGAGCAGAACAAACCACCCGGTTCATCGAAAACCTCCGAAAACTTTTTAAGAGAGTATCGCCTCATATTAAAAAGGAATTATCTAACGTTAGTAAATAGAAATTAATAAATACTGCGTAGGATGAGAATATTTCCATACATATTCTTACTGCTTTTTGTATTTGCCTGTATTGGAAGCCTGCAAAGCCAGGTAGAGCAAGACAGACGGCACAACAGGCGTTACAGCCAGGAAATGAAAGACCGGCAACTGGCTTACCAGTATTATCATCAGAAGGAATATGAAAAAGCTGTTGTTATTTTTGAAAAACTTTTCAAAAACAATAGCCCGCTTAATTATTACACCGTTTACCTGAATTGCCTGATAGAACTGAACCGGCTCGACAAAGCCGAAGATATTATCAAAGAACAGATCAGAAGACAACCCGGGTATTACAGGTTTCACATTGACCTGGGTTATGTTTATGAATTACAGGATAAAAAGCGCAAGGCAGCGAGGCAGTACAATGAAGTGATTGAAAAACTTCCGGCTAATCAGAACATGATATCCCAGATTGCCAATTCGTTTTTAATACGAAATAAAAATGACCTTGCCGTAAGCACACTGAAAAAAGGCCAGGAGATCATTGGCAACGAAAACATTTTTAAGATTGACCTTGGAAATATTTATTACCGAACCGGCAATTTTTCTTTGATGATTAAAGCATATCTTGATTACCTGGCCTATGATCCTTCACAAGCTCCAAGAGTAAAAAACCGCCTGCAACTGATCATTTCAACCGGCGCCGGAGAAGGTATCAAAGAAATACTTCAAAAGGACCTGCTCAGCCGTACCCAGCAAAATCCTGAGATCAGGATATACCCTGAATTACTGTATTGGTTATCAATACAGGATGGCGATTATGAATTTGCAATTATACAGGCCAAATCCATTGATAAAAGGTTTGATCAGGATGGTAGCCTGGTTTTTGATCTTGCTCAGTTATCGGTTAACAACAAGAACTTTCAAACCGGCATTGAAGCATTCAACTATGTGATTAAAGAATACGGAAGGCAATCCCCTTTTTATTACAAAAGCAGGCTTGGACTTTTAAATGCGAGATTCGGAAAGCTTACCGTAGAAAAAGAAAACACTTTCAGGGAAATCAGGAATTTGGTAAAAGATTATGAAAAAACATTAGAGGAAATGGGTAAACACCCCGAATCCATCAGGTTGATGAGGAATCTTGCCCATATCAAAGCATATTATTTGGATGAGCTGGAAGAAGCTGCAAGTCTGCTTGAAAATTCACTCGAAGTGCCCAACACCAGCGAGATGGAAAAAGCAAAAAGCAAGCTGAAGCTGGCAGATGTTTACCTTTTTATGAATGAAGTATGGGAAGCTACATTACTGTATTCGCAGGTTGAAAAAGCTTTTAAGAACGATCCCATTGGCCACGAAGCCAAATTCCGGAATGCAAAACTTTTTTACTATATCGGGCAATTCGAATGGGCCGGCGCAAAACTCGATGTGTTGCGCGCTGCCACTTCAAAACTGATTGCCAATGATGCCATGCAATTATCCCTGCTGATCAGTGATAATGTATCGGATGACAGCATATCGTCGGAACTTCAGCAGTATGCGCTTGCAGATATGCTGGCATACCAGGGTAAAAAAGATTCAGCCATGATCTTACTTGATTCGCTGGAAAACAACATACAGGGATACCATAATATTATGGATGAACTGATCTTTAAAAAAGCGGTAATTTCCGAGGAACTTGGACTTTATAATCAGGCAGATAGTCTTTACGCTGTTGTTTCAGCCAATTATTCGTTTGATATACTTTGTGATGATGCCCTTTATAAAAGAGCACAATTGAATGAAACAAAGCTGAACAATGTTTCCAAGGCCATGGAATTATACGAAATGATTTTTACAGGTTACCCCGACAGTGTTTATTCCGTTGATGCAAGAAAGCGCTACCGCAAATTGCGGGGCGATCCGGTAAACAATTGATTGCTTATCTTTACATCCAAATTATTTTTTCATGAATATAAGACCCAAAAAATCACTGGGCCAGCATTTTCTGGCTGATGAAAATATTGCAAAAAAGATTATTGGAGGACTTTCAGAAGATACTGCAAAAATACTTGAGATTGGTCCTGGAACAGGTGTATTGAGTAAATATCTTTATGAAGATAAAAGCAAGGATATCAGGATGATCGAAACCGACCCCGAGGCTGTTGAATACCTGAAAATAAACTACCCTGAATTACAGGAAAAGATCATTCTAAATGATTTTCTGAAAACAAATCTGCATAAGCTGTTTGATGGTAAATTCACGATCATCGGAAACTTCCCTTATAATATTTCCAGTCCCATATTTTTTAAAATTCTCGAACACAGGCAAATCGTTGATGAAGTTGTTTGCATGATCCAGAAAGAGGTGGCCGGGCGAATTGTTTCAAAACCCGGAAATAAAACCTATGGTATTTTGAGTGTTTTGCTCAGTGCGTATTACAACATTGAATATCTTTTTACAGTGAGCGAAAAAGTTTTCGTTCCCAGGCCAAAAGTCAAATCTGCTGTTATTAAACTAAAAAGAAATGCGATTGATTCACTTGATTGCAAAGAAAAATTGTTTTTCAATATTGTGAAATCCGGATTTAACTATCGCAGAAAAACTTTGAGAAATTCATTGAAATTTTTTCTTGATAAAGATTTTGACCATCCCCTGTTAAAAAAGCGGGCAGAAGAACTTAAGGTTGAAGATTATGAGTTATTGGCAAGATTGATTGCTTAATCAGATATGCGAAGACCTGACAGCAAGTATTTAGAGCCTGTCAACATTATTCAGATCATCGAAAGCTTGCTTAAGTCTTTCAACCATTGATTTTTCACCTTCACGCAACCACTTTCTCGGGTCGTAGATCTTTTTATTGGGTTTGTCCTCGCCTTCGGGATTTCCAATTTGTGCCTGCAGATAATCATGATATTCAGCTTCATAATCTTTCACACCTTTCCAGAATGCCCACTGGGTATCGGTATCAATATTCATTTTGATCACACCATAAGAAATGGCTTCCCTGATCTCTTCCTGGCTTGAACCTGATCCGCCATGAAATACAAAATTCAGCGGTTTTTTGGCTGTGTTGAATTTTTTCTCAACATAATCCTGTGATTTTTTAAGGATAACGGGTTGTAACTTAACATTTCCGGGTTTGTAAACGCCATGCACATTGCCAAAAGCGGCAGCAATTGTGAACTTATCCGAAACGCTCATAAGTTGTTCATAAGCATAGGCAACTTCCTCTGGCTGGGTATAAAGTTTTGAACTGTCAATACCGGTATTGTCAACGCCGTCTTCCTCGCCTCCCGTCACACCCAGTTCAATTTCAAGTGTCATACCGATCTTGCTCATTTTTTCGAGGTATTTTTTACAAGTTTCAATATTTTGCTCAATCGGTTCTTCTGAAAGATCTAGCATGTGGCTGCTGTATAGCGGGATTCCTTTTTCCCGGTAAAATTTTTCTCCTTGGTCGAGCAAACCGTCAATCCAGGGAAGCAGTTTTCTGGCAGCGTGGTCGGTATGTAATATAACCGGCACGCCATAAAGCTCGGCAAGTTTATGTATATGCAAAGCACCTGAAACCGCACCTGCAACTCCTGCTGCATCGTTTTTCAATCCTTTGCCTGCATAAAAGGCGGCTCCGCCATTCGAAAACTGAATAATAACAGGAGAGCTTACCGCATGAGCTGCTTCAAGTACCGCATTGATAGAACTTGTACTTACCACGTTTATGGCCGGAAGCGCAAAGTGGTTGTCTTTTGCCATTCTGAATATTTTCTGAACACCTTTGCCGGTAATAACACCGGGTTTTACTACATCTAATATTTTGTTTGACATATCGCTTGGTTTTTTAATTACTTATTTCTTCAAAATTAATCAAAATCATTTGAACATACGTATTCATTTAATAATTATGATATTTGTAAAAATTTTTATCGCATGCAGATCAACAACATCATCTTCGATTATGGCGGCGTAATACTGAATATAGATCCGCAAAAAACTTTAAAGAAACTGGTTAAGTTAGGCGTTAAGGGTTTTGATAAACTTGCCGGGAAGATCATTGAAAACAAGCT
>CAZTAW010000057.1:0-15740 GCA_964611705.1 uncultured Bacteroidales bacterium
GATCATCCTGGATGATTTTGAATTTATCAATGAAAAACCTGATCAAGATTATTCAACGGAACAAAAAATAAAATTCAAGATCAGGCACACACCTGAATTTACAGGTGGAAAAATGATCAAAAAAGGCAATAAATATATCCTGAAATCCGATGAGAAAATAGCAGGAATCGCTCCCGGGCAGTTTGGCGTTGTTTATAGTCAGGATGAAAGAATTTGCCTGGGAAGCGGTATAATATACTGAATCTTACAAGAAATGCAATGCATTTTTTTGTTAGATGCAGTTATACCGATAGGAACATCAGCTCAATCATTGCAAACCTGTTCCGAATCGGTATAAGTGAAGAAAGGTAAAATTAATATGGAAAAAGAACCGCGAATTCTATCCTTGTTGCCCAGTGGAACAGAAATTATTTTTGCTGCCGGATTGGGAAAATACCTCGTTGGCAGGTCACATGAATGCAATTACCCCGAGCCAGCAAAATCATTACCGGCATGCACGGAAACAGGCATCAAAACCACAACTTCTTCAGAAGAAATAAATCAAAATGTTCAGGAGCTGCTTAAAAAGGCTACTTCTGTTTTTAAAATTGATATTGATAAGATCAGGAAATTACAACCAACGCATATCATCACACAATCGCAATGTGAAATCTGCTCGATTCAAACATCAGAGCTTGAAAGAATGATGGGTGATTATCTAAAGAACAATGAGGTAAAGATTATTGATGTAAAGCCGCAAACACTTGATCAGGCATTAGCTGATTTTGTCAAAATACCCAATGTGCTTGGATTTTTTGACAACGGATTCATGTTGCGTGTAAAAATTGCCAATGAAATACAAAGCATCAGAACCAAATGCATGCAGTTTATTCATAAACCCAAAATAGCTGTTATGGAATGGATCAATCCGATGATGGTAGCAGGACTATGGGTAAACGACCTCCTTGAAGTGGCGGCGGGGATGCCTGCATTTGAAAACAAGCATACTCTCCAAATTGATTTCAACGCTTTGGAAAAGGTAAATCCTGATAAAATTATATTTGCTCCCTGTGGCTTTGACATCAAGAAGACTGTATCGGAATTGGATGATCTTTTTTCCGATAAAAGATTTCAGAAACTGAATGCGTTTAAAGAAAAAGAGATTTATATTGCTGATGGAAGCAGCTTCTTCAACATACCGTCTCCGAGGCTTCTGGAAAGTCTTGAGATTTTAACAGAAATGCTACATCCTGATGATTTTAAGATCAAACATCAGAAGGATCACTGGGTTAATTTTTTTAATACTTAAACTTAAACGATATGAATAATTTTACATACTACAGCCCCACAAAACTGGTATTCGGAAAGAATGTAATTGATAAACTTGCCAAAGCCATGAAAGAATATGGCAATAAAGTCCTGCTGGTTTATGGCAAAGGGTCAGTTATGGAAAACGGTTCTTATGAAGATGTTTTACAGCAACTCGTAAGTATCAATGCACAGGTATTTGAATACAGCGGTATCAAATCAAATCCAAGCCATACTGATGTGGACAAAGCTGCAGAGCTCGGAAGAAAAAACGATGTTGATATTATCATCGCATTAGGTGGCGGAAGTGTAATTGATTCCGCGAAAGCAATCGCGGTGACTATCCCTGTTGATCATAGTTGCTGGGAGTTTTACGAAACAGACAAACTACCGGTAAAAGCCGTTCCGCTAATCAATGTTTTAACACTGGCAGCAACAGGTACAGAAACCAATATGTTTTCCGTAATTCAAAATGATGAAAAGAAAGTAAAAACAAGTTTCATACATCCCCTGATCTATCCCAAATATGCATTTCTTGATCCTACATATACCATGACTGTTCCAAAGAATTACACTGCATATGGGATCACGGATTTGATTGCCCATTGCCTTGAGGTATACTTTGGAAAGGGAGAAGCTACTTTATCAGACAGGTTTATATATTCCATTATTAATGAAGCATTGGAATACGGACCTGAATTGCTCAATACCCTTGACGATTACGAATTACGGGCAAAAATACTACTCGCCTCTACCATGGCACTGAACGGAATTACAACGGTTGGCAAACAAAGAGGTGACTGGGGCGCGCATGCCATCGGACATGTTTTGTCAGTTTTATATGATACCCCGCATGGTGCTTCCTTATCTATAGCCTTTCCGGCCTGGATGAAATTTCATCAGGGAGTACTTAATGAGCGAATTGCAGAATTGGGCAAAAATATTTTCAATGTAGAAACCTCTGAAGATACAATTCATAATTTCGAGGAGTTTTTCAGGAAAATTAAAAGTCCTGTCAGGCTTTACGAAGCAGGTATAGACAGTTCCAAAAGTGAAGAAATATATAGTTACCTGGTAAAAAACAATGCGAAAGGAATGTTTTATTCCTTTAAAAAAGAGGATTACAGGAAGCTGATTGATCTCATGAAGTAAAACCCGCAATTCTATTTAAATCAGTTGTTTATTGTGTATACAAAATATTTTGTGTATATTTGAGGAATCTAACATATCAATATATGACCATGAAAGCAGTTATCATAGATGATAATCAAAGGGATATTCAAACCATTGATGCCATTATCGAAAATTATTGTCCCTTTATTGAGGTAGTAGGAAAGGCATGTTTGATTGACATAGGTTTTGATATTATCAAAGATACCAAACCTGATATTGTTTTTCTTGATATTCATATGCCTCGTGGTGGCGGTTTTGATCTGCTCGAAAGATTCCCGCTCAGGAAATTTGATGTTGTAATTGTAACCGGTTCAGGCGGCAAACGGGAAAAAGCACAGGATTTTTCTTCATTCGATTATATCCAGAAACCTGTTAACATTGAAAAGTTTGTTGAAATTTGCAAAAAAATAGCTCGTTTCAGAGAAAAAAACCCTGTCATTTCTTACAAAAAGTTCCCTGAATTTTAATAAACATTTAACTTGAGAATCTTTATAAAGTTGCCATTATGAAATTTTATCAGATAAATCCCCTTATTCAGAAAACCGACTTGTATTTCTATTGAATAATTTTTTTGAGTCGTATTTACAAGTATCTTGCTATATACCAGGTTTCCGTGAATATCAATAACATCCATTTTTATTTCTTTTTCCTCACCATCAATAAACACAACAATCTTATCCTTTGCCGGATTTGGATATATACTAATCTCAGGACTGTTATAATATTCATGAATTCCCGGATTACAAACAATAACATTTAATGTAATGTCATCCATACCTGTGCATCCATCTTTGGTAACAATAATTCCGAATTCCTTCAGGCCGATCCCAAGATCTCCGGGGAGGATTGTGGTTGTTGGGCCGGTATCTCCATTCGACCATAGATAAGTATCGTAATCACCCTTTGTCTGAAGCGTTAAAAACTCATTATTGCAAACTGTTGTATCGCTTCCAATGTCAACTATAGGAGTTTCGTATATGTATACAATAGCTGTATCAAAACTTGTACAATTTAATTGATTGGTATAAGCGTAGATAATATTATGCGGGCCTGGTGAAGGCATGGCCGGAAAGAAATAAAAGTTCTCTCCGTAGGGGATAACACCAGGGCCCAAAAAGAATCCACCTGCCGGGTATCCATATAATCTCACACTATCTTCATTTTGACAAAAAGCGGGGATAAAATTATAAATATAACTATCTGTTTTGGCTTTAACACGAACTCTGGAGGAATCATTCGTTACACATTCGTGAATATTCACAGCAGTTAAATAATATGTCGTTTCATCTTCAGGGCACACTGTAATACTCTGCGTAGTTTCACCTGTGCTCCAGAAAAACTCTGAGCCTTCCTGAGAAGTCAGTGTTATGCAATCTCCCTGGCATATAGAGGTGTCATGGGGTAGATTTGTAATCGGGTTATCATAAATAGTAACAAAAACGCTATCATTGGCAGAACAATTCAGTTCGTTCCAACCTTCAACATAATACATGGTTGGTACATCCGGGCATACTTCAATTTGCGGGCTTGTTTCATCAGTACTCCATAAATAAGTTTCTGCGCCACTTGCTTCAATCTCAATACAATTACCATTACATACTCCTGTATCGGCAGATACTGTGAGATCAGGTTTGGGATTAACTGTTACTTTGGCGCTGTCACGACTCATGCAACCAATCTCATTATATACATTCACTCCAAACCATCGGGTGGTTTCAGGGCAAACTACCACAACGGCAGTAGTATCGCCATGATCCCATTCATAAGAACTTCCACCGCTTGCATTAAGTGTTGCGCATCTCCCTTCACAGATTGTTGTATCTGGTCCCACCTCAGCAGTGGGAGGAAAACTTACATCAACCAAAATAGTATCTGTTCCAGTGCATCCGTTTTCATTTGTAACATCCACCCAGTATTGCTTTTTGTTACCGGGGCATACTGTTATTTCCCGTGTTGTATCTCCCGTGCTCCAGAGTATCGAATCGGAATAATTAATACTTAATGTAATACAATCAACAAGGCAAATAATGGTATCATTCCCGGAATTGATTACCGGGGTTGGAGTTGGCAAAATGTTCACCATCACACTATCCTCAGCCGAACAACCATGAATGTTAGTTACCGTAACTAAATATTCGGTTGTATCCTCAGGAGAAACATAAATCGTCTGTGTTGAGTCTTGTGTACTCCAAACATACTGTACACCACCGTACGCAGTAAGAATTGCAGTATCTCCCTTGCATATGGATGTATCATTGCCCGCTTCAGGGACGGGTAAAGGCAATACAAAAACCTCAACCGTATCCGAGTCCTGACAACCATTATTTGCGGTAACTGTGGCAATATAAGCCGTTGTATCCTGAGGACAAACCTCAATGCTCCAGCTTGTATCTCCGGTACTCCAGACAATACTATCCCCACCTGATGCTGTTAACACAACACACTCTCCCAGGCAGATTGAAGTGTCATTACCTGCATTGGCAATCGGAGACTCAATTACATTCACCATCACGCTATCTTCGGAAGAGCAGCTATCTGAACTGGTTACCGTAACGAAATATTCGTTTGTATCCGGTGGACATACTTCAATAGTTTGTGTTGTGTCTCCGGTACTCCAATCATAGGAAATCCCACCTGTTGCTGTCAACTGCGCACAGGTACCACTGCATATTGTTGTATCGTTGCCGGCATTTGCATTCGGCAAGGGAGCGACGGTAACGGTAACGCTATCAGTTGCAGGACAACCCGCCTGATTATATACGGTAACAAAATATTGGGTAGTTGTATCAGGACAAACATCAATACTTTGTGTTGTATCACCTGTGCTCCATTCATAACTTACGCCAACCTCAGCAGTAAGCGTAACACATTCTCCATCACAAATAGTAGTATCAGGAGTAACATCGGTAGTACAAAAGCAATATCCGGTCGGGAAGGTAATACCCGGAATAGCACATAACCTGTCACGGAATGCTTCCTTTGTATCCCCTGGCGGAACTATCTCAACATAGTCCATAGCAATGTTCCAATCGGTTTGTAAACGCGTTTGTTCGGCAATTGATACATAATACTCAGCATTAACCGTATCAGCGACCGGCACGTAACCATCCCATTCGAGATTTATTAAAGAAGTATCATTCCCAATGCCATTATAAGTATTGTTGGTTCCTCCGTCAATAAAAACTGTATCAATGTTTTCATCGTCAGTAACCAGGAGCGAAAGCGCATAATATCTTAAATCAGTGCGTAAAATTCCATCAAAAGTAATGATCAGGTCTGTGCCTATTAACACGGTATCTACGGTAATATCTTCGCTGATCATACAATATTCCAGAATTTCTTCTTCGGTGGTCATCCAGACATTATCTTCCCCGTCTTTTCCATATTCACTGGCTATGTAATTCATATGTGCCCTGAAAACCGGAAAGCTATAACCAAATCCTCCGGTTACCGAATGACTGAAAGTAGCGCCAAAATGATGCGCACCATTCACGCTTTGGGCAGCCATGTCGTCAACCAAATCCGATAGACTTGTACCGCCCTCAAGGCTGGTCCTTCCCATTTTTATGGAATCTCCGAATACATGGGTTGTTACATCAAAACTCGGAACACCAAAAGAATACTGTCGGTATGCGACGATGTAATCTTCATTAAATGCCGGGGTAGTAAAGCTTTCATCACCATTGGGATTCACAAAAACCTTCATTTCAGGGCCTCCCGGAGTTGCCTCAAGCATTTTTCTTTTCACATAGCTATGATTTCTTCTTATTGAATAATAAGGATCATCAGCATTGGATGATGTAAGACCATGATTATAAACACCCCAACCATCTTCATACATTTCAATCAGCTCGGGCCAGGTAACGTTTTGATCAGCATATGGCCCGTTCGGATCGTGTCCGTCAATGGTTCCTCCCTGCTCGAAAGAAAAAATGGATGAACTCATTTTAAAGGCAATATCATTCCCGCAACCATCAGTATAATAAAGCCCGGGATAGGAAGTGGTACCAATAGAACCCCCGTTGAGTAAAGGATATGCGTGGGTATAGATATCCTTATTCCCATCATCAAGGTGCATACCAAATGCAAAATCCTTGTTATATCTCAATGCTGATTTTTCAACGTGATAGGTAGAAGGCATCTGATCAAACCTGACAGTAACAGAAGTAACACCAACACTTTGGGATTTTGTTTCATTTAAAAAGAACATGAAAAAAAACAAAGTAATGATATGTAATTTTCTGTTATTCATAATTTTACTTTCTGTATTTTTTGTTGTATTTCATGATTAAAGGATAATGTTCAAATTCACCATAACCACGCTTAAGTTTACTGAAATTCAGATCAAAGCCTATTGTGATCTCATGAGTACCTGATGTATAGCTTGTAAAACCGTTGTTTACGAATTCAAATGTATAATTCAGTGTGAAATCATGAAGTATACAACCACCGACATTGATACCAACTATTGTGCCCTTCCTGAATAGCAAGCCGCCCCAAACCCTGTCCTGGTATTTCAACATGGCATAAATATCGTAAATCGAAGGACTGTTTTTTGTAGCCCTGTAAATCAAACCGGTTTTTAGCTCCCACTTTCTTTTCAGGTCGAAAGTATAAAAACCAAAAGCAATGAATTGACGTTCAACAACTAGCAGATTTTTATCTCCATCAACTGAATAAGCCTCTTTGTTAACAAACAAATCCGGAACCGATAATCCTGTTATCAGGCGTTCATTCTGATACAATACACCTGCTCCTGCATTAAAACTTGTCCCGCTAAGCTTTGCCTTATCTTTCAGGAGGGGATCATCAGGATCTGTAATATTTATATCCTGAAGGAATATACTGTTTTGTAATACACTACCCCAAAGACTGAAACGGAAAAAATGCCCCTCTGCAACGGGCAACTGGTAGGTATAGCTCAGTGAAGCCCGGAAATTATTAAAAATGCTGGTTTTGTCACTTAGAATTTTAGCTCCCAGCCATACTCTTTCCCAGGCAGGCACAACCATGCTTGCGAAGCTTGTTTGGGGTGAAGCAGGCATGGCTGTCCATTGTTTTCGATATCCGATAAAAGCCTGTGATTTAAAATTGTGTCCTGCAAAAACCGGGGAAAGCGAATACGGATTGACCTGATACTGATTGTTAACCGGCATTTGCTGACCTTTTAATCCTGAAACGATAATAACAAATGCTAAGAAAAAAAATATTTTTTTCGGCAACATCCTCATGCTTTATCTTATAATATTTATCGGGCCCTTGTAAACAGAGCCTTGGCTGCATTTAATAATATAATAGTAAGTCCCTTCCTGCAGGGGCTTGCCTTCCCAGGTGCCGCCCCAATCATTGTCATAATCGCTTGTTGAGTAAACCTCCTGCCCCCAGCGGTTTAAAATACTAACCGAACAGGGTTTTATCAGATCAAGTGAGGTAATTCGCCATTTGTCATTATAACCATCCCCATTGGGAGTAATTACATTCGAAATAGCAAATTCAGGCCGTGGCTTAACAGTAACCGGAATTGTTCTTGAATCAGAACAACTGCCTTTATAAGCATGCACGGTATATACTCCTGATTCTTTGATGATAATGATATTTCCTTTATACCCATTTGACCAGACAACGCTGTCGAAATCGCCAATCACCCTGATTATCAAACTATCTCCCTGATAAAAAGTAGTATCCCCTGTCATTTCCAAATTCATATCCGGTTTTTCATCTACGTTTATACTCTTTATGATAGAATCCCGGCAACCCTGATCGGAGACAACAACCAATTTCACGGAATAGGACCCGGATTCGAAATAAACATGGGTTGGATTTTTTAAATATTCATCAGGAGATCCGTCCCCGAATGTCCAGATATAATCCAGTATTTCACCTTCTTCTATTGTTGACTGATCCTGAAAATCCGTTGCTTCAAGTACGCAGGTGTTGTCAAAAGTAAAATCAGGAATCGGGAAATAACCAATAAAAACTTCTTTATAAATTGCTTTTGCATTTCCTCCTTCAAAAACCACCCGCATCCCGGCAGTATTGTATCCCGGTAATGGGAAATAATGTAATACCGTATCCCCTGAGCCATCATCAAAACTACCGTCCAGGTTAAAATCCCATCTGGTACTGATAATACTGTCAGAGCTTTCAGTAACATTGATCAATGTAGTAAGTTCGCCAAAACAAGCTTCTTCTGCAATGAAATCAATCTCCTGACCACTTAAATAACAACTTAAAGTAAAAAATAGCAGTATGCTTAATATCAATCGCATAAATTCATTTTTGCAATAAATAATTCAATGCAGAAACAAACTTATAAAGTTACTTTATCAAGTGATTGATTGAAAGAAATTCCTGATTGAGTTATTAACAGAGTTTTGAAAAAGTTTTTTATAACCTTTCTAAATAAAATAAATTTGTTAATTTTGCTTAAACTCAAATAACCAAAATAGGCATGAAATCAATTAAAAAACATCTGGTATTACCTGCAGTTTTCTTGTTCTTTTTAACAAATTTAACTAACGCACAAGCCCCTCTCTATACAGGCGGAAAACAACTGAACGGAGGCTTTGGTTTTTCCGGATGGGGTTTGCCAGTTTATGCCGGTTTGGATTTTGGCGTTGCCAGAAATTTCACAATGGGTGGAGAAATCAGTTTCAGGCTTTACGATAATTCCACGATTGATGGAAACTGGAACCATACTATTATCACAATATCCGGCAACGGTAATTACCATTTCAACAGCCTGATGGACATTCCAAGCAACTGGGATTTTTACGCAGGCTTATCTCTTGGTTATTCAATATGGAATACAACGTATGATGCTCCTGGCGTTGCACCGGATTACACGGGAGCAGGGGGCTCAGGTATCTTTTTAAGAGGACAGGTCGGAGGAAGATATTTCTTTAACGACAGGTTCGGAATAAACCTTGAATTAGGCGGTGGCACGGTTGCCGGAGGTAAATTCGGGTTAACTTATATTTTGTAACATCCAAAAGCCGTTTTATTTCTTTCGTATAAAATCAATTATTTTGTCATAATGTGATCCTTTCCAGTAAAGCTTATCACATTGCGGGCAAAGATAAAATTCATTGTAATGTTCTTTTGTTAAAGGAAGCAAACGACCGGAAATTTCATTCTTCTGAACTTTTTGTAACTCACCATTACAGAGGCTGCAACGGCTTGGGAATGAAATTTTGCTTTCGAGTTGAAGGCGTTGAATAACTTCTGCCAGTTGCTTTTTGGAATTCTGATTGCGTATCCAAATTCCATGCGTAAGTTTTCCGTGCTTTAGCAGATTTATATCCCTTGTCAGAACAATCCGTTTCTCTGCTTTGGAGATTTCAACTATCTTATGATCATCAAGATCAGTTTCATAGAAAGTATCAAATCCAAAAATCCTGAGATACCTGGCTAACTTTCCCAGATGCACGTCGGCTATAAATTTGGTTTCCCTAAGCGGTTTTGGACGCAGCTTGTTCAGATTTTCAATTTCCATACTTTCAAAAACAGGATATACCGAAATCCTGTCTCCTTCCGAAGGCGGGTAATTAAAATCTACAGGCTTGCTGTTAACCAGTATTAAATCAACTTCCACATGGGGAATGCCAATGGATTCGATAATATCCTTAATCGTGGGTTGCCCAGAAAAGCTGTACGGGATGTCCTTTTTTCTGAATTTTTCCTTCAGAAAATCATTCAGTTCTTCATAAAACCTGATGTGAATGGTTTTCTTCAATTTCCTGGTTTTCTTTCAATTCCTGACTTCGATATTTATAAAGATAATAAATAATGAAAAAAGTGCCAACTGCACTGAAAACATGCCACAGAAAATGTGTGCCGATGGGCAGCAATGGTGGCTCATGCGCATCATATTGTCTGAAAAAAAGCGCTATTGCAAAAAGAATGGTGGAGTAAATGATATAACTACCATGTCGCCAATTGTTTTTGTTTAAAAACCATATTAATGGGATGATGACGAGTAAGCCCGACATCGCATATGAAATATTGATTGCAAGGTGATTTGGAATGTATCGGAACAATAATCCGCGTAGTGCAAATGTCGGGATAAAGATCAACAGAACATACCACCACTTTTTTAAAACTTTTACCCAAAAATAGATGCCCAGTGAAATCATAAAAATCACAATAGGAACAATATCAAGAATCAGAAAGAACATGGAAGTCCTGAGACCATGAAAAAGTGCGCTGCCCACACTGGCAAGCATAACAAGAATAAGACCGTAAAACAGAAAACCAAATGATTGGTAACGTTTTCTGATTTTAATCAAAAAATAAACGGAAGGAATGATCACCAGAAGTGAAGAAACCATATTCCAGGGTTCTGCAATAAAGTGATCAAGGTTCGTTTCCGTATACATCGGGCCGCCGTCAGCAAGCCGCTGATCAAACCAATTTGTTGCCTGTGTTGAATCCTGCATTTTATAATACTTTTCTACCTGAGGTATTATAACATACTTCTTACATTAAATGTTTTGACTCAAAATTAAAATGCATACTAGCAATACTATGTACCCGGTTTTAATTTATCAATAAATCCATCCTGGTATGGTATATATCGGAGTATCCGTTTGGGTGTTGTTCATAAATCTTTTTTAAAAGTGCTGTCGTTTTCCATATCCCATTCCAGTATAAAATTACCTTCTTCCTGTTCTTTAAAAAACTGCTTTACTGTTTCACGCCCGGCTCTTTTTGCCGAATCCCTTTTCAACCATTTAAATTCTTCATTAAAATCTTCTGCTATTCTTTGCTTCTCGCGCTGAAAATCACTGATGATTTTTTCTTTTAAAGCTTTTTTGTCATATCTGAATTGATAATCATCAAGATTTCCCGTTAAATGAAAATACAATGCTGTTTTACCATAACCATCATCTTCTATGTAACCGTACTCTTCCAACTTATTCTTTTTCGATTTGGCCTTTTTTGAAAGAATGTCAGAAAGCAAAATCTTAAAATGATAATCAAACTCATTTGTGAAGCTGTGTTTACCATAACCCTCAAAATTCAGGGCATTGGAACGGATATTCATTTTCGGAATAATTACATACTGATCTTTAATTTCGATTTGATTCTTCAGGGTTGAAAAGTGCATGTCGGAAAGTGAATCCTCATTCAGAATTTTGAGTGATTCAACGAGGGGTTTAAATATAAACAGGCGACCCTTGTTGATTTCAACATCGGAAGTAACATGAATACTCGAAAGCAATGGCCTGAAGCTACTGTCAATAGTAGCTTTAAAAATTATGTCCGCATTCAGATCGCCACTGATGTTTTCGAAAGATATGCTTTCCTGTCCAAAATCATTCATTTCATAAAAAAGCTTTTCAATTTTCGTTTTATCAAGTTCAGCAAAAAGTTTTAGAAACGAATGCCTGTCAGCAAAAATTATATTTCCGCTGGCCCTTATATCCCCTTCAAACGCCTTCAGATTCATTGATGCAAATTGCAAAGTATCATCAGCAAAATGATAATCACTAGCAATATGGGTTGCCGTGAATTTATCATATACCAGCGAATCAATGAGCAACTGTCCTTTCCATGAAATTCTTTGTTTATCCTGGTAGTTTCTCTTAGAAGCAGAACCAACCTCAGTAATAAAATCATTTACATTGATACAGGGAGCATATATTTCTGAATTGATTTCAATGTTCTGATCACCAAAAAGTAAAGCTGAAAAAAAACCATCAATTCCTGCATCAATAACAATCAGGCTTTCTTCACTTGAAACAACAAGACTATCAAAACGGATATTATTATTGTTGAAAAAAACAAATCCCTTCTTTATTTCCACTTCAAGAGGATAATACACTGCTTGCAAATTCATGCCGGTAAGATCTAATTTGCCATACAATCTGCTATATAGCACATCCTGAATCCGGAAAGCTCCCCATCCGGGTCGTTGTCGCTTGTAACGTAAAGCAATATCCATCTTTCCTTTTGTAATAAATCCAAGCGAATCTTTTAAGTATGCAGGCAGGTCTTTCATCTGCAGTGTACCTCTTAGCTGAAAATTGATTTCGGGCTTGAGCAGATCGTTTATTCCTGCTTCCATTTCAAATTCGGAGCTGCCTGCCCTGAAACGTATTTGATTGAATTGTACAGCCGAAGAAGCAAGTTCCCTGTGGTTGCCATTTGAGAAACTACCTTGACATCTTAATTTTTCAATCTTCGGCAAATTATCTATTTTTAAAAAAATATCTTCAGACGAAAAACTTCCGGTTATATATGGATTAGCTCCCGATTGAAAATAGGAAACTATATCAGCATTTAACATAATATTTCCACCCAGGTCAAACTGATTTATTGCACTACTCAAAGAATCAGGTAAAAGATGTATGATTTTATCAACCGTTAAGGAGGCTGATGCAAGCTTTAAATTCATTTGTTTGCTGCTAATAGAAGAATTATTCAGATAAACTTTTATTCCATTGTATTCGGCATTTCCGGAAATAACCTCATAAGCAATGGTTTCTTCATTAAAATTTAGTATAAGCGAAAGGATAATTTCCTTGAAAATGTTGAGATCATCCTTATCATAATATCCAAAATCAAAATCACCATTGAGGGTAAGCTGTCTTTTGCTGTTTTGCCAAGTGGCTGCGAGGGTGGCGTCATTTATTCGGATTTCATTTTCAGGCTGTTTATCATTGAGTAGTATGATTTTGATATCATGAAAAGAGGAAGCATTCAAGTCAAGTGAAAGGTCTGTTTTCAGATCAAATATCTTTTCAGCAATTGAATTGCTTCCTGAACTTTCATCCTCAACTGAACGTATCATCAAAAGCCCGTCATGTAATCCGATTTTCTTTATTGTAAACCGCCTGAAAAAAATATCGGGAAGATGAAAATAAACCGATAAAGTTTTTACCTCAGCATACAAATTGTTTTTTTCAGATAATGTATCCGTTTTTAAATCATAAACTACAACGGAAGCATATGGAAAATCCGCTATGGCATTCAGATGTAAATTTTCTTCGGTTAAGTTGGTTTTTAACTGAACATTGATCATTTTCGCCGTATAGCTTTTAATATCATTTTTATAAACATAAACCAGGATGATACCTGCAGCTATCAGCAGCAGAACCAATAAAAACAAGATGAGTAAAAACCGCCTGATAAATCTAACAAACAAACTTTTTTTTGTTGATTTCACTTGTTCCAATTTACAATCGTTTTGGTTTAGTATTTAAACGGCGCAGCAGGGTAAAAAATATATAAAACGTGTTTTAATTATTAATCAGAAATTCATACCTTTGCAGCCATTTTTTAAGAATTCTTAATCAAACAAAAAACAAAAGGAAATAAACCCATGAAGGTATATCAAACGAATGACATCAGGAATATAGGACTTATCGGAGGAGCGAAATCGGGTAAGACCACCCTGGCCGAAGACATGCTATTCGAAGGCGGTATTATCAACAGGCGAGGATCGGTAGATGATAAAAACACAATATCCGATTACCGTCAGATCGAGCTGGAAAGACAGAATTCCATCTCTTCCACAGTAATGTTTACCGAATTCAAAGACAAAAAAATAAATCTCATAGATACCCCGGGTATGGACGACTTTACTGGTGAAGTTATTTCTACCCTTAAAGTAGCTGACACTGCAATAATGATTATAAGCGCTCAAAATGGTGTTGAAGTTGGAACCGAAGTAACCTGGCGATTGACGGAAAAGAACATTACACCTGTGATATTTGCCATAAACCATCTTGAGCATGAAAATTCAAATTTTGAAGAAACCTTTGAGCAACTGAAAAACCACTTTGGCAGTGGCATTGCACAGTTTCAGTATCCGGTAAATCCGGGTCTTGGATTCAACGCGATCATTGATTTGCTGACAATGAAGATGTATAAATTCTCTGAAAACGAAAGCAAAGTCGAAGTTCTTGATATACCTGCTGACGAAAAAGAGAAAGCCGAAGAAATGCATAACAATCTCATCGAAGACCTCGCCTCAAGTGATGAAGAATTGATGGAGAAATTTTTTGAAAACGGAACTCTAAGCGAGGAAGAGATCACAAAAGGATTAAAACAAGGCCTGAAGTCAAGAAGTATTTTCCCGGTACTATGCATCAATGCAAAACAAAATATGGGTGTGGCAAGACTGTTGGAATTCATCTGTAACAATGCACCTGCCCCCGATGAAGCTAATCCTGCTAAAATAACAGATGGCAAAGAGCTCAAATGCAGCAAGGATGAACCTGTATCCGGTTTTGTTTTTAAGACAGTGATTGAATCACACCTCGGAGAAGTAACTTTCTTCAAACTTTATAACGGTGAAATTACAGAAGGAGTGGATTTGATCAATTCAAGAACTCAATCCAAAGAAAGAATCACGCAAATCTATACCTTCTATGGCAAAAACCGTGAAAAACTGGATAAAATCGAGGCAGGGGATATAGGTGCCTTTATAAAATTAAAATCAACCCATACCAACGATACTTTAAATGAGTCATCTGTTTCGGGCCAGGAAATAGCGCCGATTGAATTCCCTGAACCGAAATTCCGGGTTGCTGTTAAAGCCAAAAACCAGGCTGATGATGAAAAGCTCGGCCTCTCACTCAATGAAATCCATCAAACCGACCCTACTGTCGTATCGGGTTATTCAAAAGAGCTAAAACAGCTTATCCTGCAAGGCCAGGGCGAATTGCATCTGAATATCGTAAAATGGCATCTCGAAAACCAGGAAAAAATAGCCGTTGAATACCTGACTCCGAAAATCCCTTACAGGGAAACAATTACTAAAATATCACAGGCAACCTATCAGCACAAAAAACAATCAGGTGGTGCCGGGCAATTTGGTGAAGTACACATGCTAATTGAACCTTATACCGAAGGCATGCCAGAACCTGGCAAATTCAAGGTAAAACAAACCCAACGTAAATCCAGTGTAACACCGCTTTCAGTTTCAAAAGGTGATAGTGAGATTGCTGTTAACGTAAGGGGAAAAGACGAGATTACGTTGGAATGGGGCGGAAAACTTGTATTTTACAACTGTATAGTTGGAGGTTCAATAGATGCGAGGTTTTTACCTGCCATCCTCAAAGGTATCATGGAAAGAATGGAAGAAGGCCCGCTTACAGGTTCTTATGCCCGCGACATCAGGGTAATGGTTTATGACGGTAAGATGCACTCGGTTGATTCTAATGAAGTTTCATTTAAGATTGCCGGTAAAACAGCATTCTCCATGGCATTTAAAGAAGCCGGCCCCAAGATACTCGAGCCGATTTACGATCTGGAAGTAATCGTTCCCGAAG
>CAZTAW010000058.1:0-15534 GCA_964611705.1 uncultured Bacteroidales bacterium
CTTCATGCGCTTATCGCGCTTCTCTTTCATCTGCTGAATACCTTCCTGGTATTTCTCTTTATATTCTTCAAAAGTTTGTGCTGATAGTCCCGTTGCAAAAACTACTATCAATGTGGTTAGCAAAATTTTTCTGGTAATCATGATTGGTTATTTTATTGGATTATTTCTAAGTCTACAATTAATTGCCTGTTTTTCAGATGTATTTTTTTGATCCCGATACGGAATGTATCGCGGGTAAGTTCGCGCTTTAAATGTTCACGTCTGTTATTGTAATCATCGCTTAATTTACTCACCTTGACTTCGGCGGCGCGGAATACTTCATGGTATACTTTCCTGAGCAGAGATTGCATGTATGCGTTCCACAATCCGTAGTCGAGGTATATGGGAACAAGTTTACGGGCCTGCATGGCTGAATCCGTGATCATTTCCTCACTTTTATAGTAATATTTGCATCTGGTTTCGGGATATTGGATGCTATCGCGATGAAAAACGCTGCTGATAGAGGAATGCCTGTTAATTCCCTTTACCGAATATTGCATCACATCCAGATAATCTTCACCGGTAATTATACCGGATGTTAGCATATACTTAAATCTTATATCGGCTGCTTCCCCCGAAATTTTTTCTTCAAGTAATGATTCTGTGATCAGAACGGTGGAATCAGTAATTGGTTTTGTAGTATCAGGGTTTATTAAAACTACTGTTTCCCCGAATTTGGTAATATGATATTCCACAATATCGAAATTGCTTATGTGAGGTGATTTGCTTATGGTCTTAAAAAACTGCCCGAATATTTCAATGATCTTTGATTTTTCACGACCGGTTTCTTTTTTATAGTTATCCGTAATAAATCCGATGTGGCTGTCGTAATGAAAAGATGCTATCAGGTTAGCCCTGTGAAGCGCCTGTCTGAATCCTTGCAAACTATCCAGGCCAGGGTCTGATATCCCGATGATCATATTTCCATTGAGTGGACTGAAGAACCAGCCTGGCAGTGTATCAGGCCAAACTACTACAACTTCTTTCAGGTCTTCCTGATCAATTGTGTCCGTTTCAGAGATATAATTATTATACTCGTCCACGAAATCAAAGTATTTTGCTTCTGTCTGCCTGTTCTTTTCATTCTGAGAAAAACCGGATAAAGCGCGCAGAACCAGGAATAATACTAATAATTGCCTGCCTCTCATCGGATTAAAAATAAAAATGCCTCAAAACCCAGATAGTTATATAAAAGGGTATTTGAGGCATTGGATTGTTTTTTAATAATTATCTCTGTCTTTTTTGAGTTCTTCCATGGCATCTTCGTATGACTTCTTAAACTTATCGTAGTCATAATCTACCTTGAGCTCTTCATCACCTGAAATTTTACTGGCAACATTGTTGAGCAACTCTTTACCACCTAACTCAACAGCAACATATGCCCTGTATTTTCCATTTTCTTTGATCACCTTTTCACAAATCGGGTAAACACCGTTTAATTTGTTCTTAAACACTTCCCTGATAAGATTTTCGAAACGGGTTTCCAGTTTCTCATTTTCGTCAATACGTGTGTCTTTTTTGTAAAAGTCAGTAAGACCACTAACAAAAACCTCAATTTGTGTTGACAAGCGTGCTCTGGCTTGTGTAAGGGCTTTATCCCTGGCAATTTCCATATCAGCGCTAACGCCCGTGCTATTAGCCCGCATATATTCGGTCGTTGTCATATACTTCTCGCCTGCACAATACAGTTTAACTTCATTGTCAATAGTGGTAGCCTTTTTTGATCCGCCGCAACTGGCTGCTAAAATTAAAACAGCAAAAAAGGAGAACAAAACGCCAATTCTTAAAAGTGTAGTTTTTTTCATGATTTTAAAATTTTGGTTGAACTTATTGAATTACTTTCATTTAACTTTCGGGTTTTCAACAGAGAGAATTTTTGATATCCTGATAATCACCTGTAATAATCTTTTATTAACGGGCTAAAAGTATTAAGTAATTTTGTAATATGCAACATATTTCTAAATGCATTCCACTGAAATTCTCAATCCCAATTATTTTATCGAATATTCGTATGATTTTGGTCAATATCCGTCTGTTATATTTCAAAGTACGTTTTTAAATATTTTTTTTGTAAGCAAAGACCGATCCAAAAAAGATCTATAACTTCATATTAAGTAATGCCGGTTTTACCAGTTCATTGATCTTTTGCACGGCAAAATCATTCATGGCTTTAATTCTCCTCTCCGGGCTGTCTTTCTCATTAACCAGTAATCTTAGAGAAGAAATGCTTTCATTCAGGATAACCTGATTGTTTTTTGTATGGGTTACCGAAACCGAAGCATCCATAAAAACCTCCTCCATATCGTACATATCGCCTTCAACTTTTCCGCCATCATAAAGTTTTGAGTTGATTTGAATTACAACATCCGCTTCATTTTTGTTTTTCGTAATGCGAAATGTTTGGGAAAGATCGTTTTTGATCAGGTTGGCAAAAGTGCTGTTCGGATTCCGCCTTCCGTATTCGGTTGAGTTTACAACAAGATACGCTTTGATATCAGTTGTTTTCAAACGAATGGTTTTTTCAGGCATGGATGCGGATACAAGCATTTGTCTGATAAAACTGCTCCTGGTATAATTATCAATATCAAGCTTAATAAAGATACGGTTATGCATTTTATAAACCGGCTTGTAAAAAAGGCAGAACATGCTTACCCCTTTGTGATCCGTGCTGAACGCTTTAACAGACGTGTTATCATCTAATGATGCTAACAGGGGTATTTCACCGATTGGGATAAATTGAAGGTTTTCAATATATACCGTGCTCAGTCCGATGCAATTCTCTTTGTCAGAAAATGCAGACAGTACCATTTCATCTGCTTTTGCTCTGATCTTAATATGCTGGAGCATTTCCGTAAGCAATGAATAAATTTCACTTGCCAGGTTTTTTTCACTACCATCTATTGTAACTGTTATATTATCATTCAGATAATCGTGCAGAGCATTAATGGCTTTAATTCCGAAGTCAATTGCATTGTGGATGTGGTAATCCTTTTTTGCGGCAAGTGCCTTATTATAGAAATCGAAAGAAATGGCTTTGGCATTATCCAGCTTTTTTTGCTTCATTTCCTGATATGTTTGCCTGAGCAATCGATAATAGACCCAATAATGATCGTCATCTTCGTATGTGCCTGCAAGTTCATACCCTTCTAACTCATTGATAAAGGATACCAGGGTTTCTTTTTTAAAATTTTCAATTACCTGCTCATCGTTTTCAAATTTCTGCAGCAAAGAAGAGCCCGATATGGTAATCGAGATTTCCGATGCCAGGTCTGCCAGTGCATTTTGTTTGGCTTTGCTCTGATAATCCTCTTCAGCTTTACTGCTTACACCAATACCGGTATAATAAAGAGAAGAAGCGGGCCGGCTGTCCAGCCAATGTGGTTTTTCACCTTTCTGCGAAAAACCCGGGTTGTAAATAAATAAAAATACAACCAGTAATTTACTGTATTTCAATATAAACTGTTTGTCCATCTACTCGTTTTTTACATGGGATTTGTAATACATTATTTATATAATTCCAGATATCGAAGGCAAAATCATTTACCGTGTACGAATTGTCGTTTTTATCTTTCATTGGAATACGCACTTCGTCAAATATCATTGATTCGGCAACAACTCCCTGTAAATGATAGTAATTGTTTTCCGAATTGTTTTTGACCCACATGCGCAGAATATCCGAAAGGGGCATATTCAAATCTGTAACGCCGGTATCAAAATCATATTGGGATCCGTTTGCAACAGATAAATTCAGCACGATTGTATTTCCTTCATCTGTTATCTTTTTAAAGTTCTTATCTACCTGATGCAGAAAATCTTCAAGTATAACATCAACAGCAAGTTCACACAAGCGATCCAATTGACTTGTTCTGAATTTGCCCGACCAGCCCTTTGAACTTGCCAGGATTCTTCCGGAAGCTGTTTCATATCCTTTAATAATAAGAGAAACCTGATTTCCTGATGGAGAAAAATCTTTGTCAATATCAACCGTAACATAAATATCCGAACCTGAGTTTCTGATCAATTGTTTATCCATGGAAGATTTTGAATCCTGCTCAAAATTGCTTGCACGAAGAGCGGCATTCAGTTTTGCCTCGAAATCAATGGTTTTGAAATCCTTTTTATTAAAACCTTCCTGAACTTTTGAAATTGCAACACGTTTGTCAAAATCATTCTGAAGCACTTCCTGATAGGTTTGTCCTGCAGTTTTATAAGGTATAACCATGATGGTGGGCTGCACAGTATACTTTTCTTCACCTACCCCGAATTTACGAAGCAGGTCGTATTTCTCAAGATCATTTAATAATGATTTGTAATAAATTGAAAGTTTTACAGTGCCTTTAAATTCTCCTTTGGATGTTTTATCAAAATTGATCAATTCGGAGGAAGAAATAAAAACGGTGTACCTTCCGCCATCAAACAAGCGGTTAAAATAATCATATTTTTCCCTGCGGGCTTTATCAGGATTCATAACCAGCGGTTCGCCGTTGTTCAGTCCTGAGATTCCTGTAAAAAGAAGTTGCTCGAAAGCATTTTTCTCGCAGTCTGCAGTAAGATCTGATTTATTTCGTTTATCACTGTATGCAGAAGCCTCCAGTGTGAGTACCGCTTCCGACTCGTGTATGAGTCTTACCAAACCTGTCTTCTGATAATCCTGTGCATTTACTGCCGGCCAAAAAGACAGTATGGCGATCAATAGCAATATGTTTTTTACTTTCATTTTAGAAAAATTAATTGTTAATATTTATAAACTTATAAGCCAAGACCTTTAACGAACTTTTTGGCTCCACTATCTTCAAGTGAGACACATACAATTTTTTTCCCTTCATTGAATTTTTTAAATATTTCTTCTCCGCCATTGTTGACTTTGCACATAGAAAAGTTGGTTCCTTCAACCTCTTTAACCCTGATCTTGCCAATCTCTTTTTCTCTTTTCATTCCGCTAAGCATTGTGATCTCAAGTACTTTAAACTTATCTCCTTTCTCAATACCAAGCTCACTACCGGCAGCGATTAAAACCTCCTTTGCCTTTCCTCTCTTTTGAGAAGATATTTCTGCAATAAAAATTTCTAGTGGAAAATACTTTTGTATAAAAAGTTCCACTTCATAATCGAGTGATTTGAGCACATCAAGCATGGCTTCCTCGTATGATTTGATACTGCTGCTGCTTTCATTGATGATTTCGGTTCCTACCACACTACCATCAGCAGCATTGAGAGCATTGATAGTAAACTGCAATTTAACTGTATATCTGGTATAGGTTTTTTTCTCTCCGGTTATTAATTCGGTTGATACTCGCTTCTTATCCCTGGAATAACCATTAACCCTGCCTGTAATAATATAATCAGCACCAAGCTCTCTCATTTGGGCCTGGCGTTCTGCATTTTCAGCACTGATACTAACCTCGCTCATTTGCCGGTCTTGCTCTTTCTTAACAAGTCCAAGACCTTCTTTATCAATAACAACAAACCTTCCGGCTTTGATAAATCCATTGATTACAGCATCCTGCACACCTTCCCCAACAGCATTATTAACATTTCGCTCCCATTCAAACCAGTCAATCGCAATGGTTTGTTTTTCTGTTTGTGAGTAGCTGAAATGAATAAAAAAAACACCCAGAAGAATTGTAAATATTAATTTTTTCATAATTAAATCTTTTGGTTTGTATGATCGGTTTTTTTTAATTAAATTTAACATATGCAGATTTGATTGGGATCAGAAATGTCAAAGTTAAGAAAATAGGTATACAAAAAGCACGGTGGAAAAGAAAAATTATTAAGCAGAAATCATAATTAACTTAAAAATGCTGTATCACTTTCTATTTGAGCCTTCTAAGAATAATCCCCGCTTCATTAGATTTATAATGATTCGTTCTGGCAATTTCATTCAATATTTTTTCTGCTTTTTTGGTTTCTCCCATTTTTAAAAAAGTAAGTGCAAGGTACCATTGAGCTGGCTGCATGAAATCGTTGTTTTGTGTTTTGATAACAGATTTGAATTGCCCGATGGCTTTTTCGGATTGGTTGGTATTTAATAGGGAAATACCATATGCAAAAAGAGCTTTTGCATCAACAGGATTGGATTGCAAATACCTGGTAAATAACTGATTTGCCTTATTAAAGTCTCTTTCTTTGTAACAGTAGGCAGCCTGTATATACATGCTGGAGGGATGGTTTTTGCTGTTTGATCGGTACTCTTCCCATATCTCAGGATGTGTATAATATTTGTTGAATAATTGACCGGGTGTTGCTTTTGAAAAAACTGTGAAGTAGAGAATAGCGATAATTCCCGCCAGTAAAACAAAACCAGCAGCAATATAAAGCAGCTTATTCCTGCCCGGGTACTTGCATGGCTTTTTGTCCTGCTCTTTCTCATAAATTTGTTGTATGACGGATTTCGCTTTGAACAAGTCTTCGTTTTCGATAACAGTTAGCAGGTCACCGGAAAATTCATATAGTTCATTGAGTTTTTTGTCGGATTTAAGCTGTGTTTCAAACTTCCTTCTTTCTTCAGAATTGAGTTCACCCGAATTGTATTTATCAATCCATTCCAAGTAACTTTTAGTCTTCATGATTTGTCCCTTAGTTCTTTATATCGTGAGTCTTTACGTATGGCATTGAGTAATTTTTGCTGACATATATATTTTCTCTTTTTAACCTGATTCTCGCTCAACCTGAGCTGTGTAGCAGTATCTCTGTGCCGCTTTCCAAGAATAAAAGCTTTGATGATCTTCCTGCAAAGTTCCGACATCTTTTCGATATATTCCCACATCAGGCATAATTTTTCATTCCTGGTTAATTTTTTTATTATGTGATTGTCATCTTCCAAATCATGCTCAAATTCTTGTTGTTGCATTCTTGTCATCTTTTCCAAATCCCTGAGCCATATTTTCTTGGCATATCCCAGCAGAAAAAATTTGAAATTAACATATATATCCGGCTCTTCCCTGTTCATCTTCCTTTTTATTGTCAATAATGATTGCTGGAAGATATCGGAGGCATCTTCTGTTGTGCCGCCTTTTGAAACAATATATTCGCGAACGATATCAAAACATTCGCGATAGATATACAAAAAAACATGATGATTGTTATTACGTATACCTTTAATGATTTCCGAATTGCTATACTTTACAATCTTCAATTATCTGTCTGTGTTTTTTATGATTTGGTTCCTCTGAAAAGCTGATCTTTTGACAATGCTCGGTTAAATCCTGTTTTTCAGTTATTTACACATGAATAAATTTTACTATCTTTATAAATAACTTATACAAAAAAACCTATACTGCAAATATTATAAAAAATATTCGAATGAAAAAACATTTTTCGATAAAATCAAGGATCAAAAGTTTTAAATTTGCTTTCAGAGGTATCTGGCTTGTAATATCATCTCAACATAATGCCTGGATACACATGGTTATGGCTGTTGCAGCAATTGTGCTTAGTTTTGCTCTGAAAATTAATCCATGTGAGTGGATTGCGATTGTACTGTCAATTGTTATTGTTTTGGCAGCAGAAGCCATAAATACAGCCCTTGAAAACCTTACTGATCTTGTTTCCCCTGAAATTAACAGCAAGGCAGGCAAAGTAAAGGATATTGCTGCAGGAGCAGTCCTGATAGCAGCTATGGGTGCACTTGCAGCAGGATTGATTATTTTTATACCTAAATTATTTTGATATGAAACTAATAGCTGATAGTGGCTCAACAAAATCCGACTGGTGTATTACTGACGGAACAAGTAAACCCAGATTCTTTGAAACCAAGGGATTTAATCCTTATTATACAAGCTCATCGGTTATCAGGAATATCCTCGAGAAGGAACTTTTACCGGTACTGAATGAAAAAAGCATTAAGGAAGTATTTTATTATGGTTCAGGATGTTCAACAGATTCAAAAAAGATAATTGTTGACAATGCGCTTTCTGAAGTATTTCCCGGTACACATATTGAAGTTGAGCACGACCTGCTTGGTGCAGCAAGGGGGTTACTAAAGCATGAAGAAGGTATTGTTTGTATACTCGGAACCGGATCAAACTCCTGCTTTTACGATGGAAAGATTATTCTTGAAAATATACCATCCTTAGGATACGTTTATGGTGATGAAGGAAGTGGTGCACATATTGGCAAAAAATTACTGATGGCTTACCTGAAAAACAAATTACCTGCAAAAATAAGTCAGGCATTCTCCCAAACATTTAACCTAACTCTTGAACAGATACTTGATGAAACATACAGGCATGAAAGACCTAATAAGTTTATGGCCTCGTTTGCCGGATTTATAACAGAACATATCGAAAATGAATTCATGCTGAATATGGTCAAAACTTCCTTCGAAGAGTTTTTTACAAATCAGATATTTCATTATACAAACTATGCAGAAAAGGAGATCAGTTTTACCGGGTCTATTGCTTTTATTTTTCGCGATATTCTTGAATCCGTGATGAAAGAATACAATTTGAAACAAGGCAGCCTGCATCAAAAACCTATTGAAGGATTAGCGGAATTTCACCGAACAAAGCCAGATTCAGGACATGAAACGATTTGAATTAATCATAAGTATTGACATTCATGATCTTTATTGATAACTTCGCGATACTTAACAATAACTTTTTTAAAATCTTCCCATGTATCTCTTTTCAGGTTAGGATTTCGGAGCAGAGCAGCAGGATGATATGTGGGCATGAGATATCTGTTCATCCAGACCTGCCACTGGCCTCTTTCGCTGGTTATTTTCGGATTACCACCCAAAAGTCCCTTTAAAGCTGTGGCCCCCATGGCCACAATAATAGCAGGATTTATAATATTGATCTGTTCTTCGAGAAAATGCAGACAAGCAGCCATTTCCGATGTTTCCGGCTTTCGGTTCTGAGGGGGCCTGCATTTGATGATATTACCAATAAATACATGTTTTTCACGACTGAAATTACAGGCTGTAAGAATCTTATCCAGTAACTGACCTGCTTTGCCCACAAAAGGTTCACCGGTTTTATCCTCATCCATTCCCGGTGCCTCACCAACCAGCATTATCGGTGACCTGGGGCTGCCGGCACCAAAAACAGTCCTGGTACGGTTACGATACAAAGGGCATGCCCTGCATTCCTCAACTTCTATCTTTAGATTGTCAAGTTGTTGATTTGGCATAATAAATCAAATTTAACATTTTTTCTTTTTGCGTTGGTTCAAACCAGTGTACCAGACTATCCTTTTTAAACCATGTTAATTGTCGCTTGGCATAACGCCTGGTATTGGTTTTTATATCTTTTATAGCTTGTTCAAGGGATATTTTTCCATCAAGATGGTCAAATAATTCCCTGTAACCAACTGTTTTAAGGGCATTCAGATGTTTTTTATCAAAAAGCGACCTGACTTCATTTAACAAACCTTCTGTTATCATCTTTTCCACACGTTTGTTTATTTTATCAAATAAAATAGTCCTGTCAGTATTCAAACCAATTAAGATTGTGTTGAAATTTCGTCTCTTGTCTTTACTTGTTCGCAAATCGGAATACTTCTTTCCGGTAAGCACACAAACTTCTATCGCACGTATCAAGCGAACCGGGTTGGCAGTATCAACATTTTTGTAATAGGCAGGATCAAGTTTTTTAACCTTCTCCTGCAGGTATTCAATACCATGCTGCTGATGCTTTCTGTTCAGTCGTTCCCTGAGCCTTGCATTCGGGTCAGGCAGATCATCTACTCCTCTGCAAACAGCATCAATATACAAGCCACTTCCTCCAACCATAAGCGCATAATCCGAGTCTTTGAAAATATTTTTCAGTTTTGCAGTGGCCTCTTCCTCATATCGGGAAGCATTATAATAATCATGAATGGAAAGATGCCCGATGAAGTGATGTTTGACCTGACCTAACTGGTTTTGATCGGGTTTTGCAGTACCAATATTCATTTCTTTATAAAACTGTCTCGAATCGGCTGAAATGATCTCAGTCTGTAGTTTTTTTGCCAGTTCTATACCAACAACTGATTTCCCTATAGCAGTTGGACCGCAAACTACAACCAGTGTCTTTTTACTACTCATTGCTGCGGTAGATTTTTCTCGTTTTGTTGTATCCAGCGCTTATATTCCGGTTGAAAATCCTGAATATTATAAACCAGGTTCAGGTTTAGTTCTTTTCCTTTTTTAATCATAAACTGAAAAGCTTCCTTAAAATCATTTTTGATTATACCATCCAGAATGGCTTCCCTGATAGCATTCTTTATAATGCCCACATCCCGGCCGGGTTTAATATCAAATGCCTTCATAATGACTTCTCCTGAAATGGGTGGTTCCCAATTTCTGATGCGGTCTTTTTCTTCAACCTCATTGAGTTTTTTTCTTACAATACGGAAGTTATGCAAAAACCTTTTTACTTTTCTACGGTTTTTGGATGTTATATCCGCCTCGCATAACAGCATCAGATCATCAATATCATCCCTTGCGTCGAAAAGCAATCTGCGAACGGCAGAATCGGTAACAGTTTCTTCAGTTAATGCCATAGGTCTGAGATGCAATTGAATCAATTTTTGCACATATCGCATCTTTTCGTTCAGCGGCATTCTCATTCTTTTAAAAATTGCGGGAGTCATTTTTGCCCCGATAAAATCGTGCGCATGGAAAGTCCAGCCTGTTTCGGGATCGTATTTTTTTGTAACCGGCTTACCAATATCATGAAGCAGAGCCGCCCATCTAAGCCAAAGCTTATCGCTTTTTGCGGCAACTTTATCAAGTACTTCAAGTGTATGCGAAAAATTATCCTTATGCCCTTTTCCATCAATATATTCAGTGCCATATAAATCTTTAAGCTCAGGCAAAATATAATCAAGCAAGCCGGTATCAAACATCAGATAAAAACCAATGGAGGGCTTTTTACTTTCCATGATCTTGTTAAACTCATCACTAATTCTTTCTTTTGATACGATCTCAATTCTTGAAGATTCTTTTGCAATCGCATCAAGGGTTTCAGAAAAAACATCAAAGTTAAGCTGGGTTGCAAATCTTACTGCCCGCATCATTCGTAAAGGGTCATCAGAAAAGGTAACAACCGGCTCACGTGGTGTGCGAATGATCTTGTTCTTCAAATCATTGATACCGCCAAACGGATCAAGTAAACACCCAAAATCAGATTTATTCAGGCTTAAGGCTAAAGCATTAATTGTAAAATCACGTCTGCTCTGGTCATCGCTAAGTGTACCGTTTTCAACAATCGGCTTACGGGAATTTCTTCTGTATGATTCTTTTCTTGCTCCTACAAACTCAATTTCCATATTATCCAGTTGCAGCATAGCCGTACCGAAATTTTTAAATACTTTCGGTTTACGAATGCCAGCAACTTCTGCAACTTTTTCTGCCAGCTTAATTCCACTTCCAACTACTGTAATATCAACATCCCTGGATGGCCGGTTTAAAAACAGATCACGTACAAACCCACCAATCACATATGAATCATAACCTAATTGGTTCGATACTTTGCTTACATGCTTAAATATTGGATGTTCAAGGTATTTTTTCAATTCAATTGATCAGCATGATTATTAACGACTACAAAGGTATAAAAAAGCATAAGTTGGAATAAGTAAAAAAATAAGGTTTGTGGATTTTACATCCTATCAGAAGTGAGGAAAAAACTTTGTGAATGTTAACAATCACATTTTTACTCCACTACTTAAAACTATCTATAAGAATACTTAGCTTTTTATTCCCGGATAACTTGCTATTGTTGAACACATCCAGCAATGCCTCCATGGGCATAAACTGCTTTTCTTTCAGGTAATAGAACAAGGCAAACATCATGGCATTCCTTGCACCAGCATGCTCCCGAAACGGCATACGAACAACCCTTGCTTTCGTATCAGGAACCTCCAGTGAACTGTCTGTCATGAGCAATTTATCTTCCTGTAATCCCAATATTCGCTTACATGCAAATGCCAGTCCGTCTTTCGAAGTCACGATCACTACATCGGGTTCCGGGGCACCGGTGTAAAGAATTTCGTGTGGTGAAAGGATCAGGTGTGAAGCCGAAAAACCGACACCTACTGTTACCGGATAGCTGCCCTTTTTTGTAACCTGCAAACCGGATTTCATCCCGGCACGGATAAAAAGCTCTGCAGCAGCCTGTATACCTTCCCCGGCTGATCCGCTCAGGAAAATGCGAATATCCTGGTCCAGATTGGAACTGTATTTTTTTTCGATATTTTGTTTTTCAGTGAACAAACTGGGCGTTCCTTCATTCATTGGAGTCTGGTAGGTACGTGGCTCTTTGTCAACATATACCTTTGTTTCCAACCCTGCTTCCTCAATCAGTTTATTAAGTTTCATGCCGGGATTGCTCTTAACACCATACGAAGGGCAAACCTCCATCACTTCCACCAGGGAAAAACCTTTTCTGGAAAAAGCTTCCTGCAAGGGATATGAAATATTCCCTATTCCGCTAATGCGTCGTACATAGTTCGCCCCGGCGGCTGCCAGGAGGGAGCAAATATCATAACCGGGATGCTGAGCTCCTTCCTGAAGGGTTGGTGTTTTGAAACCTTCCGGAGTGAATTCACTGGGCTGTCCACCCGTCATGCCATAAAGCATGTTATTGTGGATCACCACCGTCATATTAAAGCCGTTATGCGCCGCATCAATAAGATGCTGCATGCCGATCGTTGCTCCGCCGTCGCCCACAAAAACGATCACTTTCTTATCCGGATTGTTCAAACCGGCCGATATACCAGAAGCAAGTGCTACCGAACGGCCATGCAAACCATGGACAGTATGAGAATTGAAAGCCTTGTCTATGATGCCATGGCACCCGATGTCGGTCACCAATATCACATCCAGCGGATCCAAATTAATGTTCTGAAGAGCCCTTTCGGTATTCTTACTGATGGTTGAATGCCCACATCCTTTACAAAAGGGCAGGGTTTCCGTATTGATAAAATGATTATCCATGCTTTTTTACCTCCTCAACAATTTCTGATGGGTCAATCATATCTCCGATCTTATTCACTGAATGAATGTTATCCGGCACATTCGTTCCGAAGAGCAACTCTTTGAATTGCCCGGTATGGTTTTCCTCAGCGATGACTACGTTTTTGTATGCTTTGATCACCTCCGGATAAATGTCCGGAATGGGTACCAAAGTTTTAGGGATCATCAGAGAAACCGGTAAACCTTCTTTATTATGAAGCGTTCGTGCTGCTTCGCGTGTTGCATTGGCCGTTATTCCGTATGAAACCAGCAGGATTTTGGCATCTGCCTCTTCATGCAGTTCATAGTGAATGAAAGCATTGATGTTCTTAATAATTTTTTCATGTATCCTGCGTGTATTCTCCAGTGCGTCGGGACTGAGTCCTTCCAGAATCCCTTTTTCATTGTGCGTAGATCCGGTCAAACGGACCTGCTGCTTGCCGTTGCCCACCGGCAAGAATTCGGGAATCAGGTTTTCATTTCTTTTATAAGAAAAGTATGTTTCTTCACTGTTATGAAACTTCCATTCCACCGGCAGGATACTCTTCAGGTTTTTCATATCGAAACTGAATTGTGTCATTACTTCTTCCTTGGAAGTAAGCAAAACCACTGGTGTACGGAGTTTTACCGCAGTTTTTACCGCGTGTTCGGTCATTTCCCAACAATCGGTAGCACTTGAAGTACTGATCACTGGCAGGGAATATCCCCCGGAAAGCATTCCCCTGAGCAGGGAGAGATCACCTTGCGCACCGCTTGTAGCCGTACCTGTTGAAGGCCCGAGCCGCTGAACAAGAACAATTACCATGGGCAATTCCATCATGTATGCCAGGTTGATTGACTCAAGCATAAGGGCAAAGCCTGGGAAAGAGGTGGCTGTTACCGGTAATCTGCCAGCAGATGAAAAACCACACATCCATTGCATTGTTGTAATTTCATCAGGAGCTGCCAGAAATGTTTTAAATCTTTTCCCTGCATAGGCATAAAGGTTATTTGCAGGAGTGATCGGATAGCCGATAAACACATCGGTTCCTGATCTCACTAAAGCTTCCGTCATCAATAATGATCCGTCAATTAATGCTTCCATATCAAATATATGTTTTCAGGCTGCAAAAGTAGGAAAGTTACGTCAGTCAGCACCAAAAAACAGAAACTATTTTGAGCCAGTATAAATAGCTTCTGGATTTATAAAACATGAACCAAATATATCTAACTTTGCACTCTTTTTAATAAGCATTTAAAATAAACTTTAATATGGCATCAACAGTTCTATTTGAAGCACCTGATCATTATCTGGTGGATGAATTGTTTACGGATGAACACAAAATAATCCGTGAAGCAGTCAGAGATTGGGTAAATCGCTCAGTGAAACCGATCATTGAAGAGCAGTTTGAAAAAGCGGAATTTCCCCGACAATTAGTAAAGGAAATGGGAGAATTGGGAACTTTCGGCCCCTTTATCCCCGAAAAATACGGCGGACCTGGTATGGATTATGTTTCTTATGGAGTTATAATGCAGGAGCTTGAGCGCGGTGACTCCGGGATTCGTTCGATGGCTTCGGTGCAAACCTCTTTGGTTATCTATCCAATCTGGAAATTCGGAACCGAGGAACAAAAGCAAAAATACATCCCCCGGCTGATCAACGGTGACATCGTTGGTTGCTTTGGGCTCACCGAACCAAATCACGGTTCGGATCCGGGTAGTATGGTCACCCATTTTGAAGACAAGGGTGATCATGTGGTATTAAACGGAGCCAAGATGTGGATCACTAATTCAACTATTTCCGATGTAGCCGTAGTTTGGGCAAAGGATGAACAAGGAACCATTCGCGGGATGGTTGTGGATGCAGATTCTGAAGGGTTCTCCGCACCCGAAACACACGGCAAATATAGCCTTCGTGCTTCAGTTACCGGAGAGCTTGTTTTCGACAATGTGAAAGTCCCAAAAGAAAATCTATTTCCTGAAGTGAAAGGTTTACGCGGGCCGCTAAGCTGCCTGAACTCCGCACGTTATGGTATCTCCTGGGGCGCTGTAGGCTCCGCTATGGATTGCTACGACGCGGCTGTAAGATATGCACAAGAAAGGAAACAATTTGGAAAACCGATCGCAGCTTTTCAGTTGCAGCAGAAAAAACTGGCCGAAGCTCTTACCGAGATCACCAAAGCACAACTGCTTTGCTGGCGCCTCGGTAACCTGCGCAATAAAGGCAAAGCCACGGCAGCTATGATCTCCATGGCAAAACGCAACAATGTGGCCATGGCATTGCAAATCGCCAGGGAAACACGACAAATACTCGGCGCTATGGGCATCACTAATGATTTCCCTATGATGCGACATATGATGAATCTGGAATCCGTAATCACATACGAAGGAACCCACGATATTCACCTGCTGATCACAGGCGCCGAGGCTACAGGTATTCCGGCTTTTAAATAAAAAGCGTAAATTTCACGAAAGATAGCTGCATTCTGAAAGTTAAGACCGTAGAATGCAGTTTTTTTATTTATACCGATTCGGAACAGGTTTGCAATGATTGAGCTTATGTTCCTATCGGTA
>CAZTAW010000059.1:0-15457 GCA_964611705.1 uncultured Bacteroidales bacterium
ACATTAATTGATAAACTTAGATACAATCTGCAAGCAAGTCATCCGATGACTACAACAGCACATTTGGAAAAGACAGTCATCCGATGACCACAATAGCAAGGGTCGTGATTGCAAATCCGCGCCAGTAAGTATCATCCAAATGGCTGATTAAAATAACGCTGTGTCCCTCTGAGCAAATCTCTACTTGTGGTTTCAAAATATTTAACCACAACGCACGGAGAATTTTACACAGAGATGTAAGGAGATTACGCAAAAGGCTGAAGGATTTTAAAAGATTACAGAAAAAACTTCCCATTCAGTGATTTGGGCACAGAATTTGGTTGTTTTTAATGACAAATTGATAGTCCGATCAAATTATGAAAACCCCGGATTGAGTTTCTTTACCGATCAGGAAGGGCGATTTTCGTTTTATGCCCCTTACCAGTCATCTTATGAATTCAGTTTTATTGATTGTGCATATCCAGTAAAGGATACCACCATCATGAAAAACAATCTTGATAAGCCTATTGAGATATTACTCGAACAGAATAGATGGCCAATAACTTCGGATTCAAAAAGAAATATTTACTTAAACTTCATTCCCATTTCAGAAAGAATGAAACCCGCCTTCATGAATTAAAATATTTATTCTGGGAATGTACCCTCCGCTGTAACCTCAATTGCCTGCATTGCGGAAATGACTGCAAAAAGTAAAGCTCACACAGGAACATGCCATCTCAAGATAATCAGATAATCTATTTTTTCTATTAAACCCAATCTCAAAAACTTTCCGAAAAAGAAATTAATTATTACTTCATATGATTTTATGGCATAATTTTTATGATATTTGAGCATACATATCTATGCATAAAAATAAATTTCACACACAAAATACAGAGCAAGTCCGGGATCATTTTAAAACTGATTTCCGAAAGGGTTTATCCGTTAAGGAAATTGGAAAGCGCCGCCAACGATATGGTCCCAACAAACTCAAGGAAACCAAAGAGAAAAGCCTCTGGCAGCTTTTTGTGGATCAGCTCAAAAGTGCCGTCATCTATCTGTTGGTAGCTGCTGTAATCGTTTCATTTCTTTTCGGCGACATTCCCGAGGCCATCGCCATCATCGTGGTGATCGTGATCAATACCGCCATTGGTTTCTATATGGAATACCAGGCCCGAAAATCCATGAAGGCCCTGCAGAAAATGGATAAGTTCACCACCCACGTGCTCCGCGACGGGGAGGAAGTGGAGGTGGATGCCAGAGAGCTTGTTCCGGGCGACATCATCATTTTGCAGGCCGGCAATCTTATCCCCGCCGATGCCCGCATCATTCAGGCCTCCGAGCTGCAGATCAACGAAGCAGCCCTCACCGGGGAATCCGTTCCCATCACCAAACAAACCGATACCGTGAAGGAGGATGCTTCCCTGGGTGACCGCAAAAACATGGTCTACAAAGGCACTTCAATCACCATGGGCAAGGGAAAAGCCATCGTAACCGGCACCGGCATGGATACCGAGATCGGCGGGATCTCCGAGATGGTGAGCGGGGCAGAAGAGGATGCCGTCCCACTCAATATAAAACTGAACAAGCTCAGCAGAAAGCTGGTCTGGATCGTGCTGGGCATGGCAGGCGCTTACGGGGTGCTGGGTTATTTCACCGGTAAGGATTTGCACATCATTGCCCAGACCTCCATCGCCTGGGCCATCGCCGCCATTCCCGAGGGCCTTGCGATCGTAGCTACAATAGCCCTGGCCAAGGGCATGCTGCGACTGGCCAAAGATCAGGTGATCGTTAAGAAACTGGCCGCCGTGGAAACTTTGGGAGAAACCACCGTCATCCTCACCGATAAAACCGGAACCCTCACCAAAAATAAGCTCAGCGTGAGTCAGTTCTTTTTTAATAAGGAAAGAAGAAAGGAAGAAAAGCTGGATGAAGTGCCCGAAGAAGACAGCCTCTTCGAAAAGATCCTGAAGGTTAGCCTGCTCTGCAACAATGCCGAATTAAAGGAAGACGGCTCCGGCAAGGGCGATATGCTCGAGATCGCCATACTGCAATATGCCGAAGAACTGAAGGAAGGCATCGCCAAAGATTACCGCGATAAATTTGAGCGCATAGAGGAAGATCCCTTCGATTCCGACAGCATGATGATGTCCACCTTGCACAAGCAAGACGGGAAATATTTTGCGGCCGTGAAAGGGGCGGCCAATGTGATCCTCGACAGATGCACCAAAGTGCTCACCGAAGAAGGCGAAGAAGACCTCACGGATGAACAAAAGGAAAAATGGGATGATGAAAGCGATGCCATGTCGGCCGACGGCTTGCGTACCATCGCCCTGGCTTATAAAGAAACGGACAAGAAAGAAGCTTATGACGAAAAGCTCGTCCTGCTGGGACTGGTCGGTTTCCTCGACCCCCCGCAGGAAGATGTGAAAGACGCCATCAAAACCTGCCTCAATGCCGGCATTCATGTGATCATGGTAACCGGCGACCATCCCGAAACCGCCCGCAACATTGCCAGACAGGTGAACATCATAGAGGACGAGAAAGCCGCCGCATACACCGGCAAGGATGTGGAGGGCTACGAAAATCTCAAAGAAAAAGAGAAAAAGAAATTCGCCGAATCCCGGGTATTCGCCCGCGTGGATCCCGGGCAAAAGCTGGATATCCTCAAGCTCTTCCAGGACAAAGGCGAGATCGTGGGCATGACCGGCGACGGGGTGAATGATGCCCCTGCCCTCAAAAAAGCCGATATCGGTATAGCCATGGGCAAACGTGGCACGCAGGTGGCCAAGGAAGTAGCCGACATGGTACTCAAAAACGACGACTTCCCCTCTATCATCACCGCCGTGCGGCAGGGCCGCATCATTTTCAACAACATCCGCAAGTTCATCGTGTATCAGCTCAGCTATCATCTTGCTGAGATCCTGGTGATCGCCGCGGTAAGCTTTACCATCTACACCCTGCCACTGCGCCCGCTGCAATTGCTTTTCCTTAACCTTCTTACCGACGTCTTCCCCGCCCTGGCCCTCGGTATCGGCAAAGGCCGCGGCAAGGTGATGGAACAAGCCCCCAAAGACCCCGACGAACCCATACTGACCAAAAAGAGCTGGACCATGATCTCCATCTACGGCGCCATCATAGCCGCCTACACCATTGCCGCTTATTTCTTCGCCACCTACTCCATGGGCGTGAGCAAGGAGATCGCCAACAACATCGCCTTCTTCGGCCTGGCCTTCACGCAGGTCTTTCACGTCTTTGATATGCGCGAAAAGGATGAGAAAATATTTATCAACCAGGTCACCAAAAACAAATACGTATGGATGGCCGTAGATTTCTGCACCGCCGTGCTGATCGCTGCCTACTTCATCCCCGGATTGAATACTTTACTAAGCTTCCAACCCATGGGACCGGAACCCTGGTTGCTGGTAGTGGCTGTGGTTGTGGCCAGTATAAGTACGATACAGGTGTTGAAAGGGGTGAAGGTAATATAATAAGTAAATCGCACCGCAGATTACACAGATGAACACAAAATAATAATCTGTTCTAATCTGTGGTGAACCTACCATCTGTGGTGAAACTCTAAAAAATAGCTTTACATTTTTGGAATCTAATTCCAAATATGTAAATTTGCATCATGATTAAAAGAGATGCAGAAAAAGAATTAAAATTACTTGCCCGGCAATTCAAAGCCGTTGCGCTTACCGGTCCTAGGCAATCGGGAAAAACCACCTTGGCAAGGCATGTTTTTGCCAACAAAGATTATGTTAGCCTGGAAAACCCTGACAACAGGCAATTTGCTTTGAATGATCCTAAAGGGTTTTTACAAACTTATCATAAGGGAGCCATATTTGATGAAATTCAAAAAGCACCCGAATTGTTCTCTTATTTGCAACAAATACTTGATGAAGAAAAAGGAACAGGCAAATTCATATTAACAGGATCAAATAATTTTTTACTACAGGAAAGTATCACACAAAGTCTGGCAGGAAGGATTGCCTATTTGGTTCTATTGCCTTTTGCTTACGGCGAGATCAATAATATAATAGGTGATAACAACGAGTTGTTGCTGACCCAGGGATCCTATCCTCCTATATATGATCAACCCGTTGATCCTGTCAAGTGGTTGTTGAATTATATCAACACGTACATTGAAAGGGATGTCCGCCAGTTGAAAAACATCAGCAATTTAAAATTGTTTGAGCGATTCTTAAAACTATGCGCCGGCAGGACCGGGCAATTATTAAACATGAACAACCTGGCTATTGAAACCGGTGTTGACAATAAAACCATTTCATCCTGGATAGGAATATTGGAAAGCAGCTACATTATTTATCTGCTAAAGCCTCATTACAAAAACTTCAACAAAAGGATTGTTAAAACACCCAAGTTGTACTTTTATGATAACGGCTTGGTTAGTACCCTGCTGGGTATAAAAAATGTAGAACAATTACAAACGCATCCCTTAAGAGGAAGTTTGTTTGAAAACTTTATCATATCCGAACTACTCAAGGAAAAGTACAACAAGGCCGGGAATTATGATTTGTATTTCTGGCGTGACAATACCGGTCATGAAATTGATGTCCTGATGGAAACTGGTCAGAAACTGATCCCACTTGAAATAAAATCCGGTCAAACGATCACGAATGATTATTTTAAAAACCTGAGGTTTTGGAAAAGAATAAGCGGGACCCGAAACGGATATGTCGTATACGGAGGGGATCAATCACAACACCGTAGCGATGGGATAAATGTTGTACCCTGGGATAAGCTTAAGAAGGAAATTTTTGTGGATCTTTAAAACCCATGGAAAATAATTTCACCACAAATTACACAGATGAACACAGATAAGTTTTCATGGAAACAATTCCCTTATTTTTTAAAAATAATCTGTGAAAATCCGTGGCCATCTGTGGTGATCTTTACGGATGGCCGTAGCTTTCTGCACCGCCGTGCTGATCGCTGCCTACTTCATCCCCGGATTGAATACTTTACTAAGCTTCCAACCCATGGGACCGGAACCCTGGTTGCTGGTAGTGGCTGTGGTTGTGGCCAGTATAAGTACGATACAGGTGTTGAAAGGGGTGAAGGTAATATAATAAGTAAATCGCACCGCAGATTACACAGATGAACACAAAATAATAATCTGTTCTAATCTGTGGTGAACCTACCATCTGTGGTGAAACTCTAAAAAATAGCTTTACATTTTTGGAATCTAATTCCAAATATGTAAATTTGCATCATGATTAAAAGAGATGCAGAAAAAGAATTAAAATTACTTGCCCGGCAATTCAAAGCCGTTGCGCTTACCGGTCCTAGGCAATCGGGAAAAACCACCTTGGCAAGGCATGTTTTTGCCAACAAAGATTATGTTAGCCTGGAAAACCCTGACAACAGGCAATTTGCTTTGAATGATCCTAAAGGGTTTTTACAAACTTATCATAAGGGAGCCATATTTGATGAAATTCAAAAAGCACCCGAATTGTTCTCTTATTTGCAACAAATACTTGATGAAGAAAAAGGAACAGGCAAATTCATATTAACAGGATCAAATAATTTTTTACTACAGGAAAGTATCACACAAAGTCTGGCAGGAAGGATTGCCTATTTGGTTCTATTGCCTTTTGCTTACGGCGAGATCAATAATATAATAGGTGATAACAACGAGTTGTTGCTGACCCAGGGATCCTATCCTCCTATATATGATCAACCCGTTGATCCTGTCAAGTGGTTGTTGAATTATATCAACACGTACATTGAAAGGGATGTCCGCCAGTTGAAAAACATCAGCAATTTAAAATTGTTTGAGCGATTCTTAAAACTATGCGCCGGCAGGACCGGGCAATTATTAAACATGAACAACCTGGCTATTGAAACCGGTGTTGACAATAAAACCATTTCATCCTGGATAGGAATATTGGAAAGCAGCTACATTATTTATCTGCTAAAGCCTCATTACAAAAACTTCAACAAAAGGATTGTTAAAACACCCAAGTTGTACTTTTATGATAACGGCTTGGTTAGTACCCTGCTGGGTATAAAAAATGTAGAACAATTACAAACGCATCCCTTAAGAGGAAGTTTGTTTGAAAACTTTATCATATCCGAACTACTCAAGGAAAAGTACAACAAGGCCGGGAATTATGATTTGTATTTCTGGCGTGACAATACCGGTCATGAAATTGATGTCCTGATGGAAACTGGTCAGAAACTGATCCCACTTGAAATAAAATCCGGTCAAACGATCACGAATGATTATTTTAAAAACCTGAGGTTTTGGAAAAGAATAAGCGGGACCCGAAACGGATATGTCGTATACGGAGGGGATCAATCACAACACCGTAGCGATGGGATAAATGTTGTACCCTGGGATAAGCTTAAGAAGGAAATTTTTGTGGATCTTTAAAACCCATGGAAAATAATTTCACCACAAATTACACAGATGAACACAGATAAGTTTTCATGGAAACAATTCCCTTATTTTTTAAAAATAATCTGTGAAAATCCGTGGCCATCTGTGGTGATCTTTACGGATGGCCGTGGCTTTCTGTGCTGCTGCCTTAATAGCCGCTTATTTCATCCCCGGTCTCAACACCTTGCTTCCAACCCATGGGAACGGAACCCTGGTTGCTGGTAGTGGCTGTTGTTGTGGCAAGCATAGGGACGATACAGGTGTTGAAGGGAGTGAAGGTGATTGATTGAAAATTCCAAATTACAAATTCCAAAAAACAAATAAATTCCAAGGTTCTAATTTCCAATGACCGAAACGCTGTGCGAATAGCCGCGTGTTTTGAATTTTGGAAATTGAGTTTTCGAAATTATTTATTCACTCGTTATTTATTTTTTTGGTGTTCATGAGATCGCTTCGCTAAGTTGGGATTTGGTGCTTGGGTTTTGGTGCTTACTGGTTTTGGTGCTTCCCGTTTTTTTTATCTTCATAACTTTCCAAGCCTCTCAATTATACTCCTGATCATCATTACTCTTTGTTCACCCGATCCATAAGGCATCGCAGTTTCAATACCTTCATTAAGGTTTGGATTGTTAAGTAGTTCATTACACGCTTCTCTCAGGTAGTTTTTTACATGGCTGGATATGGCATCTATATCTGTCAAAATTTTTGGGTAGTTGTCAAGCAAATAAACAATGTCCTCAAAATCATGGCTCTGCCTGAGATCTTTACCGCCGCGGTATTTATGCGCTTCCAGTTTTGCAGCCAGGTAGTATACAGGTGTGAAAATAAAGATTGAAATATCCTTATCAATATCTTTTTTAATCTTATTCCTGATTCCTTCAATATACCATCTATTGCTAAAACCAAGAATTTTCTCGTCAGTTGGCATTACATCCACCCTAATGATTTTGTAAACCCAGCGGCAGATGGGCGCATCCGGGCTGGTATCATTGGAAAATCCTTTCGCACGCAGTTCTTCCTCAAGTTTTGCATATTTTGTTCTGCTGCTCATTTCAATTATACAATCTACGTCAAGGGTAGGCCGGATGTCAGATGGTGCCGGGTCCTCTGCATATAACTCAGCAACAGCCCCGCCAACGAAAACAACCTCCTCCTTTAAGTTTCCCAGTCCCGTGGACACCGTCTTGAGCATTTTAATGTTCGGGCTGTGCATGTCGCAATCGTTTTTCAAGTTCTCCCATTGCCAAATTTATTTCTCTTGCTTTTCCCACACGGATGGCATCAGTCAAAGCTAGTAATTCATAAAAAAGCGGATCTTCCTCCACCACCTCGGGGATGGTTTTATACAATGGCTCAATTGCCTGTCCGCGTGAATTCCCCAAATCATATGACCAGACGAATGCTTCGTTACCGGCAGAAATAAGTTCGCTCAAAGGGGGAGCAGAATGGGCGGTGGGTGTTCCCCTCACAATAGCCCCCGGTTGAACAGGAAATACATACTTCAAACCATAATGAAGAAATTCCATAAATGAGAGCAGATGAACTTTTTTTTTGCTCTGATCGATTAAGCGGGCAATCTTACATCGGTTCAATGCTTCTGATATTTCCGAGGGACTTATTTTCAGTCCGTTTGCAAGATCAATGATCCGCCAGTGTTGGTTTTTTAGAGATACAATCTTCAGTAACACCACGATATCCTGGGGCCGCATACCATTATGTTTTTTCATAGTACTTTCTTTTTATTTTCGCGATTCGCGAAATGCGAAAATAATAAATAAATGATGGAAATGCAAGTATTGAGTATGAATGGAGACGTGGTTGCTAATAGTAGTAGTAGCAAGCATAGGGACGATTCAGGTGTTGAAGGGAGTGAAGGTTATTGAATAAGTAAAACGCACCACAGATTACACAGATGAACACAAAAAAAATAATAATCTGTGCTAATCTGTGGCCATCTGTGGTAAAACGGCTATCTGTGGTGAAACAGCTTACAAAAACTATTACCTTTATTACCTGATAACCTAACAAAAACCAAATTACATGAAAACACTCAACGACATTTCCTACAAAATCATCGGATGCGCCTACCAGGTCCATTCGGAGTTGGGGCCGGGATTACTGGAATCCTCCTACGAAGCCTGCCTGCAATATGAATTACTAAATGCGGGCCTGAGAACCGAGAGCCAGAAAGCTTTGCCCGTAACTTATAAAGATTTAAAACTCGATGCCGGGTACAGAATCGATTTGCTGGTGGAAGACAGCGTAATCATCGAAATCAAATCGGTTGAAGCCATCTCACCCATCCACGAAGCACAATTGCTGACCTATCTCAAACTATCAAAAATCAAACTTGGACTACTGATCAACTTCAACGTTCCGGACCTAAAGAAAGGAATCATGCGGCGCGTAATGTGAATACTCACCACGGAAATAATCTAAAAATCTCACCACAGATTACACAGACGAACACAGATAAAAATAATCTGTGAAAATCCGAGGCCATCTGTGGTGAAAAATAGCTCGACAAGTGCGGAGCGGTTGGATTACTTGGCAAAACCTTTGCTTTTCGGATTTGGAATTTCGGTCATTGTGATTTATCCGCCAGAAGACGGACAGGTTTTGGGATTTGGTGCCTGGGTTTTGGTGCTTCTCTATCACCCCGGCAACTTAAACCTCATCACCACTTCCCCGGTCGCCTCATCAATGCTGATTTTCTGGTTTTCCATCTCCAGCTCCTTGCCGGTCGACATTTTGAACATTCCAGAGAGAAACTGCATGCCGTGGTTCATCACCTCTTCCATTTCTTTGGCTGCAAGGCGCTTTTGTTGTGGCCTGGCTTCCGGGTCTTCTTCCCGCGGACTTGTTTCCGCACTTTCTTCACCCGAGAAATCCAGTTCTCCCTTCTGTGTGACCTCGTCCGGTATTTCTTCCCCTGTTGTCACCTCTTCCGGCAGCTCTTCTTCCCCATGCTTTTCTTCCTTTTCCGCACCGGAAATGAATTCTTCCAGTTGCTCGATGAACTGCGAGCGGCCCTTGGTGCTGAAATCCACCATGTCGCGGGCGGCTTCCTCGCCCAGTACGCCGTCAAACAAACTCTGCTTCACCAGCAAACCCGAAGCTATTTGCTGTTCTATGGAGTTTCTGCTAATGAAATTGAATATGGTGAGTTTTTTGCTTTTCTGTCCCAGGCGGTCTATTCTGCCGATGCGCTGGTTTTTTTTCGCCGGGTTCCAGGGCAATTCAAAGTTTATTAAAATATCGGCCACCTGCAAATTCAGTCCCGAGCCGCCGGCTTCGGTAGACAAAAAGACCTTGTACTGCTCATTCTCCTCGAATTTCCTGATCAGCTCCCCCCTGGATTTCACCGGGATCTTCCCATTCAACTCCACGAAACCGATGTTGTTCTCCCGCAGCATTTTCCCGATCAGCTTATGCACTTTGATCCACTCGCTGAAAATGATGATCTTACGCCGGGTATTTTTGATATCCAGCTTTTCCAGCAGTACGTACTGCAACTCCTCCAGCTTGGGCGATTCGTTGGTTTCTTCATCTATCAAATAAGTCGAATCGCAAACCATCCGCATATTGGCCAGCAGCAATTGCATGCGCTGCATATCGAAAGGCGTTAGGTATCTTTTTTGCAGGATCTGTGCGATGCCCCTGGCATAGGAAGCATGATAATCGGCCTGCATGGGCGACAAATGAACCGGGATGTTTACCTGCTGTAAATTCGGCAACTGCTCTATCACCTTGCGTTTCTCCCGCCTGATCAGGACTTTCTCCAGTTTCTTGTTCAGGCTTTTCAGGTTGTAATAGCCGTTGATCTTGTTGTACCTCAGCGGATCGAACAGGCAGTGCTGGTAAGAGAATTCCCAGAGCGGACCCAGGAAATGCGGATCGAGAATGCCCATGATGGAGAAAATATCAATCAGCCGGTTTTCGATGGGCGTGCCCGTGATCACCAGCTTATGCTTCACTTCCAGCCGTTTCAGGGAGTTGGCGGTTTTGGTTTCGTAGTTTTTGGCACGCTGGGCCTCGTCCAGGATCAGGAAATCGAACCCTCCCTTGCTGATCAGCAGCTGGTCGCGCATCACCATTTCATAATTCACGATGAAGAAATAATGCGCCTCATCTTTGTACTGCTCCACCCTTTCATCCGGGAAACCCTGCACCACCAGGGCCTTTTCATCGCTGTACTTCTCGATCTCCTTTTTCCATTGTTCTTTTAAGGAAGCCGGACAAACCACCAGGGTCTTCCTGAAACCGAAAATCTCTTTTTTCATGATGGCCGTGCCGATGGCCTGCAGGGTCTTTCCCAGCCCCATTTCATCGGCTATGATGGCCGACTTGCGGAAAAGTGCGAAAGCAATGCCTTCTTTCTGATAAGGGAAAAGTTCTATCTTCAGCTTGCTGAAATCCGGTCGGTGTTTCTTTTCCAGCTCGCGGAGCATCTCCTCTTCAAATGCCTCTTCAAGCTTTTCCTGCACTTCCGGGCGGATGCGGAACTTTTTGTTTCCCGAAACTTCTTTGATAAAGCCAAGAAAAGAAGTCAGGTTTTCATCTTCAAGATGCTGTGCATTCTTAAAATATCTCGAAATCAACAGTTTTTCTTCCAGCGTAAGTTCGTGCGGGTAGTACCAACTTATTTTGTAATCGTTCAGCGGGTCGCAATAAATCTCGATAAAAGGAAAGGTTTTGTTGAGGCGTTTGTAAAGAGCTTTGTTTTGTTTCAGTTGATCGAAAGCATACATGATGTGTTTGGTGGTTCCCAGTTTGTTGATCCTGGAATCCATGCTGTTGCTGTAGCCGGTCTCGCCCTCGAAATCGCGCAGGAAAACGGTGTACCGCACCCCCTTTTCATTGGTAAGGATATGATCGCCATAAATATTGTCAGTCCACTGAATGCGGTATTCGGCACTTTGGGCCTTTTGCCTTCGCTCCTTCAGCACCCTTTCGATCATTCCCTTGCGGGTGTATTTCTTATGCTCCACATGGGTGCCCGGATCCAGCAGGTGCAGCTCGCTCTTCACCTGCAGCAGGCAGGCATAAGCATAGCTGTCCCATTCGGTAACTTTGTTTTTAACGGCAGGACTGATGGTCTCTGTTTCCTCATCTATCAGCAAGGCATACCCAATGGTCTCCTCCGAATCCTCCGCATTCACCAGCAGCTCATACATCAGTTGCGACTGTGAAAGCACCTGGCAGGCCCCGTTCAGAAAATATATCTCACCCAGGGCCAGGCATTTTCCATCCAGTTCTTTTTTTAAAGTATTGATTTGTTTTTTAATCGCTTTTTCGATTTTCATAATGCTGTATTTTATTCAGCCCAAATTTAATAAATACACTTTTGAGATTGAAGAAAAGTTATGAAGGTTTGTTCACAACTCACCACAGATTACACAGATGAACACAGATAAGAATTCAAGGAAATAAACCCCTCTTTTAAAAAAATTTGAAGTAATAATCTGTGTTAATCAGTGGCCATTTGTGGTAAAATACTCACCACGGATTACACAGATGAACACAGATAAGAATTCCAAATAATTAATCTGTGTGAATCGTTGATCGGTGGAAGGGTTTGTTTTGAATTTCCTCTTTTTAGGAAAATTTATCTTGCTAAGGATTTTAACTTACCTTAACCTTAGATTATCACTCTCTTTTACTTTAGAATGGCAGAGATTTTTTAGTCTTTCATAATCCTCGCAACAATACGATCTATCTCTGAAATTTTATTCGACAAATGTTTTTTAATATCTAATCGTAGTTTGCCAAGTTGATGGGTTGTGAGATTTTCCGGGGGCGGATTTTTATTGATATATTCCTGGGATATTTTATGACACTGTTTGCTTAGTTCAGCTAATTCTTTATGATTGACGTCTTTCTCGCTGTATAGTGGAAAGTAGATGTCGAGAATCTTCTTGTGTACATGCCGCGCTCCAAACAAACCTCTAGCTTGAAAATCTTTTATCAAATTATTTGGGGTTGAAGAATTCAAAATTGCCGCGAGATAGTATGCCTCATTTTCTGAATTAGTATAGAATACATAAGTCACACTCTCAACAAAAAATTCAAAATCGAGAACCCGTCTATCAACTACCAGGGCATTGGCATCCTTAGCAGAAGAATTGTACAACACAAGATACCTGGCATTTAAATTCTGGTCTGATAAGCCTCTTTGATAATCCAATCTGTCATTGCTTGACATATTTTTGGATTTTTCGGTTTTATTTATTTCCCAGATTCTTTCTGCATTGACAAACCATCGCGAGGCAAGTAAGTATCCTTTTTTCATTAATTCTTCTGAATTAAAAAGATGGATTACCTTTTGTGAATCGGCATTCAAAGTAACTTCAATCGGCAAGCTTACCAAAACAGGATTATGCAATGCAAAAGGGAGTATTGATTTGGTGAGGGCTGTTTTAAACAGGAACCTGCTTTCAATTCTTCCTGAAAAATCCAAATCTTTCCAGGGAGCTTTTGCATCTGCTTTAATTGATTCTGCGGTTTTGATATTTATTACTCTGTCTTCAAAATCATCAGGTGGCTCCTGGTTTAGCTCAACAAAATAAAAGGATCTGGGCACAATTGTCGCACCCTGCTTGAATTTTCTTTTATAAGGGTTGATTTTGTTTTGCAACTTATTCTTTTTTGTAGTAAAAGCAGACGTTTTACCCAGTTTTGAATAATACCATGTAACAGGATTTTCAGTTAGTTTGTTTTTTGCCACATCATAATGACAGTTATGTTCCGGTAATCTTCCTGAAAACCGGATTCCTTTTAATCCTGTCAAATTGAATTTTTTTGTTTTCTTAATCTTTTCCGAAAACAGAACGCAAGAAGGAATTCTAAATAAGGGTGAAACATCATTTAGGTCCCAAATATCTTTTAATCGAAATCCTTTTGCAACACCATTCCGGGAATTATCATGATGATCGGCACTGAAAAATGCCCTGGGCAATACAAATGCTAAACGTCCCTTATCTTTTAAAAAATAGCTGCTGCAATATGCAAGGAATATAGCAGCGATTTCCAAATGAGGAAAATTAACGGCTCGTTCAGGTTTTACTTTGTATTTTGTTGCCAGTTCATAAAGTATATTCTGATAATCTTCATTCTTTATTGAGCTGTAAGTAAACCATGGTGGATTTCCCATGACATAATCAAACTTCTTTGATAAGAAATAGGGTTTGTAAAGATTTGATATTATAAATTTCCAGATACTGTCGCGGCCTCTTTGCTTGGCTTTCTTAAATCCAAGGTATATTTTGTAAAAGCTTTCAGCCAACTGAGGTGAAAAACCTCCGTTTGTTTGCTTATTAATTATGCTCTCGAAAACTTCAGTTTCAAGGCTTTTTTTATTCATGGTCCGTTCTGCAAGTTCCTCGCAAATATCTAAAACAGCATCAAAAATATTTACATTTTCAAGGACCTGTGTATTTATTCTGTATTTGCCCTTATCTATTTGCATGATGAAATCATTTCCAAATAAATCCTGTACACCTTCCGGGGCCAAAAGCGTATTTGCCATTATTACATTGAGTTGAACAGGCTTTTTTGATTTTGAGATTTCTTTGCCTAATGCAAGTAATAGTGTAGTTTTCGCAATTTGAACAGAAAGGGGATGTATGTCAATACCATAAACCTGTTTGTTTATGTCTTCCGCCTCTAAACCGGGATTAAGTTTTTTGATGCGGTGAATAATTGCCCTGAGAAACGAGCCACTGCCACATGAGGGGTCAAGTATTTTATCAGTTCTCTCAAAATCATATTCCTGAACAATTCTTTCGCAGAGCCAATCAGGAGTATAATACTCACCCAGGGCGTGCCTGGTGTCCAAATCAATTAGCTCCTGGTATATACCTTTTAAAATGTCTTCATTAACATCTGTGAAATCGAAGGATGATATTTCTTGTGTTATTAAACGGAATACTTTCTTTAGGTTTTGATAATCCCTGTCGCCATTAACCCAATGAAAGAAATCGTTATCCACAAAGTTGCTTATGTTGTATTTGTAAAAGATCTTTCCATTGAGTATTTTTCTCATTTCATCATCATCTATGTAATCATCATTTGAAACGACGGCATAGGCAAGCATTTTAGAAAAAACACTCAGGTAGGTATGAATCAGAAAAATGTTCTCCCTTGCATCAAAGGAACCGTAGGCAATACTTAAGAATTTGTGCCATTGATCGTAAGAAACCTGAACTATTCCATACTTTTTGGCCTCCTGGAACCATTTTTTCAGTTCTCTGAAGGAATCAATAAAAACAGTGCTTTGATAACCAAATGACTCCTCAATACTCTTTAATGTGGCTTTTTGCTTTTCTTCTTTAAACAAGAACCTGTCAATCCAGTAATAAAAATCCTCGGTATTCGATTCGTTTAAGGTGAATGAAGCACTTTCAATTTCATTTAATCCCTGTGCAAGTTCATGTTCCTGCAAAACATCCAACTTATCCAGACAATCAATATCAGGTGCAACAATCCGCCAGTTGATAAAATCCGAGAGGATAAGGGTGTAGTTATAACCTTCGCCACTATTAAAACGGCCTAACAGATAACCGGCCAGTTGTTCCTTTGCATGTTGATAGGAAACCTTTAAATTGTTTTCAAATTCTATGATGATATTGTTGTAAAGGGTGTCGGCACTTCCCCTGTGCAGTCGGTCCTTTCTGGGAATATTAACAATGGCTGCTTCAGCTCCGAGGGTGATCTTATCAATAATATCCTGTATGTCTTTATCCGATGCGTAAAGCCTGTTAAGCAAATCCTTAAAAGCTTCCTTTTTGGTCAATTCTTTATTCGAGGCTTTTACCTTTTGATAATACTGTAAAATGAGATCTTTCTTATCGGCCATAGGTTTATTGATTAACTTTTCAAATGTAAGTAAATCGTTTGATTTTTTTGGTCAATATTGTAAAAGGTGGGAGGAATGTTTATTTAAATATAATCATGGAATTAATCCGGGACAAACTGGCCAATAGAAAGATCATACAACTGGTAAAGCTTGTAACTTCTTAACCCAACTTGAAAATTTCAACCGGTTTTTTCAACAAACCCAAAAATCTT
>CAZTAW010000060.1:0-15423 GCA_964611705.1 uncultured Bacteroidales bacterium
AATCAATTTTGAATGGAAAATGAACAGGAAATACCGCATTTACCTGTATCCGTCAATAAACTATTATACATCACCATTCTATGAAGACGCAGTATTAAATAAACCATTTTCACTTGGATTTGGCCTGGGAGTGTTTTTTTAATGACAATATAATCAGGCACTTATGAACAACAATGCTTATTATACAGAAAATGTGGCTATTACAACTACAATACAACCATTATCAAACCAAAACGACCTAATGAATAAATAAATACAGAAACCTTAAAAAACGAAAAAAATGAAAAAAACAATCTTACTATTTACAATTATTTTGGGCAGTCTGTTTTCGTTTACTCAAAATGTAAAGGAAGATGTTAACAGAAGTTCACAGGAGTTTTCAAAAATTGAATATGCATTTTCCGGCGACTCATGTTTTCCTCCTCAAAATTTGCATGCAAATGTTCTTGGTAATGATGAAATTGAACTTTTATGGAATTCACCTTCTATGAACTTCCCAATGTCAGGAATATCAAATTCCAATGCAGATAACTCAAAAGATTTTTTGGATTTACAGTTTAATTATCCCACATCTTTCAATGGAGAAGCAGGAGTTGAAAGCGATGGAAATTATATTTACACAACAAACTGGAAATCATCGGGTATATACAAATATGAATTAGACGGAACCTTTGTTGATTCAATAACTATTGATTGGGTTTCTGCTATTCGTGATATGGCTTATGTGCCTTCTACCGGCTATATGTATGCTACACGCGGTGTAAATGAACTGTACGTTCTTGATCTTGAAAATGAATTATTGGTTGAAAGAATGAATGTACCAACAAACGCAAGAGCAATAGCCTATGATAACGATCTGGATTTGTTTTACATTAATAGCTGGTCATCGGATATTTACCTCATTGACAGGGAAACAGGAGATTCTGTTTCAAGCTTCCCATGCGGTTCATATGGGGAGTACCATGGTTTTGCCTATGATAACTGGTCAGACGGAGGGCCTTACCTATGGGGATTCAGCAAGGATGGAAACAGTAACAGTACCCTGGTACAGATACAATTACCTGATGGAGATGAAACGGGATTTGTTTATGATGTTTCATTCCTTTCAACCAGCGGCGATGGATATGCCGGCGGCCTTTTCACGCAACCGGATATTGTGGAGGAAACAGTTACTATTGGAGGTGTAATCCAAAATGAAGTAATTTTTGGTCTGGAACTGTACCATGAAGATAATGAGATTTTTCTGGACGGGTATAATATATACATGAACAATATGCAGTATAATACTGAGATTATTACCGATACCCTCTTTAATATTCCCGATCCCGGCCCCGGAACCTACAGTTTTGAAGTTTCATCTGTTTATGTTGATTCCTTTGATAATTTCATTTGCGAATCAATAAAGGAAGGACCGGTTGAAGTTACAATTGGCAATGGATTTACAATCGGTGGTAATATCATTGCAGGATTAGGTAAGCTTGATTATGGCCGGATAAACATGTATCAGTTTGTGGATAATGAAATAATTCATTCTTATGAAACCGCTTTGAGTGATTTCGGATACTTCTTTTTTACCGAAATCAATGAAGGTTATTATATCATTCAGGCACAACCAACTGCCGAATCAAGCTCTTTTGAAACCCATGTGCCAACATACCACGGAAACCAATTGCACTGGGAAGATGTTGAGGCTTCGTTTTTTGAACAAAATAGTTATAATAATGACATTTCATTGATTGAAATTGCAGAAACAGCAACAGGCACAGGTTTAATAAGTGGTAGTGTATTTGAAGATAACATCAGTCGTGAAACTCCATTAAATGAAGCATTGGTTTTTTTATTAAACTCCGATAATGAATGCGTTGCATTTGATTATACGAATAATGCGGGTGAATTTGTTTTTGGCAATCTGGATACCGGAACCTTTAAGCTTCTTGTGGAAATAGCAGGCAAATCAATGAATCCGATACCCATTGTGCTAAATGAAACCAATACTGAAAAAACAGGCATTAATTTGATAGTTACCAGCGACCGGATATTCTTAGGAATTGATGATTATATAAAAGCAGGCATTAACCATATTGGACAGGTATTTCCCAATCCGGCCAGGGATATTGCCAGTATTAGAATGTCAATGAACGAAAAATCAGTAATCAAAATACATGTATATGATATTAGAGGACAAATGATGATGAAAGAGAAATTCATGCTTGAAATTGGGGAAAATATACTTGATTTTGATGTAAGTAGGTTTAATAAAGGTGTTTATTATATAAGCATTATTGGCAACAAGCAAGTTATAACTACCAGGAAATTGCTTTTAAACAACTGATGAAACAGATATAAAGGCCATTCTTATAGGGTGGCCTTTTTATGTTGGTTCGGATTTAAGCCGCGAATGCGCTAATAGATAGTTGAATTATTTACCATTCGCGCATTGGCGGCTAAAAACTAATCACAACTAAATCTTTTTTATCGTGGAATGTTGAACTTTTGAATTTTTCTGCCGCGAATGCGCGAATAAATTGTTGTATTACAAAACATTCGCGCATTAGCGGCTAAAATTTAATCGTATCTAAATCTTTTTTTATCGTGGAATGTTGATCTTTGAATTTTTCTGCCGCGAATGCGCTAATAAATAGTTGAATTATTTACCATTCGCGCATTAGCGGCTAAAAATTAAATGTGTTTTAATCTATTTTGTAACTGGATTTTGATCTTTGAATTTTTCTGCTGCGAATTCGCTAATAAATAGTTGAATTACTAAACATTCGCACATTGGCGGCTAAAAATCAAATGTGTTTTAATCTATTTTGTAACTGGATTTTGATCTTTGAATTTTTCTGCCGCGAATGCGCTAATAAATAGTTGAATTATTTACCATTCGCGCATTAGCGGCTAAAAACTAATCGCATCCAAATTTCTAATTTCCAATTTCCAGTTTCCACCTCCGTCTTTCCCGATTTCGTACCTCATCGGGATTGTTCGACTAAAGGCTTTGCTTCGCACACTCGCAAAGCCTTAGTCTCACGAAAATCCTTGTTGTAGTGGAATGTTGATCTCTGACTGTTTTGCCTGTCAAGGCCCAGTTGGTTTTTTCGCCTTCCGATTTAGGATTTCCTTAAGCTTGTTGCTGTTATGCACAGGATTTTGCTTTCCCGGTCGGAAAACGGATTTAATTTTACTAATTTTACAAATTAATGGAAATTATCAACATCATTGAAATCGGTCTTTTTGTATTAATTGTGGGACTGATTGCCGGAATATACCTTACACCCGGAAACATTCCACCACAATGGAAACATGCAATGAAGAACGATTTGATTTCCCGGCAGTTAAAAAAAGCATATTATTCCTATCGAGATAAACAAAGATTTTATCAGTTCTGGTTTCAGGCAGAAAGAATTAAAAACGATAATATAAAAGGGGATTTTGCCGAGCTTGGAGTTTACCGGGGAAATTCAGCCAGGGTATTACATCTGATGGCTCCTGAAAGAAACTTGCATTTATTCGATACTTTTGGCGGTTTTCCTGAAAAAGACCTTGAACCCGAAACCGGAGAGGCTGCCGGATATACACCAAAGAATTTTGCCGATTGCTCAATTGAAGGTGTTAAAGAACTCATCAAAGGAAACGAAAACATTGTTATTCACAAAGGTTATTTCCCTGATTCGGCGAAGAATGTAAAAAACACAAAATTTGCATTTGTGAATATTGATGTTGATCTGTACAATCCAACCAAAACCGGACTTGAATTTTTCTATCCAAGACTTTCACCGGGAGGAGTTGTACTGATACACGATTATAATCACAAATGGCCCGGCTTGATGAAAGCTGTTGATGAATTTGCAAAAACCATCCCAGAGGTTCCGGTATTATTACCCGACAGGAACTCAACCATGCTGATCGTTAAAAACAAATGATAAGTAAAAGTTTGTTTAACATTCTGTTTGTGATAAAACCACAAAAATAGTCTCTGTAAATCCATACCTATTCCTTATTTTTGCATGATAAAATCATCATAATAAATTGAAAATAAAAGCTTTTCACATATACTTTTTTCTTACGGGTACTTTTTTGATCTCAGCCTGTAATTCCACAAAGTATTTAAAAGACAATGAATACCTGCTTAGAAAAAACCGGGTAAACATCAGCGGAGAAAAGAAAAATATCGAAAAAGATGTATTGACCGGACTCATTGAGCAAACACCCAACAAGCAATTTATGGGCATACGGTTTAAGATGTGGTTCTATTATTTTGGTTTGCACGGCAAAGACAAACCCATCAACAGATGGTTTAAAAACAAGATCGGAGAGCCACCAGTGATATTCGAACCCAGGCTGGCTTCTAATGCCTTAAATCAAATTAAAAGTTATCTGAATAACATAGGTTATTTTGATTCTAAAGTGGATTATTATGTTGAATACAAGCAGAATAACAGACAAAAAGTAAAGGTGCATTATAACATCCGGCTCTCCGAACCATACCGGATCAATAAGCATGATTATTCCATTCCTGATCCTGAAATCAGATATTACATACTGAAAAACAGCGAGGGATCATTAATTGACAGCAACCGGATTTACAATGCATATACGCTCGAAGAAGAACGTAATCGCATTACCCAAATGCTGAAAAACAAGGGATATTATAATTTCAGCAAAGAATATATTTTCTTTGAGGCAGATACAACCATTGGACATAAACAGCTCAACATTATAACCAATATTAAAAATCGCTACATTCCAGCTCCTGGTAAAACAGCCAAATACATTGAAAAGAATCACAGAAAGTATTACATTAAAAACATATACATAAATACGGATTATAATCCGCTTGTAAAAGGTTCCGGAACAAAGGATACGCTAAGTGTAAAAATGCCCAGATATAGCAATCCCAGCGATACGAACTTTTATATACTCACATATTCGGGCCATCTGAGACTGCATCCGACTGCAATTACACAATCTATTTTTATCAACAATAACCAGCCTTTTAATCTCAAGGATGTACAGCAAACTTATAAGCGTTTGAGTGATGTTCGTTTTTTTAAATATGCTGATATTCAGTTTAATGAAGCAGGCCATGTGGATACTTCAGATAACAGCAGATTGCTGGATTGTCATATTCAGCTTTCACGATCAAAGTTGCAGGCTTTTACAGTTGAGGCAGAAGGAACCAACACAGGAGGTGATCTGGGTATAGGAGCAAATCTAACATATCAGAACAAAAACATTTTCAGGAGCGCTGAAATTTTAACCCTCAGGTTAAAAGGTTCAATGGAAGTGCAACGCCTGGGAAGTGTAAAAATGGAGTCCAAAGACGAGTTTTTGTTCTTTAATACCATACAAACAGGCGCTGAAGCTATTCTGTATTTCCCAAGGTTTCTCGTTCCTGTTCCGCAAACGACTTTCCCCAAATATTTTAAACCCAAGACCTCGCTTACCGTTGGGGTTAATTATCAAAAACGCCCGCTTTACAGAAGATATATTGCCAATCTTTCATTTGGCTATGACTGGAGCGAATCAAAAAACAAAAAACATATCTTTTTCCCGTTCGATTTGAATTCAGTAAAAGTATTTCCGACAGCAGAGCTTGATTCAATCATAAATAACCTGAAAGATGAAAGGCTGCGAAACCAATATACAGACCATTTGATTCCGAGTATGAAATATAGTTATATCTATAATAACCAGGAAATAAACAAGTTAAAAAACTTTATTTATTTCAGGGGAAATATCGAAACATCAGGAAATATTTTTAATGCCATTGACCAATTTATTAAAGCCCCTAAGAACGAAGAAGGTTATTATACTTTATTCAACATCCGCTATGCACAATATATTCGACTTGATGTTGACCTGAGATATTATATTTTACTCAATGAAAACAGTCGTATCGCCGTGCGAGGCGTTTTCGGGATCGGTGTTCCGTATGGTAATTCTGATGATCTTCCTTTTGAAAAAGGTTTTTATGGGGGCGGTGCAAATGGAATGCGGGGCTGGCGGTTCAGATCGCTCGGACCCGGAACATATAGGAATGCTGATACTGATTTCGACAGAATGGGGGATATGAAGCTCGAAGGCAACATCGAATACCGCTTTCCGGTTTACAGGTTTTTAAAAAGTGCCATTTTTGTTGATGCCGGAAATATATGGCTTTTAACAACGGATGATTCTTTCCCGGGAGGAAAATTTGAATTTAATGATTTTATAGATGAAATGGCAATGGATGCGGGTATCGGACTGAGATTTGATTTTGGATTTTTTGTTTTCAGAATAGATGGCGCTTTACCCATCAGGGATCCGTCTTTAACTGCTGGCGAAAGATGGACATTAAAAAAAATTGAACTGAAACGTTTGAACTGGAATATAGGAATTGGTTATCCTTTCTGATTATTATAATGGATATTACTGGAAAAATAAAAGAATGGATCATTCAGAATATCGGATATGCTCCTACATCAGGGCAGAAAAACATCATTGATAAATTCGCCGGTTTTATTGTTTATGAAAACAACCAATCGCTTTTTTTGCTTAAAGGCTATGCCGGTACTGGTAAAACTACCCTCGTCAGCGCGCTTGTTAAAATGCTTCCCCGTCTTAAAATTAAATCCGTTTTACTGGCTCCAACAGGCAGAGCTGCAAAAGTATTGTCATCCTACAGCGGAAGAAAGGCTTATACAATCCACAAGAAAATCTATACGCTCAGGCAATCGGCAGATGGAAATGTAAATCTTCAACTGCAATCCAATTCACACCAAAACACTTTTTTTATTGTTGACGAAGCCTCAATGATACCTGACCGTTCATCAGGTGAGCAAATGAGCCTTTTTGCTTCACGAAATATACTGGAAGACCTTGTTTTTTATGTGGAAAACGGAGATAACTGCAGGCTGATCTTAATTGGTGATACTGCCCAATTACCTCCGGTAAGACTTGATATAAGCCCGGCTCTTGATTTGAGATACTTAAGGGCAACACTTGGATTTGAATTGTTTCATGATGAATTAAAAGAGGTTGTGCGCCAATCCCTTGATTCAGGAATATTGATGAATGCCACAGTACTCAGAAAAAAAATTGCCAGGGAAGATTATAATCCGCCCTTTTTCGATGTGCGTGATACCGGAGATATCATTCGTATTAATGGAAACGAACTGGAAGATGAATTAAATACATCATTCGGTAAAGACGGTTTTGAGAATACGGTTATCATTACCCGGTCCAATAAAAGAGCAAATCTTTTCAACCGGGAGATCAGGTACAGAATTCTCTTTCGTGAGAATGAAATATCCGGCGGTGATATAATGATGTCCGTAAGAAATAATTATTACTGGCTTCCGGATAAATCAGAAACAGGCTTTATTGCAAACGGTGATTTGATTGAGGTTATGAGAATTGCCAAAACCGAAGAAATGTATGGCTTTCATTTTGCAGATGCCAGCATCAGACTGATTGACTATCCCGAAGAGAAAGAACTGGAAGTAAAACTCTTGCTTGATACCGTTATGGCAGAAACAGCTTCGTTGTCGCGTGATGATTATTACAGGTTATTCGAAGAAGTGATGAAAGATTATGAAGATGAGCCAAGTCGAAGCAGTAAATTAGAAAAAGTTAAAAACAATCCATACTATAATGCCCTGCAGGTTAAATTCGCATATGCACTTACATGTCACAAAACGCAGGGTGGGCAATGGTCAACAGTTTTTATTGACCAGGGATACCTGAAAGAAGACATGATCAACAAAGAATATTTAAGATGGCTTTATACTGCTATTACAAGGGCAACAGAAAAAGTATATCTGGTTAATTTTTTGGATTATTTTTTTGTGTAATAAAAATTTCAGTTGTTCAATTACATTGCTTATTTTTATCCTCATTATTAATCAATCTAAACACTAATGAAACAATTTGTTTTTCTTAGATCAGGAATTTTATTGCTGTTTGTTTTAGCATTTTTAGCTTCAACAGCACAAAGCAGTTACGTTTATGTTTCACCCGACAATAAGTTTTCTATTCGTTTCCCTGCTGAACCGGAATCAACTTCGGAAGCAGTACCTACGGATATTGGTGATATTCAAATGTATTCTGTTATGTACGAAGAAAGTGTGAATAAAGCCTATATGGTTGCTTATTCGGATTATCCTGCCAATCTTATTGAAGCTTCGGATCCGATGGATCTGCTGTACGGAGCACAAAGTGGCGGTTTGTCGAGTTTAGGCATTACTGAACCTGATGTGCAAGAGGAGATTACTTTCGACGGATACCCGGGTTTGTTTTTCAAGGCAAACGAAAGCGGGGTGAAAGTTGTGTATAAAGTTCTCCTGGTTAAAAACCGGCTGTATCAGATTGCAGTATTGGTTACGGGTGATGTCATGATCAGTGATTCGGATATAAGTAATTTTATAGATACATTTAAGCTGCTATAATTCATGCTTCTTATAGATAAGGGCTACGGCGTATGCTGTCAGCCCTTTTTCTTCTCCTTCAAAACCCATGCCTTCGTTTGTTGTGGCCTTGATTGAAATCTGATTGCTTTCAAGTTGCATTACCTGGGCAAGTTCGTTTTGCATGGCCGGTATCAGATCAGCGATTTTGGGTTTTTGCAATACAATGGTTGAATCAATATTGGAAACCTCGTAACCATCATCCCGGATAAGCAACATTGTCTTATCCAGTAATATTTTGCTGTCAATGGTTTTATATTCATCCGAAGTATCAGGAAAATGTTTTCCAATATCCCCCAACGCAGCAGCCCCGAGTAAGGCGTCACAAATTGCATGTATCAGAGCGTCAGCATCGGAATGACCTGTTGCTCCTTTATAGTGAGGTATTTTAATACCACCCAGCCAAAAATCTTTTCCTTCTTCCAGCCGGTGTGAATCATAGCCAAATCCTGTGCGGAAATGTTTCATTTATTCATTTTGCTTTTGAAAAGCGTCAAAATCAAAGTGAAGTGTAAATCGCAATGTGTTTTCAAGCGGATTTTGTTGTTCAAGAGGAATCAGGTATGCAAAATCCAACCCGAAAATATTATATTTTACGCCTGCACCCAGGGTAAAAAACTTACGGTTACCTTTTGTTTTATCTTCATAGAAAAAGCCGCCGCGCACTGCAAACTGTTCGTTATACCAGTACTCTGTGCCGATAGCATAGCTGAATTCACGCATTTCTTCGCTAAAGCCGTTGGGTGCGTCATAAAATGACTGCAGCATTCCCTGAATAACAGATACATTCGGATACATTCCCTTATAAATTTCACGTTTGTTATCAGGACCAATTACAGGTTGTCCATTGCTATCAAGCTTATAAATTGGAGGCGTTGGCACCAGAAGTTTGTTTACATCAACCATGAATGAAACTTTGTTGTATTCATCCAATTCTAAAGTAACTGAAGGTCCAATACGCAGATTTGTGGGAATAAAGTCTTTTTCAATATTCGCTTCGCTGTATGAAATTTTGTTACCGATATTTGATATGTTCAAACCCCAGGCAACCAGAGCATCCACATCAAACAAGTTAACTTCTTTTTGCCAATACACAGAAACATCTGCAGCAATTGAAGTACCGGCATTGGTTTCGGCACCCTGTACATTTTGTCCGAGAGTTAAGTTTGAATAAATAAAACGGGCTGTGATAGCACCTGAAAGTGTGTTTGACAGTTTTCTGGAATAAGTGGCATCCAATGCAAATTCATTGGGTTTAAAAGCTTGCCCCGGATCGTCTTTGTCTTTTCTGAAAATAATCTCTCCAAGTGAAAAATACCTGAGTGAGGCACCAATAGTTTGGTATTTATCAAAACGGTAAAATCCTGATAGGTATGCCAGATTTATATCATTAACCAGTTCTCTGAGCCATGGACTATATGACATGGCAAAACCGAGTTTTTTATCAATGAAAGAAAGTTTGGCTGCATTCCAATAAACCGAGTTAGCATCGGGGGAGGAGGAAACACCGGCATCACCCATTGCACCGCTTCTTGCGTCAGGGGCAATTGTTAAAAAGGGAACTGCAGTAGTAATGGTATTTAATCCGTCCTTGCCGCTTAGCTGGTGATATTCAGGGTCTTCTCCATCCTGGGCTGATAATTGAAATGAAAAAGCTAATAATCCTAAAAAAACAATAAATCTTTTCATTCTTTTTATTTTCTAATTTAATGCGTTAATTTTTAATGAACTTATAAACGATGTATTTACCTTATTATTGTAAACTGGCAATGACCAATTTCCGGGAGACTTCTGACCTGTAACCCCTCTCATTTGAGATTGAAAGCTTATAAACATATGTGCCGTTATCCAATCTTCCGTGCTTGTCACTTTTAATATTCCATACCAGTTCATTGCGTCTTCCATTTGCAGCATTGAGTGATTTTTCGAATCGTTTAACATGCCGTCCCGTAATGGAATATACGTCAATAGCAACCTGGTACATTCCATTGTTAGTTGGAAGATTGAATGCAAATGTAGTTTCTGTACTGAATGGATTGGGGTAATTGCTCAAATTAGTGATCTGCATACCTTCAGAACCGGAAACAATGAATTCAATACTTGCAATTGAGGAATTGTTGTTTAAATCCCATGCTTTTAATTCCAAAGTATGTAATCCTTCCGGCAGATCATCGAACTGAAATGCAAGGGCACCTTTGGTATAGTTATCAATTTCCGGCTCGTAATAGCTGTTAAGATTGATGGAATTTGCATAATCTCCATCAATGGTTGCAATAATATCGTGTCCTATTCCATTTCCGAAAAAGTTGATCCCGCTTTTGTCTTCCAGTTGTGCGATCAACAAAGGATTTGTATTTGTATGATCACCGGATTCGAAGCTGAAGTCGTCAAGGTATATTGTGATATCCGGTCCGATAAGGTCAGCTTCGGCATTGTTGTTTATACCACCAATGGTTACTTCCTGAAAACCATTCGCATCAATATTGGATGTTGTATCTTTTGCATAATAAATAATCCTTCCGGTTCCGTAATTATAATCAATATCTTTGGGTATTATGGCCGAAAACCTAAACCTGCCGTCTTCTACGCTGACATTTCCATCAAAGATCAATCTGTTTTGCACACGAAAATCCTTTTCGTTGCTATCATCATCATTAGCCATGGTGTGCATTAACATGGGTTTATAATATATTTTGGGCCTGAGGGTTCCATTAAAATCAGCAAGGAAGCTTCCGTCGGGTCCTCTGATTTCTCCCTCAACAATTATTTTAGAAAGGGCGGACAGCGTATCTGTTTCAGCTCCTGTACTTTCTTCTATTAATGATGTTGTGTGCACACTGTGCTGAGGATAAGCAAGTTTAAGTGCAGGATCACCAAGCAGGGTGAAATTCTTAATATGATCATTCGGGGGAGTCTTTGTTTTGATTATGATATCACCCAGACGGGGCAGTTCTCCATCTATCCGTTTGAATGCATTGAGGTAAAAACGAGTATTGAGATAAAAATTTGATTGCGAATAGGCCAATCGGGTAGTTGTAAACAATCCAACTCCTCCGCCATTGGGATTAAGAAAAACGAGCTCTCCACCGGAAAGAAGTCCGGGATTATCGAAGCGGCTGAATTCACAGGTTGCCGTCATAAACAATGGCATATTATCAAGATTATTCCAATTGTTTATCATGGGAATATTCAAAACAAGTTCGTCCGACCAGCCTAATTCACCCCCATGTCCTGTATAATTTACGATAAGTGCACCGCTGTTTACAGCTTTGTCAATGGCATCGTTAACGCCGGGATACCTGTTAGCTCCGGATAAGGTAACCTGTGGATAAGCATCCAGGTATATTTTATTTGTATGATATGCTTTATAAGATGTATCAACGATCTCTACTAACTTTTCGGCTTGTATCAAATGAAGATCTTCATCCTGATCATCAGCAACAAAATATATCTCATTCCGCCAGTCGCCCATTACTTTGTTATGTGAAGTAATATAATGCCTGATTTTATTTACGGCATTTTGAGCTTGTTCAACAGTTTTTACCGGAAACCGCCCAACACCAATATCCAGTTTTCCATATGCATTATACCCTTCGGTGGAGTCAAGTAATCCATAATAATCATCGGTAACATAAGAAGCTGTAAGCAAAAGTGATTCTTCTGACTGATAAGCAGGTATATAATTGGGCTCGTCACTAACCCTGCCTTTGGGATCAAAAGAACCATCTCCGATAAGCAATAAGTAACGCGGAAGGTTGTTTTCTTTTCCCCTTTCGTAAATCATTCTAACGAAATCCCGAATAGCACTGGGGTCCTGCGCACCGGATGAAAATTCATTATAAATTTCTTCAGTGGTAACAACAGCATAACTCAAATTATCGAATTGTTCATGTATCAATGCCATCTCATAGGCTTGTTCCAGAAAAACATCAGGAGTTACGATAATGTATGAAACCGGGGACAACGCATGCAGATTTTGGTTTTTTATTTTTTTTACGAACTCAGGCTTATGCCAGCTTGAGCCGTCCCATGCGATAAATTCCCGCAATGAGTCCATTGTAATTGTAAACTTTGTTGTATCCCTGAAATATGTTGATGTGATTTCCCTGACATTGTATTGGTGAGTAATTTCCCAGATACGAACCGATTCGTTGGAATTTGCCAGTTGGTATTCTGCAATATTGCCTTCTTCTGCCGAGGAGAGATCACTGAAAATATACTGTCCGCCGGTGAAAATCAGCTTACTTGTATAATTCACTTCCAGAAAATCAAGCCAGGCCTTTGAGTATGCATCGTACGGATTATATTTGATTTTTAGCTTAAACGTATTGTCATTGCAGTAATACTGAAAACTCCTGATGTTTGAGAAAGCATATCTTTTTCCACCTAGGTACAAGGTTTGCAGGTCAATCAAACCGATTTTTTCGTTGTTTGCAAAAAGCTCGAATGAATTTTCACCTCCTGAGCGGTTTGCGTAGGCAAACATGATGTGAGCAGTTTTGGTGGTATCAATATTTTGTAAATTAAAAGAGAATGTTCTCTCTTTGACGTCCCCGAAACTTTCACCAAACCATTCTTTTCCGGTGCTTGTAAGGCTCACTTCCTCAAGCTCATGTAATAGATATTTATTGTTTTTGTTTACAATTAAATTCGGTTGGAGTGTATCCGTTGGATGTTTTTCAATGCGTTTACCGGGTTTCTCTCCATAGGTTAAAAAGTAGTAGGTGTTGTCATCATATAAATTTGTACGGTGGTTATAGGATGCAACAAGTGGATTGGCTACCCACTGCATGCTGTTTTCAGCAAAGAACAAAATATAGTCTTCTTCATCAAATGAACCGTCATCTTCTCCTGTAACATAGATGGCGTTTTCATTCAAGTCGTCTGGACGAGGCCGGTAGTTGCGCTCGGGAAGCATTCCGTTTCCATTACCAAATAACCTGATCGTTTTGGGGTTGACCTCATCAACATTGATGCCTGCATCTGCCAAATCCTGGCAGGTAATTTTCTGTAGACCTGTTTCAGTGATCTTAAACTTATACCAATCGCCATTGCGCAAAACCGAGTTATTGGTAAAGCCCTGCTGCGCAGCAGAAACTTCTGCAATTAGCAGTGAAACAATAAAAACTATTGTGAAAGTTATATGGTGTTGTTTCATTTTCATTTTAAAGAATCACAGTATTAATATGACAATTTTCGATGCTGTTTAGTTGCAGCAAATTTACAAATCAATTACTTAGAATTATCAGTTTTCCATTACTTTGAGCTTGTTTTCCGTTGGCTGTTTCGGCAATTACCTTATAAATATATATTCCCCTTCCTAGTTTCCTGCCATTTTGATTTGTGCCATTCCATTTTATTTCTTCAGAATTAAAACCACCTGAAGCTGTTTTTGTTCGAAATTCCGCTTCTAATTTTCCCTGCATATTAAAGATAAATAGCTTAATATAAATCTCTGTATCGGGTTTATTGTGTTCAAAAACAAAATTTGTTTCATGGAAAAATGGATTGGGATAGTTCATCAGGTTTTCAATGATCAGCTTATCCGATCCAACAACTACAAAATGGATGGAACCTTCAGCAGAATTATTGAATACATCCCAAATTTTCAGATGAATTGTGTGCGGTCCTTCATCCAGGGAAGACATTGGATATTCAATTGTCCCCGATTGATAACTTCCCAGATCAGCCTCATAAAAATCATTCAAAATATAGGGCTGGTTATTTTTGTCATCAAGTACGGCAATAATGTCATGCCCGATGCCATTGCCAACCGTATTTATACCGCTTTCATCACGTACAAAGGCCATCAAAGTAGGATCATTATCTGTTATTCCGCCTGGAACAAAGCTTGTATCGTTCATGTATAATTCAATTACGGGACCGGTCATATCTTCATCGGCATTACTGTCATAGCCTCCTACAATAAAATTTTCATAATAACCGGCTCCATCACTGTCTTCATCACATCCGTAGAGACTTATCCTGCCAAACCCGTATTTGTATGCAATATCTTTGGGAACAATAAAACTGATCGAAAAGTCACCATCAACAATGTTTGTTTTTCCTTTGTAAATGATGTTTTTATAAAGATAAAAGGTCATCGGCTTGCTATCGTCATCATTAGCTTTTGTGGTAATTCTGGAGGCTTTGTCGAAAACAGTACCGTAAAGCACACCGTTGTAGTCACCAAGTGTCTGTCCGGTGCAATCATATACCGAGCCTTCTAGCTTTACATTAGACAAAGCTTTAAGGGTATCAGGAATTTCAGTGATTTGAAAATCGTTAATCTTTAATGTTGCAATGGAATCTTGGGGATAGGCAATGCGTAAGGCCGGATCGCCCAGCAAAACATATTTTTTAGAATTTAATGCACTGGGCCCGGCAGCATTTTTCGACTGCATGAAAACGTCACCCAGTCTTGGGTAAATGCCATCAGTTTTTCTGAAAGCATATCTGTAAAACTTCTTATTCAGATTAAGATTCGATCCTGCGTATGTAGCTCTTGTTGTTGTGAACATTGCGATTGCTCCTCCAGTAGGATTCAGAAAAACATTTTCTCCGGCTGCCACTCTCTTGGGATCATCATAACGGCTGAATTCACAAGTTGCCGTGATAAAAACCGGCATGTTATTAATATTTTTCCAGCTCTGGATATCCGAGTTTTTTAAAACCTGTTCATGTGCCCATCCAAGTTCGCCACCATGTCCCGTGTAATTGATAATCAGGGCTCCTTTTTTCATGCGGTCATTAATGGCAGCTTCCGCTTCAGGGTATCGCTGACCGCTTGGTGTAGATTGTTGCTGATAGGCATCGAAATATATCTTATCTACATTGAAGTTTTTCAGGTTGGTTTCAACATACCCGGCAAGCTGTTCTGCCTGTTGGATGTGCAAATTACCATCCTCGTCATCGGCAACAAAACAAATGTAATTCCGCCAGGGACGCATAACCTCATCCGAATCGCTGGTATATT
>CAZTAW010000061.1:0-15223 GCA_964611705.1 uncultured Bacteroidales bacterium
TTACAGGTGAGCCGGGTAAAGCTGAAGATATCCTTATTAATAATTACAAAGACCGTGAAACATTTACCCACATCAAACAGGTTTACACGGTTGGAATGATTGATGATGCAGCTTTCCAATCGGAGGAAAGCAGAAATCCCGATGAAATAACAGAAGATTATGACGGCATTCTGGTTTTTGCGGTTCAACTAAATCCGCGCGACAACAATTACCTGCCCACAAGAAGCCAGCTATCAGAAATTGCGAGAGCTTTTAACCGCGAATTCAAATACACGCCGGTTGTTGTTTTGTTTCAATACAGTGATGAAAGAGACACTTATCTTGCCTTTGCAAATACCGAGCGTCTTAAATGCAAAAAAGAGTGGCTTGAAGGCGAAAAAGTAGGCAAGGTATCCTTGCTCAGAGACATAGATATTAACAAAACACACGCTGGCCACGAACGAATATTAAATGACCTGAAAATACAACGAACAGGTAGAAAAGCTATCGATTCGTTTCACGCACTCTACAATTACTGGCAGGAAGTTTTCAGCGTCAGTGTTTTAAACAAAAAGTTCTACAGGGAACTCCAAAGTTGGTATTTCTGGGCAATTAAGGAGGTTGCTTTTCCGAATGCTCCAAATCCGTTTGATTTTGATTCGGATACTGAATTTGAAGATGCGCTTAAGGAGCATAAAGGTAAAAACGTAATCCGCCTTTTAACAAGGCTGCTTTTTATCTGGTTTATCAAAGAGAAAAAACTAATACCCGATGAGATATTCGAAGAAGATTATATCTCCGTAAACTTGTTGAAAGAATTCACCCCCCAAAAACCGCAGGGAGTTTTTGCCACCGGTAAACAAACAAGTATGTATTACAGGGCCATACTTCAAAACTTATTTTTTGCCACACTCAACCGTGAAACAAACAAACGTGAATTCAGAAAAGAAAAAGCGCACATGAACGTAACCACCCTGATGCGTTATGAAGATTATTTTAAGAATGACGGTGCTGGGAAGTTCATTGAATTAATGGAATCAACAGTCCCATTTTTGAATGGCGGACTTTTCGAGTGTCTGGACAAACCCCATCCAACAAAAAAAGGGAAACAGGGTGGAGATATTATAATTTACGAAGATGGCTTTTCCGATCGGCCGGATAATGTTTTGCAGGTTCCTGATTATTTGTTTTTTGATGTGGATGAGGAGGTTGACATCAGCGGTGACATAGGCCTGAACAGCAAAGCTTATAAAAATGCAAAGACCAGGGGTTTACTGGAAATTTTAAAATCATACAAATTCACCATAACTGAAAATACGCCCATCGAAGAGGATGTAGCACTTGATCCTGAGCTTTTGGGAAAAGTGTTTGAAAATCTCCTTGCCAGCTACAATCCCGAAACAAAAACCACCGCAAGAAAGCAAACGGGTTCGTTTTATACCCCCCGCGAAATTGTTAATTACATGGTGGATGAAAGCCTGATTGCCTATCTCACAAACTTTATCCAGGATTGGAAAGACCGTAGCAAGGAAGAATCAGATGATGATCTTCATAAATTGCTTGCCTTTGATAATCCTGAAAATCCTTTCTCGAATGAGCCCGAACTGCAATTTCAAATAATCAAAGCATTGGATGCATGTAAAATTCTCGATCCCGCTTGCGGTTCCGGGGCCTTTCCCATGGGGATATTGCAGAAAATGGTATATATTCTCGAAAAAGTTGATCCTAAAAACAATGAATGGAAACAACGCCAGATTGAAAGGGTGGATAAAGCAATTGAGCAACTTGAAGATATTGACGATGTTGATTTCAGGGAAAAAAGCATTAAAGAACTGCAAGCACAAAAAACCGACATTGAGGAATCATTTGCAAATAACGAGCTTGACTACGGGCGTAAATTATACCTTATTGAAAATTGCATCTTTGGTGTGGATATTCAAAGCATAGCCGTTCAGATATCCAAACTGAGGTTTTTTATTTCGCTTATTGTCGACCAGAAAATTGATAGGAATAAAACCAATTTTGGTGTCAGGCCGCTGCCAAATCTTGAAACCAAATTTGTGGCTGCAAATACTTTGATAGGCATTGAAAAGCCTAAGATAGGTGATACAGTTAATTTATTCGAAAGTGAAGAAGTGAAAAAACTGGAGGATAAGCTTAAAAAAGTCCGGCATAAGTTGTTCAGTTCAAAATCGCCAAAACGAAAAAGGGAATTGCGTGATGAAGACAAGCAATTAAGAGAACAAATTGCTGAGGTATTAAAAACAAATGGATGGCCTTCCGATACCGCCGAAAAACTGGCCACCTGGGATCCATACGACCAAAATGCTTCCTCACCTTTTTTCGACCCCGAATGGATGTTTGATGTTTCAAATGGTTTTGATGTGGTAATTGGGAATCCGCCGTATCATCAACTTTCTAAAGATAAATCAGCCAAGCAGAATTATAAAAGATATCTTAAAAGCAAATATAAAACCTCAGCAGGTCGCTTAAACCTTTTTATATTCTTCACACATGAGGCTATAAGTTTAGCAAGATCAGAATATGGAATTATATCATATATAATCCCAAACACAATTCTAACACAGGAATATTACTCTGATACTCGGAAAAAAATTCTTGAGGAATCATGTTTATTAAAGATTGTAGATTATGATAAAATGCCTTTTGAGAATGCAGTTGTAGAAAATATCACCTTAGTATTAAGAAAAAATAAACTCGATGATAACTATGTTGAAATATTACAAGACAATTTAATTGAGAGAATAAAATTAGCAAGAGTGAATCAGGAAAAATTTTTAAAACAGAATAACTTTACATTAAATATTAACACCAGCGAAATTGTGGATAAGATTATTTCAGATAATAGTCATAGAAAGTTATCTTCATTATGTGAGGTAAATCAGGGTATAGCGCTGAAAGGTGACAAATCACTTTCCTTAAAAGAAGAAAACCCGAATAATAAGTACTACCCACTTTTAGACGGCAGGAATATAAATAAGTATAGGGTAAATTGGGATGGTGTTTATTTGGATTACAATTTGGATAGAATACATTCCTGTAAACGTAAAGATATATTTGAAACACAGGAAAAACTTTTCTTTAGAAGGGTTTCTAAAGATCTTATTTTTACTTACGATGATAATCAGTTTTTTGCATTAAACACCCTTGTGGTTGTTAATAAAAAACATGATTGCAATCTTGGACTTAAAGCATTACTAGCGATTCTTAATTCTGATATTATAAATTATGTTTATCAAAAACATTTTAAATCCACAAAAAAAGTTTTTTCTGAAATACAAGCTAGGTCAGTAAAAGAGTTGCCGATTCCTGATCTTAGTGTGAATAAAGAGAATATACTTACTTTATTATCCGAAATACTTATTTATAAAAATGGGTTGGACGATTTAATTCAAAAAGTATCAAACTCTTTAGTAAATGAAGCATATTTACCTGATCACATAAAAGTCCGCAAAATCGATGTATTGGATTTTGTGGAGGAGGATATCAATAACGTATTTCAAGGCAGGGCGTTTGAAACCCTGAGCGATGCAGAAAAAGAAAAGGTAATAGCACAACTTCACCAAAAATGGACAGACCTGGAAAATGAAGTGGTAAAACGCATGGCACAATTCAAAGAAAAAAGCCCGGATATTTTGAAGGTGATTATGGAGGGTTAAATGTGGGGCGGTGAACAGCAAAAATTTAAAGGACGTTACATGAATTGGATAGATAATACATGGCGAAAAGCAAGTTGAAAATATGGTTGAGCGCCACCTCAATACCAGATGAGGATTTAGGGCAAATTGTTCCTGTGTTAAGTCGGAAGTATGACATCATTCAATCACAACAACTATTTTTAAAGGCCGGTGACCATTTCAGCCTTGAAACACATTTAACTGAGTTGAGAAAATGTGAATTATTCCTCGGCATCATTCGACCAAAGCTATCAAAACCACCTGCCGGTGTTGATAATCTTTACCTTGAAGAAATCAAAACGGCTATTGAAATTGGAATTCCATACTGGTACCTGGTTCACCGCGATGTTACCTTTACCCGTAATCTTTTGAATGATCTGGTCAAATCGGAAGAAGATGAAATTAAATCGAAGAACAGATATTTTTTTGATGTCCGAACAATTGATATCTACAAAGAAATCCTAAATCATAGTATTAATGGCCATAATACCAATATCCATAAACCCCTGGAGTTTTTTAGATTGGATGGATTAATTAATAAATTTGAGCAAAGCATTTTTAATACAGGCCATAGGAAATACACAAAAATAATGCTTGCTTCCACTGTGTACGGATTCGAAGACCAGTTGTCGAAAATTATTCATGATGTGGATAACAGGGATTTTAATGTTTTAAGTTCATTTCATGGATATGTTAAAGTTAATCCAAAGCTGTCTAATTTAGATAATTGTGTTCAAGCTGTTGATGAAGCCGATTGGTTTCTAGGCATCGTCAGGCCATATTTTGGTACCGGAAATATTGGAGAAAAGAACATCACTTTTGAGGAGATAAAAAGGGCTATTCAGTTGAATAAGTCAGCATGGTTTTATATTCACAGGGATGTGATTTTTGCCGAAAGAATATTGAGCAGCATTCAAGTAAACAATACTGAGAAAAGTAAAAACAGAACCCCAAATGAATTGTTGCCAAATCGTTTTATTGACAAAGAGGCTATTGATTTGTATAACTATGTAATAAAAAACGATGAGAAAAACTTGGAGTTACGAAACGGCAATTGGGCACAGGAGTTTTTTGTTTTTACCGAAGCCCTGATTTATATTCGTTCACAATTTTTGGATTTTAAGTTTATTGACAAAATATTAAATTAGAACAAAAATGGGAGATAATGTCATTATATCCAATCTTTTGAAACTTTCAGAAAGTGAAAGGTTGGAATTTAAGGCTACTATTGAAACAAATAGTATTGCTAAAGTTATTACTTCCTTTATCAATACAAAAGGTGGTGATTTGGTTATTGGTATTAATGAGGATAAAACTGTCTGTGATATTAATCTCACAGAGCAAGACAGAAAAAATTTAGAAACATTTTTGATTCATGAAATTAAACCTACAGCACCTGTTTACAGCAGGATAGAAACATATAAAAAAAAGAACATCATTTTAATTTCGGTTTGGGAAGGAGCAAATAAACCATACTATTTCAAGAATACCATCTACACAAGACGAGGATCGAAAACAATTATGAGTAAGGGGTTAAGTATCGACAATCTGTTGGATGAAAGAAGGTTATCTGAGCAAAGATGGGAGAGGCAGGCTGTTTTAGGTGCTTCGATAGATGATTTGGATATAGATGAGGTAAAAAGAACCTTGGACGCATTCAAAAATTATTCTTCTGATACTCCAATATTTGATGTTGAGAGCTTCTTGGTTAGTCGTGGGTTATTCGTTAATGGAAGTATTACCAATGCCTGTATGGTGCTGTTTGGAAAAAACCCCACCAGGTTTATTCCTCAATCTCGTATTAAGTTGGTTGTATATCCCGGAAGTACCTCTGGTGATACTTTTATCGAAAACAGAGTTTTTGAAAATAATATTTTCAAAAATATTGAAACTATCATATCTCATTTCGAAGCCATAATCGGCAAAGAAATAAAGATTCAAGGTACATTTAGAACGGAGAAAAAAAGATTTCCTGAGATGGCTCTTCGTGAAGGTTTGCTAAACGCTATTGTTCATAGGGATTATAGTGATTTGAAAGGTTTCCTTACAATTTCATTTTTTTCCAACAGATTGGTGCTCAGCAATTATGGTGGTTTGCCAATGGAATTATCCGTAAGGGATTTAAAAACTGAACACAATTCCATATTAAGAAATCCGGATATTGCTCAAATGTGTTTTTACAGAGGCTATATTGAAATGCTAGGAACCGGAACACTACGCATGATCAGAGAATGTAAAGCAGGAGGGTTTAAGACGCCGGTTTGGAAAAGTAAAGACAATATTCTTGAGTTAACGTTTTTAGGTATAAATCATCAATACGAGGGAGTAAATGAAGGAGTAAATGAGGGAGTAAACTTAAATATTGAGGGAGTAAATGAGGGAGTAAAAGAAGAATTAAACCTATTGTATAATCAAATTGCTAAGTATCCCGGAAAGAAGGCCAATGAGTTAAACGAACAAATTAATAAGAGTTTGTCATCAACCGAACGGTACTTAAAAATTTTAAAGGAGCAAGGATTTATTGAATTCAAAGGGGCTCCTAAAACAGGTGGTTATTACATATTAAAATAAATTACACAACCTACCTGGGGAAATAAATCCAAAAAACCGCATTTGCGGTAATGCGGCCAACCAGGTCCTTTTCTCAGTGAGTAATGACATTGCAATGATGCAAATAAAAATGTAAAATACAAGAAAAAAAGAATATGTTTGAGTTTATCAATAATCATAGTTTAGCGTTAAACCGACAATAATAAACTAAGGATGAAAGCAAGAGATTTATTGTTTTACAAAACATCTGACAAGAAAGTAAACGTTTCGGTTTACTTTCAATCCGGCACATTTTGGCTCACCCAAAAAGCCATGGCTGAACTGTTTGGGGTGAATGTGCCGGCAGTTAGCAAACATCTGACAAGTATTTTTGGTACAGGAGAGCTCGATCAAAGTTCAGTTATTTCCAAAATGGAAACAACTGCCTCCGATGGGAAAAACTACAAGACCAATTTCTATCGCCTTGAAGCCATCTTGGCGGTAGGTTACCGGGTAAATTCAATACAGGCCACCGATTTCCGTAAATGGGCAACACAAACTTTGAACGAGTTTATCATAAAAGGCTTTGTGATTGACGATGAACGACTGAAACAAGGCAAGGATTTCGGGCAGGATTATTTTGATGAGCTCCTGGAACGTATCCGCGAAATCAGGGCCAGCGAGCGCCGGTTTTATCAAAAAATTACCGACCTGTATGCCCTGAGTACCGATTACGACAAAGAAAGTCAGCAAACAAAAGTTTTTTTCGCTGCTGTACAAAACAAACTGCATTGGGCCATCACCGGAAAAACTGCCGCAGAAATTATTTATACCGAAGCCGATGCCACCAAACTATACTGGGATTAAAAACATGGAAAGCTGCTCCTGATGGTAAAATATTAAAAAGCGATGTTGTTGTGGCAAAAAACTATTTGTCGCATCAGCATGTTTCCGAGCTTAACCGCATTGTTACGGCTTATCTCGATTTGGCAGAAAATAATGCCCAACGTGGAATAGCTTTTAATATGCAGCAATGGTCTAAGTTTTTGGACGGCTTTCTTGAATTGTCGAATTACCCCATTCTAAAAAACAAAGGAAAAATAAGTATGCTCGAAGCAAAAATTAAAGCAGAAAGCGAATTCGATAAATTCAGGGTAATACAGGATAGAAATTATGAAAGTGATTTCGACAGGGAGATTAAAAATCTGAAAAGAAATAAGGAAAAAAATGAGTAAAAACATGATTCAGTTTTAAAAAGCCCGAAAGCTTAAAATTCTCCTTGAATTATTCATGATTCCATTTATGGTTTTTTAAACAGCAAATTTGATCATCCGATCAAGCAAGCTCTTTATATCATAATATTTTTCCGTTGGCTTCATTCTTTCATAATCCAGATACAACTTCCTGTTCACCTCTATCATCACCGACTGCCCCCGTTTGTCTTTACGGTAATATGCAGATGGTACCATGCTTCCGCCATAGGGCCAGTTCGTACATACACTGTATCTATTTCCCTCCAAAAAGGATTTGATTTTTTCGGAAAGGGATTTGGGGGTGTGGAAATCGTCTATTCCAATGTTGAAATCGGTTCGGTTGTATTCGCCAGCAAATATGTAAGAAATCCTTGTCCGAACCTGGTCTTTGTATAGTAAGATATTTTCCAGCAGCAGGCAAATGCTTAGACAAACTCTTATACCGATTATTTCCTACCTTTGTTTTTCAAAACTAAACAGTCTTGCGAAACAAACTCTCCGGCATATTGCTGCTGATTTGTCTGCTGGCGCCCGTGGTCGGGATTTATGGCTGGCTGCAACACAAGCGCTATGTGGTGAAGAAAGAAGTTAAGCGGCAGATCATTGCCGGGCTTGAGCGTGATGAGCTTGTCTTATTGAAATTTACAAAAGAGGAGATCAAAACCCTTTTAAGGTGGGAGCACGATGAGGAATTTGAATACCAGGAGCAGATGTATGATGTGGTTGAGGTTATTGAAAAAGATGGGATGATCCACTACTGGTGCTGGAAAGATGATGAAGAAACCCTTTTAAACCGCGACCTGAACCGGCTTTTGGCCAGCGCCCTGGGAAGCAGTCCGCAAAACAATGATCATCAGAAACAGATCAGTAATTTTTTCAAAACCTTGTATTATCTGGATAGCTTCAGTTGGTCTCCGCCAACTGATTTTATGATCAAGGGAAATACCATTTATATATTACAGCATTTATCAGCTAACTACCCTCCGCCTGTTCCCCCGCCAAAATCAGCATGAACAGATTGGAATGATTTTGATCTTTAATAAAGATCAGTGGTGAATTAAATATTTATTAGAATTACACTTTAAATATTACACAATGAAGAAAATATTTTTATTGTGGTTGTTTCTGGGTATGTTGCATACAGCCTTTTCCCAGACAATCACTGTGAGAGATAAAGAGAGCGGCAAGCCCCTTCAGCAGGTAACCCTGATCAGCCATGAGCCCAGGGCCTTCACCACCACAAACAGCAAGGGACAGGCCGATATGGCAGCCTTCAGGGAATCGGAAAATATGGAAATTAGCACCCTGGGGCACAGAACCGTATACAAAACTTATAAGGAACTGAAAAAAGAAAACTTTGAAATTCAACTGGAACCCTCTGTGGTAAACATGGACGAGTTGGTGGTTTCAGCCACCCGTTGGAGTCAGGTTTCCTCTGATGTGCCGGCTCGTATCACCACCATCAGCAAGCGTGAAGTATCGCTTCAAAACCCGCAAACGGCAGCCGATCTACTGGATGTGTCGGGACAGGTTTTTATACAAAAAAGCCAGCAGGGAGGCGGCAGCCCTATGATCCGGGGTTTTGCCACCAACCGCTTGCTCTATACGGTAGATGGTATTCGCATGAATACATCTATCTTCAGGGGCGGGAACATTCAGAATGTGATCTCCCTGGACCCTTTTGATATTGAGAAAACAGAAGTGCTGTTCGGGCCGGGTTCGGTTATTTACGGAAGCGACGCCCTGGGCGGGGTGATGAGCTTTAAGACCCTGGTACCGGAGTTTTCCCTGGATGAAAAACCACTGGTCAGCGGCAAGGCCGTAATGCGTTATGCCTCGGCCAACAATGAAAAAACGGCTCATATGGATGTGAATGTCGGATGGAAAAAGTGGGCCATGGTCACCAGCATCAGCTCCAACGATTATGGAGATTTGAAGATGGGCAGCCACGGACCGGATGATTACCTGAAACCCTATTATGTGATGCGCATTGACAGTATGGATAAAGTGGTACAAAACAAGAACCCGGAAGTGCAGAAGCCTTCTGGCTATTCTCAGATCAATATGATGCAGAAGGTGCGCTTTAAGCCGAACGAGCATTGGGATTTTCAATATGGCTTTCACTATTCTGAAACTTCCGAATACGGTCGCTACGACAGGCATCTGCGCATGCGCAACAGGCATCCGCGATATGGGGAATGGAACTATGGCCCCCAAAAGTGGATGATGAACAGCCTCAATATACTGCATCACGCAAACAGCAGACTTTACGACAGGCTAAGCATCCGGCTGGCTCAGCAATATTTTGAGGAAAGCCGTATCAGCAGGAACTTCAATAAACCCAAACGGGAAACCAGGCTTGAGGAAGTAAATGCCTATTCGGCAAACTTCGATTTCAGTAAATCCACAGGAGAACGCAATACCCTCATGTATGGTTTCGAATACGTACTGAACGATGTGACCTCCACCGGAACGGATGAAAACATCAATACCGGTAAGAAGCAACCGGGTCCTGCACGCTATCCGCAAAGCAATTGGGCTTCCTATGGCGTGTATATTAGCAACCAGATGGAACTATCGGAAAAAACCCGGTTGCAAGCCGGTGCCAGGTACAACCAGTTTGTGCTGAATGCGGATTTCGATACCACTTTTTATCCGTTTCCTTTCACAGAGGCGCATCTGAACAACGGCGCTTTGACCGGTAACATTGGCATAACCCACCGGCCCGAACAATCGTGGGTGTTTAAGGTGAATGTTTCCACGGCTTTTCGCTCACCTAATGTAGATGATGTAGGTAAGGTATTCGACTCGGAACCGGGCGCGGTTGTGGTGCCCAATCCCGATTTGAAAGCGGAATATTCCTATAATCTTGATCTGGGTGTGGCAAAGAGTATCGGGGACCATGTGCGTTTCGACCTGAATGCCTATTACACTATCCTGGATAATGCACTTGTCAGGAGGGATTACACCCTCAATGGACTGGACAGCATCATGTACGACGGGGTGATGAGCAGGGTGCAAGCCATACAAAATGCAGCGGTTGCTTATATTTACGGTTTTTGGGCAGGGCTGGAGTTGAGGTTGCCTGCAGGCTTTGAATTTTCATCGGACTTTAATTTTCAGAAAGGAACGGAAGAACTGGACGATGGCAGCAAAAGCCCCACGCGGCATGCACCCCCCTGGTTCGGGGTGACGAGGTTGAAATACCGCTCAGGCAAGCTCAATATGCAGTTTTATGCAGAATACAGCGGGGAGAGAAAACATGAAGACATGCCGGAGGAAGAAAAAGGCAAAACTGAGATCTATGCCAAAGACGCCAATGGCAATACCTATTCGCCGTCCTGGTATACCCTTAACTTCAAGGCCATGTATCAGCTAAGCGATCTTTTTGTTGTAAGCGCGGGATTGGAAAACCTGACGGATCAAAGGTACAGGCCATACAGCTCGGGTATTTCAGCGCCCGGCAGGAATTTTATTATTTCTATGCAGATGAAATTTTAGCGTTATTTTTAAAGGGTTTGAAGAACAGGCCTACCCGGGTGCAATGGTTATATGCCCGGGTGAAGCCTGTTTAGATACAATATTTTAACAGGATTTTATTAGTCTTAATTGTTTTTCATAGGATTAAGATTGGCATGAGCTATCCATTGCCAGCCCTTCCCGCTCTTTATCCAGACACTCATTCTCGGTGTAGGAGTTGCCGAAAGTGTTTCACCCTCAATAGTTTCTTCTACAGATGCCATATATGTTACTATTATTATATTATCATGCTGCGTTACTGTAAAATCTGTTAATTGATAGTTGCCTAAATTCAAATTCTTCAGCAATTCTATTTCTTTCTGTTTGTCTCTTGTGCCGTCACCGTGAACAGATTGAAAAGCATCTGCAATTTTTTTAGTTATAGTATCCATTTTCATTGATTTGAAATCGGACCATAATTCTTTTTCAAGTTGTTTACCGTTTACCTTTTCTGGTTCAGCTTCTTTTTCGGTTTCTTTTACTGGTGTATTACAGGCAAAAACAAATATTAAAAAGATGCTGATAATTAATGGAACAGGTTTATTTATTTATCTGGATAAGATCACCTTGTTTACATATGTACCGTGGTCTGTTGTTGTCCGGATGTAGTAAATTCCTGCATTCAACTGGCTACCGCTTTCATTTGTTCCGCTCCATTGCAATTTTTTAACACCTTTTTCGCAATGGCCGTTTTTCAGGGTATTTACTCGTTGACCGTTCATATTGTAAACCTCAACAATAACACTGCTTTTTTCCTCAAGATTGATCAAAACAGTGGCTTTTGTACTGAAAGGATTCGGGAAAACATTAACGTTATTGTTCGCCTGTAAGGGATTCAACTCATCCGTACCAACATAATAAAGGTTTGAGAAAGGCAGGCAGATATAATCAACCCATCCGCAATCTTCTCCTTCCGAAACATACATGTCTTTTTTGTAAACCCATTGCAAAATTCTGTATCCTTTTGGCACCAGGTAGGCAACCCTTTCCCATTCGGTTTCACCCGACCACTGGTCAATCACGGTATTGTCAATGTAAAACTTCAGAAAGTCATAATCTTCTTCGGAGGAAACTTTCTGATAGAATGAAATTGAGTCTTTTTCCAGCACATCCACAGCCATGAATAAACGTGAGATATCAGTATCCTCTATATCGCCTGACTGTGCACAGTAAGTTCCTTCGAAAGGTTCTTCTTCACAAATCATCCAGTCGGCGTTACCTGTTGAATACCATTCAAAGGCTTCGAAATCGCCGGTTTCAAAATCTTCAACAATAAAGCCTACCTTATATTCCGTTTCCCTATTGCATCCGTATGTACCGTCAGAGACTTCAATTACAAAATCAGCAAAAGTGCCAACAGGTGTTTCTTCATCAATTGTAATTGTAAAAACAGCATCGTTTGCATTGCCGGCTTCAATGCTGCCCACATTTACCTCCTCATTTTCGATGGTGATATAGCTGTTTCCACATGTAAGCCAAACTGTACTTTCACCGCTCATACAATGCCCCTGGTTCATGGCAGGAATTGTCATGCTAAGCGTTTCACCCGGGTCGAAAAATCCATTGCCGTTACCAAATTCCTGATCATCAATTGTAACAGCACCGATTGCCAGAACCGGAGCATTGATAATACCGCTCATATAGCTCTTCCATGTGGTATCTCCAAGGGCCTCAAGTGTAAACCTGAAACTATATTGATCAGGAACCGAATCCGCTACATCAAAAGCAAATCCGTCAGGAACCGATTTCACCTCTTCAGGTTCAAAATCACCGTAATATTCCGTTTCATCAGTTATTGTAAGATATTCATCATCATAAGAAATGGTCACATCCACTTCACTGGCCGGTTCATTACCCACATTTTTCATGTCGAGTGTCAAGAGGATTGATTCTCCGCAATCAACTGCTCCATCGTTATTACCGCCGGTTTCGTCATTAAACAAATGATCGTGATACAAAACAAAAGGCTCGTCGTTGATCACGATGATCGAATCTTTCAGGCGGTTTTTATTATGGGCAATAATGGACAAGGCAATTTTTTCGGTGCTGCTAACCGGATCGAAGAATGTTATGGTTACATCTCCGAAAATATCCGTCACGCCCCTGCCGATAAGCGAACCGTTTTGCATCAGGCCCACTCTTGCGTCCTTGACACCAGCATTAATAGTTATCTCACCTATGCCTAACGGAACACTTGGAGGATAAGTAGCCACAATATCATCGGGCATTGCCGTCCAGATATCCATTGAAGGATCGCCAAAAAGATTGGCTTCATATACAACCCATCTCATCAGTCCCCAGCTATCCATGTAAGGTGCATTGTCGCCCTGGGCATCGCTGTTTACATATCCTATTTCAGTTATGTCTTCTCCAAAGATGGCATCAAAAAACTGCCTGTCGTGAAATTGTGAAGAGCTGTTGGTATTTCCCGGTGAATACCATCCATATCTTGAATTGGCAATAGCTGCTACATAACCTGTTGAAAGCGTGGTTATTTTCTCTGCGAAACAATCTTCGGTATAATAATTATCAGAAGTTCTGTTATCAAAAGAGCCATTGTAGCACCCCTGTGAGTATCCGATCACATATCCCCTGCTTACACCATCGTTTTGAAGGTTAGTGGTGTTCACATGGCTGTTATACATTTTCATATTATAGGTTACATTGGAATGCCCGAGGTGATTCAACAGGTTGATACCAACATTATTGAATTCATTATAAAGCTGTGATCTGTTCCAGCCGCCATCGCGGTCGTACAAATAATTCACTGAAAAATTATCGGATACGCCAGCAGTGATTATCCCATGCAATGAACAGCCCTCAACAATCTGATCTTTGTAGTCTCCTCCAAAAGTCCAGGGATTGTTATTGAGTTCTTCACCAACCATCAGTGCTTTTTCAATATCATCAAGCACAGGGCTATCCTGGTACATTTTAAGCTTGTTAGTGAAGTTGTTAATTTCGGTTTCGCTGTCAATGCAAATCCTTCCGATAACCACTTCGGAATAAATATCATATTCTCCCACTTCTCCCCATCTGTTATCGCCGTCATCATTCCAGTTGCCATCCAGGCAGGAATAATACATATCAGAAGGAATGTCGTATTCACCTTCAGCGTAAAATCCCCTGTGCGGAATGATATCATCGTCGGAGCCATTGGGGTCAGAGTCGCCGGCAAGAATCACATAAGAGGTTCCCCAATTCTGGTAATAATCAATAATGCAGTTTCTGATTTGCTCCTGTTCGTCAGCGCCCGTATAGTCATTATAAATATCTTCAACGGCATAAACTTCAACAATAAATCCGGTAGCCGATTTAAAATCAACATAATCATCAAAAGCAGCGGTTAAGTCGCTTTTGGTGATCAGCAGAATATCATTTTCCGTAATGTCTCTGTTTTCGCTGTAAGTATAATTTTTAAGTGCTTCAGGATTATCAACAACATTCTCCAAACGATTTTTGATCTGTGCAGAAGTTCGCAGATTTTGCAAAGCGGCTTGTGATTTTACAGAACTTCCCGTTTCTACCGAAAGAGTGATCTCTTCAAGAACGCGGATTGTTTTTTCTGCAGGATTATATATAACCGGGCAAATGGTAAACATGCCAATTGAATGACCGTTCATGAACTGGGTGGTAGATGTTAAAACAATCTGACCCGGGTAGGGCTGATCCGAATTATATACTTCCGGGTTAGGTATTACCTTGTATCCTTCAGGTGCTCCTTTTGATATCGGAAACTCCTTTGATGCAGGTTTAATTGTAACATCGTGTATTTCTTTTGAATATTTGGTATTTACGATTTTTACTTTCATCATTTCTGTTCCGGCAGGCAATAAAACCTTACAACCAAAATGGGGTATCAGGGGATTGCCTTCCGAATTGAAATTAGCAGCATTATTAAAAACCAGTTCGGAAAATCCTTCATTATCCGTAATGATCTGAGGATGTTCGAATGTGTAGGTAACATCAATTTTCTGGCTCATGCCAAAATTTACCATCAACAGTAAAACGATAGTAGCTAAGTAAGTCTTTTTCATTGTCTTTGTTTTTTAGATTTTAAAATGGCCTGCAAGATATTAATTCTTCTTAAATGTTTCGGGTTATTGGAAAAAAGCTTATACAAAACCCTGTTGAAGTGGGAGTTGCAATACAATTTATAAACTTTATAAATAGTTATTTATACCGATTCGGAACAGGTTTGCAATGATTGAGCTAATGTTCCTATCGGTATAACTGCATCTAACA
>CAZTAW010000062.1:0-15134 GCA_964611705.1 uncultured Bacteroidales bacterium
ATAAGCTGGCTATTTCATTGCAAAAGCTGGAAGAAGAAGATCCAACTTTTACTATCAGAACGGATGATGAAACCGGGCAAACCATTATCAGCGGAATGGGAGAATTGCATCTTGAGGTATTGCTTGATAGATTACGCAGAGAATTTAATATTGAAGTAAACAAGGGAGCACCGCAGGTTGCTTATAAAGAAGCAATAACCGAAACAGTAGAGATTAAAGAACTTTACAAAAAACAAACAGGCGGAAAGGGAAGATTTGCAGAGATCGTTGTAGAGGTTGGCCCTGGTGACAATGATGAAAGAGGCCTGCAATTTAGTGAACAGGTTAGAGGTGGAAATCTTCCGAAAGAATATATTGCAGCCGTTGAAAAGGGATTTAAAAATACCATGTATAATGGTGTTCTTGTAGGCTACCCGATGTATAACCTCAGAGTGTGTTTAAAAGATGGGTCATTTCATAGTGTTGATTCCGATGCATTGGCATTTGAGGCAGTTGCGGCCCAGGCATTCAGGAATGCATGCAAAGATGCCAAGCCTACTTTGCTTGAGCCTATTATGAAGATTGAAATTATTACACCTGATGAATACATTGGTGATATAACAAGTGATCTGAATAAGCGCAGGGGGCATATTGAAAATGTCTCTTCAAAGATCAATGGTCAGGTAATACAGGGAAGAGTGCCTCTGGCAGAGATGTTCGGATACGTAACAACACTACGTACCATTACATCAGGCAGGGCAACCTCAAATCTTGAGTTTTCTCATTATGAAGTAACACCAAGGGATATTGTTGAAGATGTATTATATAAAGTAAGAGGATACGTACCGAGTTTTTGATTTTGAATAAATAAATTAATAAAGTAACGTGAGTCAGAGAATCAGAATAAAATTAAAATCATACGATCATAATTTGGTTGATAAGTCGGCTGAAAAGATCGTGAAGACCGTTAAATCAACAGGGGCAGTTGTAAATGGTCCGATACCACTCCCAACGAATAAAAAGATTTTTACCGTAAACAGGTCAACATTTGTTAACAAAAAATCAAGGGAGCAGTTCGAGTTAAGTTCATTCAAAAGGCTCCTTGATATTTACAGCACAACCTCAAAAACTATTGATGCGCTCATGAAATTGGAGTTGCCCAGTGGGGTTGAAGTAGAGATTAAAGTCTGATTTTTATTAGCTGAAAAAAGACAAAAAAGATAAAAAATGTCTGGATTAATAGGAAAAAAAATAGGAATGACCGGAATTTATGATAAGGATGGTAAAAACATACCATGTACTGTCATTGAAGCCGGTCCGTGCGTTGTAACCCAGATCCGTACCAAAGAAAAGGATGGGTACGAGGCCTTGCAATTAGCGTATGGGGATAAAAAGGAAAAACATACCACAAAGGCCCTTCATGGACATTTTAAAAATGCCGGGGTTGAACCGAAACGTATTGTTCAGGAATTTACAAGGTTTGAAGCAGGCCATCAGAAGAAATATGGAGATACATTAACTGTTGATATCTTTATAGAAGGTGAATTTCTAGATATAGTAGGTGTTTCAAAAGGAAAAGGATTCCAGGGAGTTGTAAAACGTCACAATTTTCATGGTGTTGGAGAAAAAACACATGGGCAGCATAACCGGCAAAGAGCCGCAGGTTCCATTGGAGCGTCTTCATATCCTTCAAGGGTTTTTAAAGGTATGAGAATGGCAGGCAGAACCGGTGGGCAAAGGGTTAAAATGATCAACCTGCAGGTTATGAAAATCGTTCCCGAAAAGAACTTATTAATTGTTAAAGGTGCTGTACCAGGTCCTAAAAATTCATATGTAATTATAGAAAGATGGAGTTAGTAGTTCATAAAATAAGCGGAGAAAAAACCGATAAAAAGGTAAAACTGAATGATGCCATTTTTGGTATTGAACCGAATGATCATGCGATCTATCTTGATACCAGACAATATATGGCAAAAAAAAGGCAGGGTACCCATAGTACAAAGGAAAGAAATGCTATTAAAGGAAGTACCAATAAGATCAAAAGGCAAAAAGGAACAGGAACTGCCAGGGCAGGAGATATTAAAAATCCCATTTTCCGTGGAGGAGGGCGAACATTTGGACCCCAGCCAAGGAGTTATGATTTCAAGCTGAATAAAAAGCTCAAGAAACTTGCCAGGAAATCTGCCTTATCATATAAAGCCAGGAATAATGGCATTGTTATTCTTGAAGATCTTAATTTCGGTAATCCGGCTACACGGGATTATGCTCATATGCTGGAAAGTTTGGATATGAATAACAAAAAAACACTGTTGGTACTCAGGGAAAACAACGAAAATATTTATTTATCAGCCAGGAATATACAAAACACAAGGATTGCATTGGCCTCATCATTAAACACATATGAAATTCTGAATGCAAATAGTTTGCTTATTCCTGAAAGTTCACTGGCAGAAATTGATAAAATGTTTGCTGAAGAAAAAAAATAAAATTGTTTTGATCAGATGGAAATTATTTTGAAACCAATCATAACGGAAAAAATGACAGAAAAGAGCGAAACGCTTAACCAATACTGTTTTATCGTAAACAATAAAGCGAATAAGCTCCAGATAAAGTCTGCCGTTGAGGACCTTTACGGTGTGGAAGTTATTGCTGTAAATACTATGAATTATACAGGAAAAAGTTCCTGGCGATATACCAAGACGGGAATCGTATCCGGTAAAAAACCGGATGTGAAAAAAGCAATCATCACATTGGCAGAAGGAGAAACAATTGATTTTTATAGCAATATATAGAATCTTAGAAAATGGCTTTAAAGAAATATAAACCGACAACACCAAGTCAGCGCTACAAACTGATATGCGCAAATGACGACATTACGGCCCAAAAACCTGAAAAGAGCCTTATGGCTCCTATGAAGAAATCGGGCGGTAGGGATAATCAAGGTAAAATGACCATGCGTTATCTTGGCGGTGGTCATAAGCAAAGATACAGGATCATTGATTTTAAGCGCAACAAGGAAGATGTGCCGGGTAAGGTAAAATCAATCGAATATGATCCGAATCGTACGGCTCGCATTGCATTGATTTATTATGCAGATGGTGAAAAAAGATACATTATTGCACCGCAGGGATTGAAAGTAGGACAGGAAGTTTTTGCCGGTAAGGGCGCATCGCCGGAGGTTGGCAATTCCTTATATCTTAGTGAAATACCATTCGGAACCATCATTCATAACATTGAAATGAGACCCGGGCAGGGTGCGAAAATGGCAAGAAGTGCCGGTTCATACGCCCAGTTGCTATCACGTGAAGGTAAATTTGCAATCATTAAATTGCCCTCCGGAGAAACAAGAATGATCTTGCAAAATTGCAAGGCAACCATTGGAATTGTATCCAATATTGATCACAGTCTTGAATATTCAGGTAAAGCAGGAAGGTCAAGATGGATGGGCCGCAGACCAAGAACAAGAGGTGTTGCAATGAATCCCGTTGATCACCCTATGGGTGGTGGTGAAGGACGTGCTTCCGGAGGCCATCCGCGATCAAGAAAAGGATTGCCGGCCAAAGGATATAAAACACGCTCCAGGAAAAAAAGCACCAATCGTTATATAATTGAAAAAAGGAAAAAATAATCTATAAAAAAGAATAACAAATGGCTCGATCGCTTAAAAAAGGACCATATATACATTATAAGCTGGAAAAGAAGGTGATGGCAAATGTTGAATCAGGTAAGAAATCCGTGATCAAAACCTGGTCAAGGGCATCAATGGTCTCACCTGATTTCGTTGGGCAAACCATCGCAGTGCATAATGGAAATAAATTTATCCCGGTATATATTACTGAAAATATGGTAGGTCATAAGTTGGGTGAATTTGCACCAACAAGAATTTTTAGAGGCCATGCCGGTCAAAAAGATAGAGGCAAAAAATAAAGAAAGTTAACCATGGGAGCAAGAAAAAGACTTAGAGCTGAACAAATAAAAGAGGCGAGAAAAAATCAATACATCGCCCGCTTAAATAATTGCCCTACCTCTCCAAGAAAAATGAGGTTGTTAGCCGGTTTGGTCAGAGGTATGGACGTGGATAATGCTTTGAATGTATTAAAGCATTCACCACAAATAGGAGCTAAATATCTTTATAAGCTTGTGTTGTCAGGTATTGCTAACTGGCAACAGAAAAATGAAGGTGTAAGGGTTGAAGAAAGCCAGTTGTATGTGAAAGAGATTTTTGTGGACGGAGGGAGAATGCTGAAAAGAGTACGCCCGGCTCCACAAGGTCGTGCACACAGAATCAGGAAACGTTCGAACCATGTTACATTGGTTATTGACAGCAGAATACAGAAAGAAGTTGAAGAAGAAGTACAATAAGAATTAAACCAGATATAAATTAATGGGACAGAAAACAAATCCAATAGGACTTCGATTAGGGATCATCAAAGGATGGGATTCCAACTGGTTTGGTGGCAAAAGCTTTTCCACAAAGCTGATCGAAGATGATAAAATCAGGAAATACCTGAATGCCCGTTTGTCAAAAGCAGGTATCTCCAGAATCATCATCGAAAGAACACTAAAGCTTGTAACAGTTAACATTTTTACTGCCCGTCCGGGTATTATTATTGGAAAAGGCGGTCAGGAAGTAGATAAACTTAAAGAAGAGCTTAAAAAATTAACGCAAAAAGAAATTCAGATCAATATTTCTGAGATCAAAAGGCCTGAACTGGATGCAAGAATCGTTGCACAAACCATTGGAAAGCAAATTGAAGGAAGAATCTCTTTTCGGCGTGCCATCAAAACAGCAATTGCTTCTACCATGCGTATTGGCGCCGAAGGCATTAAGGTTGTCATTTCAGGAAGACTTGGCGGTGCCGAAATGGCCCGTTCAGAGCAGTACAAGGAAGGAAGAATTCCCCTTCATACATTAAGGGCTGACATTGACTATGCTTTTACAGAAGCACATACAACTTATGGCCGTATAGGTATTAAGGTCTGGATTTGTAAAGGAGAAATTTACGGAAAACCCGAAATTGTTCCCTTTGGTGTTGGTGTATCCAGGCCAAAAGGCGGAGGTGGCGGACCAAGAGGTGGCCGCGGCCCGCGTAAAAGAAAATAAAATAGTTGTTTAATTACTATAAGTTTTAGATAATGTTACAACCGAGAAAAACAAAGTATAGAAAGCAGCAGAAGGGGAAAATGAAAGGTAATTCCCAACGTGGCAACCAGCTTGCATTTGGTTCCTTCGGTATCAAGGCATTGCAGGAAGGCTGGATTACTGGTAGGCAAATCGAAGCTGCCCGTCAGGCTGTTACGCGTAGAATGAAACGCGAAGGACAAATCTGGATCAGAATATTCCCGGATAAGCCGATTACAAAAAAGCCCGCGGAAGTGCGTATGGGAAAAGGAAAAGGAGCGCCGGAATACTTTGTAGCCAGGGTTACACCAGGCAGAATAATGTTTGAGGCCGAAGGAGTGCCTCTTGAAGTAGCCAGGGAAGCATTACGCCTTGCTGCTCAAAAACTCCCCATTACTACGAAATTTGTAGTAAGAAGAGATTATGTTCAATAAGCAATTAATTTGAAATGGAACAGCGAGTAATACAAGAATTATCAACGGCAGAATTGGAAGAACGTCTTGAAGAAGAAAAAAAACAACTTACAAGACTCAAGCTTAACCATGCTGTGTCGCCTTTGGAAAATCCAAATAAAATCAAGGCATATAAGAAAACAATAGCTAGAATGTTGACAGAACTCAGAAACAGGGAACTGAAAGGTGACCCCAATAAAAATGAGGATCAAAATAATAAGTAAGCAATCAACATGGAAAGAAATTTAAGAAAAGAAAGAACTGGTCTGGTGGTTAGCAATAGCATGAATAAATCAATTATTGTTCAGATACAAAGGAAGGTGAAACATCCTATTTATGAGAAGTTTGTTAAAAAAACCACCAAATTCATGGCTCACGATGATAAAAATGAGTGTAATGTAGGCGATACGGTTCGCATTATGGAAACCAGGCCGCTTAGTAAAAGAAAATGCTGGAGATTAGTTGAAATTATTGAAAGAGCGAAATAATCATGATACAACAAGAGTCGAGATTAGCAGTAGCAGATAATAGTGGTGCAAAGGAAGTCCTCTGCATCAGGGTGCTCGGAGGTACCAAAAAACGATATGCCTCAATTGGCGACCAGGTTATTGTAACCGTTAAAAATGCTTTGCCGTCAGGTAATATCAAAAAAGGAACTGTTTCAAAGGCGGTTATCGTGAGAACAAGTAAAGAAATTCGTCGTAATGACGGTTCTTATATCCGTTTTGATGATAACGCTTGTGTAATTCTTAATAATACGGGCGAAATGACAGGTACTCGTATTTTTGGCCCCGTTGCCAGGGAATTAAGAGATAAACAATACATGAAAATTGTTTCATTGGCACCTGAGGTGTTATAGAAAACTCTATAGTTATGCAAAAGAAATTACATATAAAAAAGGGCGATAATGTGATGGTGATTACCGGTGAATCAAAAGGGCAACAAGGAAGGGTGCTGTTTGTTGATCCGAAAAAACTCAGAGCAATCGTTGAGGGGATCAACATGGTATCAAAACATCAAAAGCCCAATGCCGATAATCCTAAAGGAGGTATCGTAAAAAAAGAAGCGCCCATACATATTTCTAATCTGATGGTCATTAATTCTTCAGGAGAAGCCTCAAGGATGGGAAGAAGAATTAATGAGAAAACGAATATGTCAGTACGATATTCAAAAAAATCCGGGGAGGAAATTAAATAATGAACTATAAACCAAGATTACAAGGTACATATACGGAAGAGATCGTTCCGGCTCTGATGAAGAAATTCAGTTATAAGAGCATTATGCAAGTGCCGAAACTGGTTAAGATATCCTTAAATCAGGGTGTTGGTGGTGCAATTGTTGACAAAAAGCTCATTGAAACCGGCGTACAGGAAATGAGCATTATCGCTGGTCAAAAAGCCGTTCCTACAAAATCAAAAAGGGATATCTCAAACTTTAAAGTAAGAAAAGGTATGCCGATTGGTGTAAGGGTTACCATGCGCGGAGTAAAAATGTATGAATTTCTGGACAGGTTGGTTTCGGTTGCTATTCCTCGTATTCGCGACTTTCGCGGAATCAACGATAAAGGTTTTGACGGAAGAGGAAATTATACCATGGGAATAAAGGAGCAGATTATATTCCCGGAAATTAATTACGACAAAATTGACCGGATAAGAGGAATGAACATAACAATAAACACTACCGCCGGAACCGATGAGGAGGGTAAGAGGCTGTTAAAAGCATTTGGTTTACCCTTTAAGAATCAAAAAAAATAAAATAATATGGCAAAAGAATCAATGAAAGCGAGAGAAGTTAAGCGTGCCAAATTGGTTGCCAGGTATGCTGCAAAACGTGCCGAGTTAAAAGCTGCAGGCGATTATGATGCACTGCAGAAAATACCAAAAAATGCTTCACCGGTTCGTTTACACAACAGATGCAAGCTTACAGGAAGACCCAAAGGTTATATGCGTCAGTTCGGTTTGTCTCGTATTAATTTCCGGGAAATGGCCCTTAAAGGACTCATACCCGGAGTAAAAAAATCAAGTTGGTAAATAATTTTAGTTTTTAGGAAATAATTACTTAAAGAAATGATAACAGACCCAATTGCAGATTATTTGACAAGAATCAGGAACGCTATCATGGCTAACCACAGGGTGGTTGATGCACCTGCTTCCGGTCTGAAAAGAGAAATTACACGTATCCTTTATGAAAAAGGATATATTCTCAATTATAAATTCGTTGAAGACAACAAGCAGGGGATTATCAAAATTGCCCTTAAGTATCACCCGGTTACCAAACTTTCGGCTATAACATCATTAGAAAGGGTAAGCCGGCCGGGACTGAGAAAATATGTTAGCGCCGACAAGCTGCCGCGTGTACTTAATGGTCTTGGTATTGCGATTCTGTCAACTTCAACCGGCGTTATGTCTGATAAAGAAGCCAGAAAAGAAAAAGTTGGCGGTGAAGTAATTTGTTATGTTAGTTAATTGAAAAAGGTAAGCAAATGTCAAGAATAGGTAAATTACCGGTTAAGATTCCAGAAGGGGTACAGGTTAAGGTATCCGATAATAATTTGGTTAAAGTTAAAGGCAAACTTGGTGAACTGGAACAATCCATAGATCCTTCTATCACGGTGAAAATTGAAGATAATAAAGTGGTGCTTGAGCGTTCTGACGAATCAAAAAAAAGTAAATCAATGCATGGCTTGTATCGTGCCCTGATAGCAAATATGGTTAAGGGTGTTTCGGAAGGTTACCAGATTATTCAGGAATTAGTTGGTATAGGATTTAAAGTTCAGAACAAAGGACAGTTACTCGAGATGTCGCTGGGATATTCCCACAGTATAGTGTTTGAATTACCACCAGAGATCAAGGTTGAAACAAAAACCGAAAGAGGAAAAAGCCCGCTTATTACCCTTACATCACATGATAAACAATTGCTCGGACAAGTAGCGGCTAAAATCAGGTCGTTCAGAAAACCTGAGCCTTATAAGGGTAAAGGCGTTAAATTTAAAGGTGAAATCCTGCGTAAGAAAGCCGGTAAGGCAGCAGCCGAGTAAAATGTATAGTAAAACAATTTAACAAAAGATAAATTCCGGACTGGGATGAAAAAAATTAAAAGTAAAAAAGAATTAAGAAGATTCAGGATCAAGAAAAGAATCAGAAAAAATATGTTTGGTACTGCTGAGCGTCCAAGGCTGACAGTGTTCAGAAGTAACAAGCAAATTTACGCCCAGATCATTGATGATCAAGAAGGCAAAACTCTTGTAGCAGCTTCATCACAGGAAAAGAGTGTTGCTGAAAAAGATTTATCAAAAACCGAACAGGCACAACTTGTTGGCAATATGATAGCCAAAAAGGCCAAAGATGCCAGTATTAATTCGGTAATTTTCGACAGAAATGGCTATTTGTATCATGGCAGGATAAAAGTATTAGCAGAAGCAGCACGTAAAGGAGGTTTAAAATTTTAAATCATTATGGCAAACGCAAACATTAAACGAGTAAAATCCAGCGAGATAGAATTTAAAGACAGACTGGTAAGCATACAAAGAGTGACCAAGGTCACAAAAGGCGGACGCACATTTAGTTTTTCAGCCATTGTGGTTGTTGGTAACGAAAACGGTGTTGTAGGCTATGGTCTTGGAAAAGCAAAAGAAGTAACCTCAGCAATTGCAAAAGGTATTGATGATGCCAAGAAAAATCTGATCAAAGTGCCTGTATTAAATGGTACTTTACCACATCCGCAGGTTGGAAAATATAGTGGAGCACAGGTATTTGTTAAACCCGCCGCACCCGGTACCGGTGTTATAGCTGGTGGTGCGATGCGAGCTGTTTTGGAAAGTGTTGGCGTTCATGATGTGCTGGCAAAATCAAAAGGGTCCTCAAATCCTCACAGCGTGGTAAAAGCAACTATAGATGCACTTTCCAGGATGAGAGATGCCTATACAATAGCTCAATTAAGAGGAGTTGAAGTAAACACAGTTTTCAACGGTTAAAATGGTAGTATGAAACAGTTAAAAATAACCCAGATTAAGAGTAAAATCGGAAGACCTAAGCGTCAAAAGCGCACGCTGGAAGCATTGGGTTTAAAAAGAATCCGTCAAACCCGTGTTGTTAATGCCACACCACAGATCGAAGGAATGATCGCCAAGGTCAGGCATTTGTTAAAAGTTGAAGAAGTTTAATCAGTAATAAGATATTAACATGGATTTAAGTAATCTGAAACCGGCAAAAGGATCTGTTAAAAAACGAAAAAGAATTGGCAGGGGTGAAGGCTCCGGAACTGGCGATACAGCAACCCGTGGACATAAAGGAGCCAAATCCAGATCAGGGTATAAGCGTAAATACGGATTTGAAGGTGGACAAATGCCACTTTACAGAAGAGTTCCCAAAGGAGGATTTAAGAACCTGAAAAGAGTTGAATACAGGGGAATAAATATGGATGTGCTGCAAAAACTTGCAGATGAAAAAAAACTTGAAATAATTGATATCAGTGTGCTTATTGATAATGGCCTTGCTGATAAAAAAGACCTGATCAAAATTTTGGGCCGGGGAGAACTCAAAGCCAAACTGGAGGTTCATGCACATGCATTTTCAGAAAGTGCCAAAAAAGCAATTGAAGAACAAGGTGGTGTCGCATCAAAAATTGAATAATTAATGAAACGATTAATTCAGACCATAAGAAATATCTATAAGATAGAGGATTTAAGGCAAAGAATTCTTTATACACTGGGAATTATTTTGATCTACCGTTTGGGTACCAAGGTTGTTTTACCGGGCATTGATCCGAATATACTTGCTGAAACAGCAAATCAAGGCGGTACCGGATTGGTAGAACTGCTAAATATTTTCTCAGGTGGAGCGTTTTCCAATGCTTCAATTTTTGCACTGGGAATTATGCCTTATATCTCGGCTTCTATTGTTATTCAGTTGCTGGGTATGGCAATACCTTATTTCCAGAAGCTTCAACGCGAAGGTGAAAGCGGAAGGAGAAAGATCAACCAGATAACAAGGTATTTAACTGTTATTATTACCGGATTCCAGGCTCCGGCTTATATCGGTACAATGATTATTTCACGACTTCCCGCCGAAGGCGTTACGCCCTTTGCGCCTGGAGGCTCGCCAAACGCATTCTTCTGGATATCCTCAGTGGTGATCTTGGTATCCGGAACCATGTTTATAATGTGGCTTGGTGAAAGGATCACGGATAAAGGAATTGGAAACGGTATTTCACTGATCATTATGATCGGGATTATTGCACAGTTGCCGCTCGCCCTTGTCGGTGAGTTTGCATCCAAAATGGAAGAGAAAGGAGGCGGACTTGTTTATTTTGTTGTGGAAATTGCCATTCTGGTATTTGTAATACTTGTTACAATTCTCCTGGTTCAGGGGACAAGAAAAATACCTGTGCAGTATGCAAAACGTATTGTTGGTAACAGGCAATACGGTGGCGTAAGACAGTATATACCGCTAAAGGTGAATGCGGCTGGAGTAATGCCCATCATCTTTGCACAGGCCATTATGTTTCTTCCTTTAACGATAGCTGGATTTGCTTCATCGGAAACATTAAGCGGTTTTGCTGCTGCATTTACAAATATCAATGGATTCTGGTATAATATGGTCACATTTTTATTAATCATTATATTTACTTATTTTTATACGGCCATTACCATGAATCCCAATCAGATGGCAGAAGATATGAAAAGAAACGGAGGCTTTATTCCGGGTGTTAAACCCGGCAGAAAAACTGCCGAATTCATTGATACAATCATGTCGAGAATTACATTACCCGGATCAATATTTTTAGGGTTGATTGCTATTATGCCTACATTTGCAAGAATGATAGGGGTGTCGCAGCAATTTTCCTTATTTTACGGAGGCACATCTCTTTTGATCCTGGTTGGTGTTATCCTTGATACTTTACAACAAATTGAAAGCCATTTATTAATGCGCCACTATGATGGTTTGACAAAATCAGGAAGGATCAAGGGTCGTTCCTCAATGAATTTGGGATAAGAGGATGATGGAATGATTTTTATTAAGACAGAAGAGGAAATTGAATTATTACGAGAAAGTTCTTTGCTTGTTGGAAAAACACTGGCCGAAGTAGCCAGGCTTATTAAACCGGGCCGGAAAACCATTGACCTGGATAAAGTAGCGGAAAAATTTATCCGTGATCATGATGCAGTACCGGGATTTAAAGGATATAACGGGTTTCCGTATACCCTTTGCATCTCGATTAATGAAGTTGTAGTTCATGGTTTCCCAAGCGAACGGGAATTAAAAGATGGAGATATTATTTCTATTGATTGCGGAGTTTTGAAAAATGGTTTCTATGGGGACTCGGCTTTTACTTTCCCGGTAGGAGATGTTAAAGAGGAAGTTCGTTTGTTGATGCGAAGAACAAAAGAATCTCTTTACGAAGGCGTTGAAATGGCTGTTGCCGGGAAAAGAATAGGGGATATTGGTAATACAATACAAACCTATGTTGAAGCTTTTGGCTATTCGGTAGTTCGTGACCTGGTAGGGCATGGTTTGGGAAAAAACCTGCATGAGAAACCCGAAGTTCCCAATTACGGTAGAAGGGGAATTGGCGTTAAACTCAGGGAAAATATGGTTCTTGCCATTGAACCCATGATCAATTTGGGGAAAAGGCAGGTGGTACAGGAACCTGATGGGTGGACAATAAGAACGGCTGACAGAAAGCCCTCAGCACATTACGAACATGATGTTGTTGTAAGAAAAGATAAAGTGGAGATTTTATCTACTTTTGATTACATTGAACAGGAACTTGAAAAACAAAATATTAAAATATATGGCTAAACAACAGTCAATCGAACAAGATGGTACTGTAATTGAATCACTCGGCAATGCTATGTTTCGGGTAGAGCTCGAAAACGGGCATATCATCACAGCTCATATTTCGGGTAAGATGAGGATGCATTACATCAAAATTTTACCCGGGGATAAAGTAAAGCTTGAGATGTCGCCGTATGATCTGGCAAAAGGAAGAATTGTATTCAGATATAAATAAATGAGGAAATACAATAATGAAAGTTAGAGCGTCAATAAAAAAAAGAACATCTGATTGTAAGATAGTTCGCCGAAAGGGGAGATTGTATATCATTAACAAGAAAAACCCTAAGTACAAACAAAGACAAGGATAAAGAATATTTTAACAACTTAAACTGCTCAATTTATGGCTAGAATTGCAGGTGTAGATATACCGAGAAACAAAAGAGGTGAGATTGCCCTTACCTACATATATGGAATAGGCAGGAGCAATGCACAGAAAATATTAACGGAAGCTGAGATTGGTTGGAGTAAGAGAGTGCAGGACTGGGATGATGAGGAATTAACTCGCATCCGTAATATTATTAGTGAAAGATTTAAAGTAGAAGGTGCCCTTCGTTCCGAAACCCAAATGAATATTAAACGATTAATGGACATTGGAACATACAGGGGAATCAGGCACCGCTCAGGCATGCCGGTCAGGGGGCAAAGTACAAAAAACAATGCCCGTACCCGAAAAGGCAAGAAAAAAACGGTTGCAAATAAAAAGAAAGCACCGAAAGGTTAAAAATTAGTAATCTATACGATATTAGTAAAAGTTAAATTATGGCAAAGACAACAAGAAGCCCGAGAAAAAAAGTTGTAAAGGTAGACCCTATCGGAAAAGCATACATTACTGCTTCATTCAATAATATCATTATTACACTTACCAATGAAGCAGGACATGTCATAATATGGTCGTCAGCCGGTAAGATGGGTTTCAAAGGTTCTAAAAAGAACACACCCTATGCTGCACAAATGGCAGCAGCCGATTGCGCAAAAAGTGCATATGATATGGGGCTCAGAAAAGTAAAAGTATTTGTTAAAGGTCCTGGTGCCGGAAGAGAATCTGCTATCAGAACACTGCATACTTCCGGTATTGAAGTGACAGAAATCAGGGATGTAACTCCGTTGCCCCACAACGGTTGCAGACCGCCAAAACGTCGTAGAGTTTAATTATAGCAAAAGAAATAATGTATTGATATGGCAAGATATACAGGTCCAAAATCAAAGATCGCAAGAAAATTCAATGATCCAATATTTGGTACGGATAAAACCCTGGAAAAGAAACCTTATCCACCAGGGCATCATGGAGCAGCCAAGAGAAGAAGAAAACAATCCGAATATGGGGTCCAGCTTCAGGAAAAGCAAAAAGCAAAATATACCTATGGAATTCTTGAGCGGCAGTTTAGTAATACATTTAAAAAAGCTGCTCAGAAAAAAGGTATTACAGGTGAGAACCTGCTTCAATTAATTGAAGCTCGCCTGGATAATGTTGTCTATCGCCTGGGTATTGCTCCTACAAGAAGAGCAGCACGACAGCTTGTTTCGCACAGGCATATCACGGTAAATGGTGAAATCGTCAGTATTCCATCTTTTACTCTTAAAGAAGGCGATAATATCGGAGTGAGGGAAAAATCAAAATCATTGCTGGCAATAAACGAATCGCTCGAATCAAGAAGCAACCGTTATTCATGGCTCGAATGGGATGAAGATAAACTGGCAGGTAAATTACTTAATTATCCTCCCAGGGAAGAAATCCCGGAAAACATTAAAGAGCAATTAATTGTTGAGCTATATTCAAAGTAATCAATTATTTAGTAGCATAATAAAGTAATTATATATGGCTATTTTAGCATTTCAAAAACCCGATAAAGTAATCATGATTGAGTCGGATGACTTCAAAGGAATCTTTGAATTCAGACCACTCGAACCAGGATTCGGGATCACCATAGGCAATGCACTTCGCAGAATTATGCTTTCTTCACTTGAAGGTTATGCAATTACATCTGTGAAGATTGAAGGTGTTCCACACGAGTTTACCACGATCAAAGGCGTAATTCAGGATGTGACTGAAATAATGCTTAACCTGAAAAAAGTACGCTTTAAGCGACAGATTGATGGCGAAAACAGCGAAAAGGTACATGTAGTTATCGGAGACCAGGAAGAATTCAAAGCCGGTGATATCAACAAATTCTTGTCGGTATTCCAGGTGCTGAATCCAGATGTAATGATCTGCGAGATGGACCCGTCCATCAAGATCGCAATGGATATTACCATCGAAAAAGGCAGAGGATATGTTCCTGCCGAAGAAAATAAATCCCTGAATGCTCCGATTGATACTATTGCCATTGATTCAATTCATACACCTATTAAGAAGGTGAATTATAAAATAGAAAACTTTAGGGTTGAGCAAAAAACCGATTACGAAAAGCTCATTTATGAAATTGAAACAGATGGATCCGTTCATCCTAAAGAAGCTTTGAAAGAAGCTGCAAAGATTTTGATTCATCATTTCATGTTGTTTTCTGACGAAAAGATCACACTGGATACCGAAGAAAAAACAGTTGCGGAAGAATTTGATGAAAACTCATTGCATATTCGTCAACTGCTCAAGACAAAGCTTGTTGATCTCGACTTGTCAGTACGTGCATTGAATTGCTTAAAAGCAGCAGATGTGGAAACACTTGGAGATCTCGTGGCATATAACAAGAACGATCTGCTGAAATTCAGGAATTTCGGAAAGAAGTCACTAACAGAGCTTGAGGAGCT
>CAZTAW010000063.1:0-14837 GCA_964611705.1 uncultured Bacteroidales bacterium
TCAAAAACGCCTTTCTTACCAATATGAGCCATGAGATTCGAACACCGCTTAATGGTATCATTGGTTTTTCGAGTTTACTCGAAACCGAGCTTTCCCTTATGGAAAACCAGGAATTATACGAATACGCCAGCGGTATACAACAAAGTGGTGAACGCTTACTACATCTTCTTAATAATATCATTGATATCAGCCGGGTAGAAGCAAACGATATGGATATTACCATCACGCCCTGCGTGGTGAATGAAATCATTAAAAATACGGCTGAATTATACAGTTTCAAAGCCAATGACAAGGGCATCAAATTCAACTCCAAACTTAACGATATCCCTAAAGCGCTTGCTGATGAACCAAAGCTAACCAAAATCATCAGCGACATCATTGATAATGCCATCAAATATACCGAGAAAGGTTTTATCAATGTTGTGAGTGGCTATGATGAGGAATCAAACAAAGTAAAGATCATTATAAAAGATACAGGCATTGGTATTGACAAATCATACCTGGATCATATCTTCGAAGCATTCAGGCAGGAAAGTCTGGGATATTCAAGAACCTATCAGGGTGCAGGTCTGGGACTTCCATTGGCAAAAAGAATTCTCGATTTGATGAATGGAGAAATACAGGTTGAATCTGTTAAGGGAAGCGGAACAATAGTTACTATTCTACTTACAAGTGACATCAAAAAAGAAGAAGAAGAATCTGAACCCGAAGTCCGGATTATGGAAAAAAAACCGGCTCAACCGGTTGAAGACCTGAAAATATTTGTAGTTGAGGATGACAGAATGAACCGGCTTGTAATAAACAAAATGCTTAAAAAAGTAGCCGAAGTTACATCAGCGGTTGACGGAGACGAAACCATGAAAATCATCAGGGAAAATTCAAAAAAAGGTATTACCTTTGATATCATGTTATTCGACATTAATTTACCTTCACCCTGGGACGGAATTAAATTGATGAAAGAAATTAAGAAAAATTTCAAAGAATACATAAACATTCCTTTCATCGCTCAAACGGCATATGCCATGACAGGTGACAAGGAAAGATTACTTGAGGCAGGATTTGACAATTATCTTGCCAAGCCAATTAATAAAAATGAATTGATTAATATGATATATAATCAACTCAGGATTAATATTAACAAATAGCATCACAATGACTTCATTCAAGAATCTATCGAAAGAACAATTGCTGCATGAAGCCGAAAAGCTGCACAAGCTCAATCATGAGTTGGAAAACAGATTGCAAAAGGCAATTGAACGTGCTGATGAGGCCAACCACCTGAAATCAATGTTTTTAACGAATATAAGCCATGAGATACGGACACCAATGAATGGGATCATTGGAATGTATAATGTTCTCAGGCAAACCGACCTGACAGACGAACAACGCGAATTTCTTGATATTATTAACATAAGCGGACAGAATTTGCTTTCAATCATTGATGATATTATTGACCTTTCTAAGATTGAATCAGGACAGCTCAAGTTGGAGAAAACAGATTTCAGCCTGAGCCGTGAAATTGAAAAAGTAAAGGAGTTGCTCTCTATCAAAGCCAGAGGAAAAGGCATTGCGCTGAAAACCGACGTTGATCCCTCAACCTGCAATCAGGTTAAAGGAGACCCAGGAAGACTGAGACAGATTATCACCAATCTTACAAATAATGCCATCAAATACACCAAAGAAGGAAGCGTTACAATTCAGGTTCGGCCCATTCATCAAAATAATCACGAAACCATTCTAAAATTCAGTGTAATTGATACAGGCATAGGCATTTCACCCGAAGGTCAAAACAAGCTTTTTATGGCCTTTTCACAAATTGACTCAACTTCAACCCGGAAATATGGAGGTACGGGATTGGGCCTTGCAATCGCAAAAAACCTCACGAAATTAATGGGTGGTGATATTGGCGTGGAAAGTGAACTCAACAAGGGATCCACCTTCTGGTTTACGGCCCGGTTTGAAATTTCTGATAAAAACAAGGATGATATCAAATCCATTGAATCAAAACCGGGTGAGATACCTGAAAAACTTAATATTTTAATCGTGGAAGACAATTTGCTCAACCAGAAGTTTGCCATTGCCACATTAAAAAAAGAAGGTCATAAAGTTGATATTGCCGAAAACGGCAAAATAGCCGTTGACAAATTCCTTAAAAACAATTACGACCTGATCCTGATGGATATCCAAATGCCCGTAATGGATGGTATTGAAGCTACAAAAGAGATCAGGAAAATTGAGGAAGAAAGAAATGCAAAAGAACCCATAAAGATCATTGCAGTTACCGCTTATGTCATGGAAAGAGACCGCAATATGTGTATTGGTGCCGGCATGGATGAATACCTGGCAAAACCATTTAAACCACAAGAGCTAACAAAGCTGATCGAGAAGGTTTATTATCTGGAGAATAGATAGTTTATTTTTGATTTGTGTTAAATGAAAAAATTGTGAAAGCTAAAGAACCAATAGAAAAAATAATAAAAGAACTTAATATCTCTAAAGACCAGATCATTCAAGGAGATGCCAGAATAATTATGAAGAAAATTGAATCAAAAAAGTTTGATCTGGTAATTACATCACCTCCCTATAACATGGGAAAAGAATATGAAACAAAAACCTCCATAGAAGATTACCTGGAACAACAAGAAGATATTATAAGTGAATTAATCAGGGTAACTTCTGACAAAGGCAGCATCTGTTGGCAAGTGGGCAATTATGTTAGAAATGGAGAAATATACCCTCTTGATATTTTTTATTACAACATATTTAAAAAATACGGGCTAAAACTGCGAAACAGAATTATATGGCATTTTGGACATGGATTGCATGCCTCTAAAAGATTTTCAGGAAGATATGAAACATTACTTTGGTTTACTAAAACTGATAATTATATTTTTAATCTGGATGATGTAAGAGTACCCTCAAAATATCCAGGAAAAAGACATTTTAAAGGACCAAATAAAGGAAAACTTTCAGGTAACCCAAAAGGCAAAAATCCATCTGATATATGGGAAATATTAATTAGAGATTGGGATCAGGAACTCTGGAACATACCAAACGTCAAATCAAACCACCCTGAAAAAACTGACCACCCATGTCAATACCCCATTGAATTAGTTGAAAGATGCATACTAGCATTAACAAATAAAGGAAGCTGGGTATTAGATCCCTTTGTTGGAGCAGGCTCAACAATGATTGGCGCTATTAAGAATGATAGAAACACAGTTGGCATTGAAAAAGATAGCAGATATGTGGAAATTGCAAAAGAAAGAATAATAAATTTAAAAGAAGGTAATCTTAAAATCAGGTCCATAAATAAACCAATACATACGCCAAAATCCACGGATAAAGTAGCACAAAAACCAAAAGAATGGCAAACCATTTCTTTATTTGATTACAAAAACGAATCCTTATGAAAATTGCCCAGAAATATTCACACCTGAATGGTGAAGAATACCTGCTTGTGCATCACAAAAAAGAATATGATGAAATTATCAATGTAATCAAAAAAGTCAATGCAAATAAACATAAAACAAAAGTATCAAAAGAAAGAGGTAGAAAAGGAGATTTACTTTATAACCCAACAACTTTAAACATTGACTTTAAAAAAGAGTTTGATAGAATTGGCTGGAAAGAAAGGAGAAAAGGGATTTCTTTGTATCAACTGATTACGAAGTCGTTAAGACAATTGAACCATTAAGCTTTGAAGAGCAAAAAGAATATTTACATTCAATAGATCATCCTCTTTATTTCTCATACAACCAAACTGATTTTATTAAAAACAAGATTGGTATTGAAGTACAATTAGGAAAATATTTCGCAGTTACGTATGATTTATTTGTAAAACATCTTTCCTTTTATAATGGACAAATAATAAACATTGGTGTAGAAATCGTTCCAACAAAGAAAATGCAGCAAAACATGTCATCCGGACCACCATGGTTTGAAAAGGAAATTCACAATGTTATGAGGCATGGACGAACAAATCCACCAGTACCGCTTCTTATCTTGGGAATTGAACCGTAAAATCTCCCTCCTAAATCAAATTCACCTTATGCCGGTAATCTTTCTGCTTTAGGGTTTCACCAATATTTCTGAGATAATTGTGAGCTTCAGTGAGTTTGGTTTTGACTTGTTCATCTTCAAAATTGGCATAGGCAATAAGGATATTGAAACCATTGTCACGGAAAAAAAGTTTTGAAACGGGATTGACTTCAATGTAGAATCTATTGCTCTTTTTTACAGGTTTTGCAAGATATTTTTCTGAAATGGCATTCAGTATCTTTTCCAGTTTTTTATCATCCGGACTTTTAAAAACATATTCCCCCATAAAAAAAACATTATCAACAAAATAATATAGAATCCTTGTACTCATATCCAGCACCACATCTTTATAACCAATAATTTTAAAATCATAATTCATTATCCTGAAAGCATTAAAACAGATGGGCTTTTTCTTCTCCTTAATAACCTTCTTATACGAAGTACCAAAAGCAATATTCCCAAACGAGATCGGATGTTTTGAGGGATATACTTCTGCATTCTTTTCAATTTCCAGAAAAGGGAGGATATGATAAATAACCTCATCTTTAATACAATAACTAAACGGACTCTTATTTGAAAATGATTTAAATGTACTAAGGTATCTATAACTGTATTTGGAATACAATGTTTTTATCAGAAATAATTTTATTTTCGGATAAGAAAAAAAGATAAAAACAGCAATTAATAATATAACAACAGCGTAAACAAGGATATTCATAGTAAATAAGATTACAGGACAAATGTAAATGAAAAAATTAACATAAGCTGCATATTTACCAGGAAACATCAAATCAGTGAGTTATATTCCATAGTTTAATCGTTCATGGTTTGAATTAATAATTATAACTTTGCTCCCTGATTAACAAGCAAAGCACAAATAAGATGGAAAACAAAGATTTATTAAAAGGAGGCGAATTTCTTGTTGAAGATACAACAGCCCGGGAAACATTTATTCCCGAAGAGTTTGACGAAGAACAACTGATGATAGCCCAAACCTGCGGTGATTTTCTTGAAACCGAGGTTTTTCCCAATCTCGACAGACTTGACAATCAGGAAGAGGGATTAATGAAAAACCTTATACAGAAAGCCGGAGAATTGGGATTACTTGGAATTTCCATTCCCGAAGAATATGAAGGTTTTGAACAATCCTTCCTGACATCCATGCGGGCCAGTGAGGCCATTGGTTCTGCATATTCATACTCGGTGGCATATAGTGCACATACAGGCATTGGAACCTTACCAATTTTGTATTACGGTAGTGAAGAACAAAAGAAAAAATACCTGCCCAAACTGGCAACCGGCGAATTAACAGCCGCATACTGTCTTACTGAACCCGGAGCCGGATCTGATGCCAATGCCGGCAAAACAAAGGCCATACTGTCGGAAGATGGAAAACATTACATTCTGAACGGTCAGAAAATGTGGATTACGAACGGTGGTTTTGCAGACGTATTTACCGTTTTTGCCAAAATTGAAAGCGACAGAGTATTAAGTGCATTTATTGTCGAAAAAAACCTGGATGGCCTTGTAATTAACCCCGAAGAAAAAAAGATGGGAATCAAGGGCTCATCTACAACACAAATATTTTTTAATGATGTGAAAATACCAGTTGAAAACCTTTTGGGAAAACGGGGCGAAGGATTCAGAATTGCATTGAATATTTTGCATATCGGCAGGATTAAGCTGGCCGGAACCGTAATTGGTGCAGCAAAAAGGGCCATCAATCATTCTGTTAATTATGCCAACGAAAGAAAGCAATTCGGACAGTTTATTTCAAACTTTGGAGCAATTAAAACAAAGCTGTCCGAGCAGGTTATCAAAACCTATGCAACCGAATCGGCAGTTTACAGAGCTTCCAAAGACATTAATGATACAATTGAAAAATACCTTGAAGACGGAATGACATACGGGCAAGCCAATGTAAGAGGCCCTGCCCAGTTTTCCATAGAATGTGCACTATTGAAAGTTTATGGTTCTGAATCGCTGGATTATATTGTTGATGAAGCCGTGCAGATTTATGGTGGTATGGGATTCTCATCTGAAGCACCGGTTGACAGGGCCTACCGCGATTCACGAATCAACAGGATATTTGAAGGTACCAATGAGATCAACAGACTACTTGTTGTGGATACTGCGCTGAAAAGAGCCATGAAAGGTGAAATTGATCTTTTTGCCAAAGCAAAACAAGTGGTTGAAGAACTCCATACAAAACAGGCAAAAGATCTTAGCCTTAAAAGCTACTATGAAGAAAAAGAAGGTTACATTAGAAATTTCAAGGATGCCATTCTCATGATCCTCGGCGATGCTTCGGAAAAGTTCAAAAGGAAATTTGTTTTTGAACAGGAAATATGGATCAATATTGCAGATATGATCATTGAGCTTTATGCTGCCGAATCAGCTTGCCTGAGAGTATACAAGCTTGAGCAAATAATTGAAGAGAAAGATGAAGACCTTGATAAGATCAATATCTATAAAGATATACTGGATGTGATGGTTTATGACGTTGCCGCCAAAATAAGAAAACATGGAAGCGATGCTATTAATTCATTTACCATGGGACAGGAAAGACTGCTGTTGCTTGATTCGCTTGAGAAATTTACCAAAGTGGCTCCTGTTAACGTTAAAGAAAAACGCAGCAAAATAGCTGAAAAGTTAATAGATGATAATATGTATAAGTTTTAATATAAATCTGTTTTTATAATCTCTGAAGCCCTTGTGATAAGTAAGGGCTTTTTTTGTATCCGGACAAAATAGTCCCAGTAACTGCATTTTTGAAATAAAAAAACTTTTTGCAAATCATGTATATTTTATTTAGGTTCGCAGTGCAAAAGTTTGTTAAATATGAAAAGTATAAAAATCGTTTTCATTATTCTCATTTCCATTGGCTTTGCTATGTCTTGCAAAAAAGCCGATGAAGAAACGTACCAAATTGAATTTAGCAAAACAACAGTAGATTCTGTTACATCTGACATGGTAAAAGTTACAACTTCCTTAACATGCCCCGGAGGTAAAAATATAACTCAACATGGCCACTGCATCAGCCTGCAGCAAGAACCAAGTATATACAGTACATGTACAATTCTTGGAAAAATAACTCAACCGGGAAAGTTCACGAGCAATTTCAACCACAGGGACCCCAACAGAAAATACTATGTTCGTGCTTATGCCACTTGCGAAGAAGGAACAGTGTATAGTGAGCAAATAGAGGTTACAACACCTGATGAATAACCTGCAAATACTTTTAATAATTGGGCGATTGATTTTGGAATTAGTTACAGATAAAATTTGCACCAAAAAAAAGCCATACTGTATAAGCATGGCTTTGAACTAAATATGTAGTTAGTTATTTTAATATACTTTTTGAGATCACAATACGCTGAACCTGATTCGTGCCTTCATATATCTGACAAAGCTTTACGTCACGCATTATTTTCTCAACAATAAAATCGCGTGAATACCCATCACCACCCATAGATTGAACGGCATCCGTGGCAACTTTCATTGCTGTATCGGAAGCAAATAACTTTGACATGGCCGATAATTTGGAAGCCTCTTTTAATCCTGAATCATATGCAGTGGCAGCTTTCCATGTAATGATACGGGCAGCTTCAACAGCAGTTTCCATATCTGCCAGCATAAAACCTATGGCCTGATTTGCAGCAATGGGTTTTCCAAACTGGATCCTATTCTTTGTCCAGTCTTTTGCAATTTCAAGGGCTTCTCGTGCGGCACCCACACTAAGTGCAGCCACACCTGTCCTTGTTCTGTCGAATGTTTTCATTGCAAAAAGAAATCCCGTACCCTCTCTGCCTAACATGTTTTCAGCCGGAACTTCAACATCATGGTATAATATCTCATTCTGAACAGAAGCTTTCTGTCCCATTTTTTGAAGTCTGGGCTTGATCTCAACACCTGGCAGGTCAGCCGGTACTACAAAGGCTGTTAAGCTCCTTGATCCCTTTTCAGGATCCGTTTGTGCAAATACGGTGTGGAAAGTTGCGACTTCACCATTTGTAATAAAACGTTTATGCCCGTTAAGGATAAATTTATCGCCTTTTTTAATCGCTGTTGATTTAATACCCTGTACATCCGATCCGGCATTGGGTTCGGTAAGACAGTACGCAGCTACACCCTCAACTTCCTTAAGCAAACCAAAAAACTTTTTATGCTGATCATCGCTTCCGGCCAGCAATAAAGGTGTTAGTGCCAGGGTATTGGCATCTATCCCGATTCCAATTCCGATACATCCCGCACCAAGCTCTTCGGAAGCAAGGGAGCCTTCAAAAATAGAATACCCGTTTCCGCCATGTTTCACAGGCACCGGCCCATTCATTAAACCTTCGTTGTACGCTTTTTTAACGATTGGCCAGGGGAATTCGGCCAGCTCATCGTATTTCAGGCGCTGCGGCCTGATTTCCCTATCCGTGAAATCACGGTATTTTTCTATTATTTCCTGGTGCTTTTTTTCCAGTGTGAAATCAACCATATCCTTTAATTTTTATTAATACTTCAATAAATTAACGCCGGTATTTATAAAATTGGCAAACAAATGTAAGGATATTTTTTATGATGTTGGTAAGGAAATAACAATTCAAATGTATTAATGGAGGATGTTTAAAAAAAAGGCTGCCTTCTCAGACAGCCTTTTGGTTTATTATTTTGCAATTTGTATCAAATCAATTTCAAAGATCAGCGGAGAGTAAGGAAGAATATCCCTTCCTGCTCCGTTTGCACCATAAGCAATTTTTGAAGGGGCAATGATTCTGGCTTTACCGCCTTCTTTGATCATTGGCAGGGCTTCATCCCAGGCCTTGATAACCTCTCCTTTACCAACAGTAAATTTAAAGGGTTTCATCATATCTCTTGATGACTGTAATTTTTTACCATTGATATCATATAACGTATAATGAACCGTAACCTGGTCACCATCTTTGGGTTTCTTTCCCCATCCTTCTTTAATGGAAATAAAGTACAATCCACTTGCAGTGGGTTGTACATCAATGTTGTTTTCTTCAAGGTATTGCTTAATAAGAAATGGTTCCTGGGCTTTTCTGCGCTGACTTTGTACTTCCATTTTCTTTTGGTCTTCCGACATATTGGCCTGTCTATCCTTCTCGTATTCTTCCTGTGTTTTTACATCTATTACTTCAATGTTGTACATAATTGGTGCATAAGGTTTCACGGCTTGCCCCAAACCTTTATCACCAAATGCCAGCCTGGAAGGGATAATGAATTTGGCCTTGCCACCCATATTCATTTTTTCAAGCACCAGGTTCATACCCTCCGTATCAAATTTGCTGCCCATTTTTATATCTCTCGGGCGATTTCCTTCGAATGTGGAAAACAATTTGGTGCTGTCAAGCAAATAAACTGCATAATGCAAGCTTACCATATCTCCTGCTTCGATATTCTTTCCTTTACCCTGATCAAATTCAATGAAATAAATACCGTCTTCATCCGGTTCTGTTTCAAGATTGTTTTTGTCAAGGTATGCATTAGTTAACACAGCTTCCTCAGCTTCAAGATCTTCAAGCTTTTCAAACTCTATCAGTTTTACATTGAAATAAAGGTCGCTGCCCGGTTTGATGGATGGCGGTGGTTTTCTGCCTGAGCGATGCATATAAAATGAATCCGCACTCATCACAAAAGTAGCACTGTCGCCTGGTGAAAGCATGGTTAAACCTTCAAACAAATCACCTGTGAAAGTAGGTTCACCGATCTGGAAGCCTGAAGTTCCACCGGTCATTTTGCTTGAAAAAATCATTGAATCCCTGGGACCATATTCCATATTAAGAATAACGAAATCTCCAACCCTGGGTTGTTCACCTTCTTCATCCACATAAAATTTATAAACAACCCCTGTTTCTGAGGTTTCAAAGCCCTCTGATTCCTGACCGTTGCCATTGCCGCAGCCCCAGAAAGCTATTAGCCCTACTAAAAATAAACCTGGAATAATTGTTTTGATTTTCATAATTACCTTTCTATTTTATATTAATTAATTCAATTTCGTAAATCAATGTCGTTCTTGGTGGAATATCACCCGGTTTTCCAGTAAGTCCGTATGCAAGATGGGATGGAATAATAAAACGGGCTTTGTCTCCTTTATGCATCAATTGCAGAGCTTCATGCAAACCTGCGATAACATCTTGTTTGCCAACAATAAATTCCATTATTGAAGATTCAAACATATCACCAGTAAGGAAAAACACTTTGTATTGTATACGGACAAGATTACCTTGTTGAGGTTTCCTGCCACTTCCATTTTTGATGATCTGATAGTTTAGTCCGCTACCTGTTTCTTTCATATTCCATTGATGCCTTTTTATGAAATCTTCAATGTCAAGCATCTCATTTTCCATTAGTTTTTTATTGGCTTCTATCAATGGTTCTTTAACCTCTGATGGCCTGATCTTTCTTTCTTTCTTCTTTTTATTTTCCTGATTACAGGAAAGGAAAGCCACGACCAAAACCGGAATACATACAAGCAGAGAGACTTTATTTCGTGTTAGCTGAACAATATGTTTCATCACTCATTAATACGATTCAATGTTGATTTATATTGCGGAAGCAGTGATTCAAATTTTTTTACTGTTTTTTCAAGCGGAAGAAAAGAATCTGCTCCTGCTGCATTTTTATGTCCTCCTCCTGTATAATGCTCGCGTGCCAGCACATTCACCGGAAAATCACCTTTTGACCGTAATGATACTCTTATTTTATCATCCTGTTCCCTGAAAATTGCCGATAATACTATTCCTTTAATTGACAATGGATAATTAACCACACCTTCCAGGTCACCAGCCTGATAATCAAATCTTTCCATATCCTTTTTCGAAAGATATATATAAGCTGTTTTGAATTCAGGCAGTACACACAAGCGCTCACTCAGTGAAAAACCAAGCAAACGGATTTTGCCTTCGGAAAAAGTATTGTAAACCAGATTATGAATTTTCTCCCCATCAATACCGGTTTCCATCAGGGATGCAATGATCCTGTACGTTTCCGGGTAGTTGCAAAGGTAACTGAAAGAACCTGTGTCCGTCATTATGCCTGTGTAAATACATTCTGCAATTTCTTTGGTAATTTGTGCGCCTTCTCCAGCTTCAAGTAAAAATCCGTAAACAAGCTCAGCAGTAGAAGAAGTTTGGGTAGTACTAATCAAATAATGAAATGATTTATCAGGATTCGGATGATGGTCAATGCATGCCTTAATGGCTGAACTTTGTTTTAATTCCTCCCTGAAAAACTCAACGCGGTCCGGGGAATTGTAATCCAGGCAAAAGATAAAATCAGCCGCTGAGAGCAACTCCTTTCCTTTTTGAGGCTGATCCTCATAAATAATAATATCATTGTTCCCAGGCATCCATTTAAGAAATGAAGGATATTTATCGGGTACCATTGCATTTACTACAGCATCATTTGTATTTTTGAGGAAATTATACATGCCAAGGATTGATCCGATAGCGTCTCCATCAGGATTGCTATGAGATGTAATCAGTATATTTTTCGCCTTGGCCGCTTCATCAGCCAGAAGCTTGTATTGTGCTCTTTGTATCATGCAGTTACAATTGAAAAAGCTAAGCAGCAAAGGTATTAAGAAAATATTAACTGTAACATATTTATTATTTTATGTATTAACTTTACAAAAAAAACAGCAAAATATGAACGGAAACAGAACATTCACAATGATTAAGCCCAATGCAGTAAAAAAGGGCTACACAGCAGGAATTTTATCGAAAATCGAAGAAGGTGGATTTAAAATCATTGCTTTGAAAATGATAAGGTTAAACCTTGAAGATGCACAGAAGTTTTATAAAGTGCACAAGGGTAAACCGTTTTACGAAAGTTTATGTGAATTTATGTCATCCGGACCGGTAGTAGCCATGATACTTGAAAAAGAGAACGCCGTTGAAGCTTACCGGAATTTTATCGGGGCTACCAATCCGGCAGAAGCCGAAGAAGGTTCCATCCGAAAAGAATACGGAACAAACGTTCAGAAAAATGCCGTGCATGGAGCTGACAGCGATGAGAACGCTAAAAAGGAAAGCTGTTTTTTCTTTTCCGAACTGGAGGTTTTTAGTGATTAGCAATCACTTTCCAGGATAATATTCGCTGAAGGTTTTGTTTTTATAAAATACTACAATCTTTTCAACATCAGTGGAATTATCAACAGTCTTTTTTGTATCCTCCGCAAATGTTTTGGTCGCTGACTCTGTTTTTTTTTGCGATTTTAAGCTGTTTTTATCAGTTTTTTTTGCTTCCTTTTTTTCTTCTACCTCATCAAAAAGACTTTTATTGATTTGATTGCCTGATTCCACTCTATACATATTTCCTTTGCCTGAGATCAACCAATCGGGACTAATTTCAGGATATTTATCTATTATTTTCTGAATGAAGTCGAGACTGGGTTTGTTCCTTCCTGAAATAATGTGTGATATCCCGGAACGTTGCACCCCGATTTCATCTGCAAATTTAGATGCACTTAAATTTTTTTTCGATAGGATATGTACTATACGTTGATTCATTTGTTTACAAAATTAACTCATAATGATTACAAATATAACATAAATTCTGTTTACAAGAGTAACTATAATTGTTTATGTTTGTAAACTTCCGTTTAATTAGCAATGTCAACAATTGAAACCTTCATCGCATTATTAATTAACCCTTTAAGCTTCCATGCTCATTATTCGAACATTTATTCTATCGTTAAATATATACTTTAAATGTACTGAATATAACTCTGATTAACAGTCTTATATAAGTTTCAAGTATTTAGATTTTGTGATTGATCAATGGATGTAAGTCAGTGTTTATATTTGTAACACTTGCGTATTGGTATATCTTCCTCATAATGTGTTAATAATATTTATATTCGAATTAACGATTGCACTTTGTAACTATTGATTCTTTTGTAGCAAAACAGGTGTTACATTTGTAAATAGGCGGAATTGTTTATTCTTCATTGCAAAAAATTCATAAAAAAAACCCGATAAAAAATACCGGGCTTTAGGAAACATTGCAGAATAAAACTATCTGATAAACTTCTTTGCGGTCATCTTATCCCCTATTTTAATCCTGAGCAAATATACACCCTGTTCAAGTTCATTAAGATTGTCAAATATGAAAACATGTTCACCTGCATCAGAAGAATTAATTTTTTCTGATCTTAATAACCTGCCCAACTGATCAAAAACGCTTATTAAAACTTCTTCATTTTGTTCGCTGGTAAAACGTACATTTAAATAATTAATCACCGGATTGGGAAATATCTCGAATGAAATGCTTTCATAATTTTCATTAACCGTAAGAATATCCATTGCTTTCTGGTAATTGGGAATTCCGTAGCCAAAATCATTATCAGGATTATCAGCCCTGGAAGCACTTTCCTGAATAGCATCCATGATTTCCTTATTGTTAAAATGCGGAAAAGCCTGCCACAAACAGGCATTCATACCCGCAATAACTGGTGATGAAAAGGATGTACCACTTCCCCAGTAATATCCGCCAAAAGGATTTGCAACATAAGCAGGGGCACCCATAGCAGATACATTGGGTTTAATTCTTCCATCTGCAGTTGGTCCATGCGAGCTAAAGCTGGCAATGGAGCTATCAGAAGAGATTGCTCCTATCGCAAAAACGCTGTCTCCATCAGCAGGTGCGCCAATATAATACCAAAGGTCATTACCACTGTTGCCTGCACTGTTTGTAACCAAAATTCCTTTGCTCGCTGCAATATCAGCGCCACGTGTAATTACTGTTGTATTTCCGTCGAGGTCTTCATACACATGATTTTGTGAGGGATCATCAAATTCCGTGTATCCCAGTGAAGAATTGATAATATCTGCTCCTGCACTGTCTGCATATTCGGCGGCAGAAACCCAGTTGTATTCTTCAATTATATTCTCAGGTGCACCTCCGATAGACTCTTCAGAACGAAGCAAAATATAGGATGCCATTGGAGCTGTACCAATCAATTCTCCGGCGGCATATCCACCCATAATAGAAAGAACGGATGTACCGTGACCGCTGTAATCAAAGACGGTTCCGCTATGATCAACAAAATCTTTTGTTGCAATAATCCTGTTGTTATCCCAAAGGCTGTCAAATACCGTATGGCCGTCTACATTATAAAAACCGGCATCCAGGACAGCAATGAGCATTCCCTGACCCTGATATCCAAGATCATGCAAGGGTATACCATTGATCGTGGCGATTTGATCCCAACCGTCACCATAATCAAGATAAGCGATTGATTTCGGTTTGTAACCCCGGAAAACAGTGTTTTCATAATATTCTCTTGCAAAGAAAATCTTTTCATCAGTTGGTTCCTTTCCTGATGAAGCTTTATAAACACTTTCTACATACGGCAAAAGATTGATTTCATCCAGAACCGATTGTTCTGTGGTATAAACAGTAACTCCGTTCAGCCATTTTGTGGGATTTAGCAGTTGTGCGCCTGTTGAAGCCACCCCTTGAAGATATTGAGGATTAACAGGTATATCCTGTTCAGTAATATCTATATTATAGTTTTCTCTCCGATCAATCGCCCGTTGAGACAAAAACTCTTCCGGTTGATCAATTGAGTAAGGAGATCCCGCTTTATCCGTAAACTTAACAAAATATTTATCAGGAGCTACCTGAGCTTCCAGCATTCCGGCAATAAGAAATAGCGTAAGGTAAAATAAGTACTTCATCATTTATGATTTTAATTAAACATGTGTGCGAAAATACAAAAATATCGGCGAGGCCGAACTAATCATCTTTTATAACAACTTATTACAGACAATGTTTTACTG
>CAZTAW010000064.1:0-3182 GCA_964611705.1 uncultured Bacteroidales bacterium
TTTTGAAGCTTTGATTGACCTGATGAAAGATTATCCTGATGAGATCATGTTTTGTTCGGATGACCGCCATCCCAATGATCTTGTAAAATCGCATATCAATGATTTTGTGAAAAGAGCCATTAAAAAAGGCTATGACCTGCTCAGGGTATTAAAAGTTGCAACACTTAATCCTGTCAAACATTATAATCTTGATGTAGGATTGCTTCAAAAAGGCGATGATGCTGATTTTATCGTAGTTAATGATCTCAAGAAATTTGATGTTTTATCAACTTATATCAAAGGGGAAAAGCTTGCTGAAAACGGCAAAACATTGATTTCTTCAATCGAAGAGAAGACACCGAATAATTTTAAAATAAAACCTGTAAGGTCTAATGATTTGAGAATTCCGGCGGAAGGAAAGAAAATTAAAGTGATCGAAGCATTAGATGGACAACTTATTACAAACGAGATTGAGTGTGAGCCGCTGGTAGATAAAAACAATGAAAATATAATCAGTGACCCCGGTCGGGATGTGTTAAAGATGGTGGTTGTGAATCGCTATCAACAGGAAAAACCGGCAGTGGCATTTGTCAATAACTTTGGCCTGAAAAAGGGTGCAATTGCTTCCTGTGTTGCTCACGACAGCCATAATATTGTTGCTGTAGGAGTAACCGACGAAGAAATAACCAGGGCCATCAATCTTATCATTGAAAATACGGGTGGAATTTCATGTGTATATCCGAATGGTGAAAAAGTTTTACCCTTACCCGTTGCAGGAATTATGACCAATAGTGATGGTTATAAAGTAGCCGAACTTTATGAGGAAATTGATCAACTGGCAAAAAAGAATGGTGCAGGTTTGCATGCTCCATATATGACCCTTTCGTTTATGGCTTTGCTGGTAATTCCAAATCTAAAGCTAAGTGATAAAGGCTTGTTTAATGGAAGTAAGTTTGAATTTACTTCACTTTATGCAAATAAATAATGATTTTTTTATATATTTACATATTTATTAGGATTTAATATAATTTTTTTTATTTTTGTACAAAATCAAAAGATATGGCAAAACTACTATTGGATATAACAAAATTAGAGATGGCGGCCAGCAAACTCAGAGCTATGGCCCATCCTATGAGGATTGCAATCATTGATCTGTTGAATGCAAATGAAAAAATGAGTGTTACCCAGATCTATAAAAAATTAAAGATCGAACAGGCATCTGCTTCTCATCATCTGAATATCCTTAAAAATAAAGGGGTTTTGATATCAAGGCGTGATGGAAAAAAGATATTTTATTCATTAAAGAGCAATACACTCAAAGAAATTATTGATTGCATTAACAGGTGTAATGAGGAATAATTACCGGTCTGTAACTGACAGATCCCATTCCTCCTCAATTTCCCAGTTCGATCGTACCTCAATGGTCTTAGGGAAATAGTATACCCGTTCAGGTTGTATCTTTTTAAGATAATCGCCCGTATCCCATTTGCCGTTTTTATTCGAATCGCATATGGCTTTAATGATAAACTCACCCGGTTTGAGGTATTCATAAACGATCTGTTCTGCTGATCTCACAATTCTTTCTTGCAACACTTCTTCATTCTTATCCATCAATTGAATAACATATTGTCTGCAAAGCGAATCAGGTGTGAAATTAATTTTCATTATTCCATAATCACCTAATGATTTTGACCTGAAACTCAGTTGAACAGTGTCGTTACTTAATCCACGAATATCGGTGAATAGCGAATCTTTAAAAAATAGTCCATAGGGTGTGTCTTCCAACCATACCTTATTAATGGCAAGTTTGCGATGTACGGTGTCTGTATAATAAGGATTTGCCTGAAGGGTGTCTTCATCCTCGATCAAAAAAACTTCATCAAGATTATAATGGATTACCGGGTAGGGGAAATTAAGATACAAGGGTTTGTTCAGCTCTGCCTTATTTCCTTTGATATTGGTGTTAATTTTAAGATAGTCGGATGTTTTTTCCTCCTCTTTTTTGTTTTTTTTCTCTTCTTTCCTGATCACAATTTGAGTGGTGTCAAGTATAAGTGTATCGTCGGCGATGATCACCTTAAGGGTATCAGCAGGTATTTCTTTCAGCCAGTAGACCAAAGTATCTCCGGTTTTATTCAAATCATTGATCTTCCAGGAATTATCATTCTTAACATCGTCATTCAGCATCACAATTTGTATATCTTCGGTTGGGAACTTAAAAGCAAACAATATCTTTTGCTCGGCCAATAGCTTTGCATCCAGCAGTCCTTGAGTAGAATCAATTTCATCAAATACAAAAAGATCATAAACAGTATTATCAGGATATTCAACCATCAGGCTGTCTTCCATCTGAGATTCTTCCATTTCGGTGGTATCGGCAGCGGTAGTGTCCGGCTCGGGGGGGGTGAAATATTCCGGGGATAAAAGCGTATCCAGAAATGCAATCTCTTCATTGGGAAGATCATATATCATGTTGTTGTTGATATCTTTCAATGCAAAAATTTTATACTCAAGATTTCGAATGTTATTCAGCTCAAAAAATCCATTCTCATCCGTCTGGGAGATATAATATGGCTTTACAAGCAAAGGCATCGAATCGGCAGGTACGGTGTCGTTATCCAATGTATAAAGCATTACATACATTTTATCTTGTGGTTTCAGATTAAAAGCATTAAGTGCATAGCCCTTTATGCTTAATGAATCAATGCTTTCACCGGTTGAGAAAACAAATTGATAATTTGGCAAGGGGTTTTTTTCATTCAGGTCAACGATTGAATTTCCAAAAAAGATGGTATATGTAGTTTGATCTTTCAGGGGTTCTTCAAATTTGGCAATGAGATTTTTGCCCCTGAGTATAAACTCAGGATCTTTATTTACAGGAGGCGAGATCAGTATATTATTGCCGGGATCTTCTAACTGAATAAATTCATTGAACTCAATGCTGATCTTATCATCAGTAAAACTTTTTGCGTAATTTGGGGGTTCGCTGCCTACAGGAACAGGAGGCTCTTTATCTTTTGGTCCTCCGGTTGGCATTACGGGATTTGCGCACTGGGAGATTGCTACTGTAATGGTAGCAAGCAATGTTGATCTGATTATGAATTTCAAGCTTTTCATAAATAAGTCACTAACAAAAATAACAGCAATTTTCATTAATTATTTGAAACCGGTTGAATAATTTTTGGTTCGGGGATCAATGCGAA
>CAZTAW010000064.1:3192-14787 GCA_964611705.1 uncultured Bacteroidales bacterium
GCGAAATTAAATTTTTTCTCAAGCAGGTATTCAATGACTTTGGGTAGGGCATACAAAACCTTTTCTTCTGCTTTTTTACTGTCATGAAAAACAATGATTGAACCGGTTTTTGCGTATCTGATCACATTTTGATAACACTGTTCTCCAGATACTTTTTTATCAAAATCACCTGCCAGGATTGTCCACATAATAATTTGATATTTCATGTTAAGGTGATTAAGTTGTCGTTTTTTTATTCGCCCGTATGGTGGCCTGAAAAGTTTTGAGTCAATATATTTTGAGGCAAGATCAACATTACTGGTATAATCTTCCGTAGAGGTTTTCCATCCTTTCAAATGATTGAAGGTATGATTAGCTGTACGGTGGCCCTTTTCAATAAGCATGTTATAAGTATCAGGATGTTTTCTTATATTTTCACCAACACAAAAAAAGGTTGACTGTATTTTAAACCGATAAAGGATTTTTATGATTTCTGTTGTGACCTCCGGATGAGGACCATCGTCAAAAGTGAGGAAAACATTTTTATCAGCATTGGGTATTTCCCAGGTTAGTTTTCTGTAAAGTACTTTTGAGATCAGGTATGGTGTTCTTACAAAATACACAATTCATTTTTTGACGAAGATATGCAAAAATTCATGTATTTGCTGATATTTAAATCTTTGTTAACAAAGTAGTTTTTAATAATTTATATTTTTGCAGAAAAATTTAAACTATGTTAAAACTGGTTTTATTAAGGCACGGTGAAAGTGTCTGGAATAAAGAGAACAGATTCACAGGCTGGACAGATGTGGGATTATCCGGGAAAGGGACAGAGGAAGCCCTTATAGCTGGAAAAACAATGAAGAAAGAAGGCTTTAAATTCAAGCTTGCCTATACTTCATATCTGACGAGAGCGATAAAAACATTGTGGCTGAGCCTGGAAGAAATGGATATGATGTGGATACCTGTTTATAAATCCTGGCGATTGAATGAAAAGCATTATGGAATGTTACAGGGCTTAAATAAAATCGAAATGGCTGAAAAGTACGGTGATGAGCAGGTTCTCCTCTGGCGGAGAAGTTATGACACACCCCCTCCACCGCTTGAAAAAGATGATAAAAGAAGCCCCTTTAATGATCCCAGGTACAATGAACTTGATCCCCAGGATATTCCTTTAACAGAAGCACTGAAAGATGTGGTGGATCGAATGTTACCCTATTGGCACGAAGAGATTGCACCTTCTTTGAAAAAACATAAAGAAGTGCTTGTTGCAGCTCATGGAAATAGTTTAAGGGCTGTTGTTAAGTATTTGAAAGATATGTCTCCGGAAGCCATTCTCAAATTCAATATTCCGACCGGCGTTCCATATGTTTTTGAGTTTGATGATAAATTGAATCTGCTGAAGGATTATTTTATCGGCGATCCTGAGGAGATCAAAAAATTAATGGAAAAGGTAGCCAATCAGGCAAAAAAGAAATAAAAATTTAGAACAAAATAGCGAATGGGAGATTATACGTTCACTCATTTTGATTTTAAGGTGTACGATTTTCCTGAAAACACTTTGAATTTAATTTCTTTTTTCTGACATTAGTAGTTTTTTAAGTCACTTATAGAAAAGATTAGATGAAGAAACAATGGGTAATACCGGATATACACGGACATATTAAAACCCTGGAAGTATTGGTTGAACAACAAATAAGGCCGTCAAAACACGATGAACTATATTTCCTTGGCGATTACATTGATCGTGGACCGGATTCCAAAGCTGTTATTGATTATCTTATTAACCTTCAGAAAGATGATTATTATGTCAGGTTTTTATTGGGTAACCATGAAGATTATTGTATAAAAGCGTATATCAAATGTCAATCTGCCAAAAGTTTCCTGGGTTTGAAATCCAGAAATCACATTAAAAAAGAATGGGAAAGATATGGTGCAAAGGAAACCCTCAGGAGCTTTGGCGTAAAAAACATGAAAGAGTTTCCTGAGAGATATATTGATTGGATGAAGGGCCTCGAATATTACATTGAATTGGATGAATATATTCTTGTTCACGCCGGATTTAACTTTAAAATAGATAATCCCTTATCGGATAAACATGCCATGATCTGGGTGAGGGATTATAAAGTAATTCCTGAAAAAATTAATCATAAAACGATCATTCATGGTCATGTTCCTGTAAGTCTTGAATTTCTCGATATGACGATCAAAAACAAGTCTTATCATTTTATTTCACTTGATAACGGCGTGTACATGGATGTAAGTCAGGGTTTTGGAAATTTAACGGCTTTTGAGGTCAATTCTAAAGAACTGATCATACAACCTAATATGGATTATTAAAAATATTTATGATGATGAAAAAAATAATGTATTTGTTTGCAATTGTTATGGTATCGCAATTTGCCCATGGCTATACGGGAGAGGTAATAAGATATTTTAAAAGCCCTGGTGATTTCCCTACCGGGATGACTTACGATGGTGAGTATATTTGGATGGCTGATCGCAAGGAGGACAAAATATTTTGCATTGATCCCGAAAATGGAAAAGTGATCAGGAGTATACCAAGCCCGGGTTACTGGCCAATGGGAATGGCCTGGGATGGAGAAGCCTTTTGGAATGCAGATGTAAAAGGCGGATTGCCGCAATCGGAAAATTATAATGGAAAGATTTATAGAATTGATCCCGCAACTGGTGATATTTTAAGGACGATACAGGCACCTTCCTCCACTCCTCGTGGTTTGACCTGGGATGGAAAATACCTTTGGTGTGTTGATAACAGAGAAGATCAGGTCATACAATTCAGCCCCGAGGATGGTACTACCATACGAAGTTTTGATGCACCGGGTAATGATCCCCGGGGAATAACTTTTGACGGCACTTATCTTTGGATTTCCGACAGGGTGCATAATGAAATATATATGGTAGAACCAAATACCGGCGATGTATTGATATGTATTCAATCACCGGGTCCTTATCCACGTGGTTTGTGTTATGATGATGAATCATTATGGAATGTTGATTATCAGAACGATGAGGTTTATCAGATTAAGATCAGGGATGGAGTACAATACAGAACTTCCGATGAGGTAAACTCTGAAGTAACTTTCATACATCAAATTCACAATTTCGGACCTGGTAAAGTTCTAACAGCAGATGTTTACTTTGGTATACCTGTTGACAGGCCCAACCAGAAAATTGAATCCGAATGTAAGTTTAATCCCCAACCCAATGAAATGGTCACCGATAAATGGGGCATGGAAACGGCACATTTTTATTATCAAGATATCAAGCCGCTGGAGAAAAAAGAAACAGAAATGAAAGTGAAGGTCAAAACCTATGATGTGAACTATTTTATTTATCCTGAAAATGTTGGAACGCTTGAAGACATTCCCGGAGAAATAACCTCAAAATTTCTGGAGAACCACCAAAAATACCAGTATGATCATCCGGTAATAAAAAATGCCGTTAAGGAAGCACTTAATGGCGAAAAAAATCCGTATTGGATTGCCCGTAAAATTTATGATTACCTCATGGATAAAATGTATTACGAAATGGCGGGAGGTTGGAACACTGCCCCTACAGTTCTTGAAAGGGGAAACGGTTCCTGTTCAGAATATTCTTTTGTTTATATTGCCATGTGCCGAGCTGCCGGATTGCCGGCAAGATATGTTGGATCCGTTGTAATACGAGGCGATTACGCCAGCATGGATGACGTGTATCACAGATGGGTTGAAGTTTATTTCCCGGGTTACGGTTGGATCCCGGTTGATCCCAGCGGAGGAGATCAGGATTCACCCAGGAAACAGGCGCAATATTTCGGGCATCTGGCCAATCGTTTCCTGATTACAACCGAAAGCGGGGGAGGTTCGGAAACCATGCAATGGACGTATAACTCGAATGAATTCTATACTACGGAGCCAAAAACGAATCTAACAATAGATCATTTTGCGGAATGGGAACCTATAAAATAAAGTCAATTTTTAACAAGAGAAAATCAGAGCCAAAAATCGGAATTGTTTTAAGTGGGGGCGCAGTGAGATGTATTGCTCATTTAGGCGTTATTAAAGCATTACAGGCAAATGGTGTTTATCCCGTTATGATATCGGGTGTAAGTGCAGGTGCTATTGCCGGTGCTTTTTACGCCGAAGAAATTGAACCCGACGAAATTCTTGACTTCTTCCTTCATAGAAAATTGATGAGTTTTATCAGCCTGAGGTTTAATAAAGGACTTGCAGGAATGAAAAAGCTGAGGGAAGAACTGGAAGATTTGTTGAAATCTAAAGATTTTGGTGATCTGAAGAAGAAATTATTTGTAAGTACAACAAATCTCAATACTGCTAAAACTGAAACTTTTTACCAGGGAAGCCTGATTGATAAAATCGTAGCTTCATCTTCTATTCCAATTGTATTCGAACCTGTTGAAATTGATGGGCAATTACATGTTGACGGAGGCTTGATGAATAATATGCCCATTGAACCTTTAATCGGTAAATGTGATAAGATAATCGGCGTAAACGTAAATCCCATAGGGTATAAAAAAGAATTCAGGAACTTATTGTCAATAGGCGAAAGGGCTTTTCACTTAGGAATCATGGCTAATTATATTAGCAAAACCAACCGCTTTGATGTTTTTATTCAGCCTGATAAACTGAAAGATTATGGCTTATTTGATCTTAATCAGGGGAAAGATATCTACAATATCGGGTATGAATATACCATGAAATTATTTCAGGATAATAAAATCAAGTTGTAAAACAATAAACCAGGTTTAAGGAATCTTAGTTGTTTCCGAATGTTTCAATCAATATTTCCAGCAGTTTATTTCCTGCTTCTGCTATTACCGTTCCGGGTCCGAAAATAGCCACAGCTCCTGCTTTATAAAGAAAGTCATAATCCTGATGTGGAATTACACCACCCACAATAACCATGATATCCTCACGTCCAAGTTTCTTTAATTCCTCAATAACTTTTGGAACCAATGTTTTATGCCCGGCTGCAAGGCTTGAAACACCAAGGATATGTACATCGTTTTCAACGGCCTGGCGGGCTGCTTCTGCTGGTGTCTGGAACAAGGGTCCGATGTCAACATCAAAGCCAATATCGGCAAAACCGGTCGCAACAACTTTTTCGCCACGGTCGTGGCCGTCCTGGCCCATCTTTGCAATCATGATCCTCGGACGTCTTCCTTCGAGTCCGGCAAATTTATCAGCCAGTTGACAGGCTTTATTAAATTGCTCATCATCTTTCGATTCCGATGAATATACACCTGAAATTGATCGTATCACTGCTTTATACCTCCCGAAAACTTTTTCGCATGCATAGGAGATTTCCCCTAAGGTAGCATGTTTTTTTGCTGCTTCAACCGATAGCTCCAACAGATTACCTTCACCGGTTTCGCATGCTTTTGTTATGTCGTCAAGTGTTTGTTGCACTTCTTCATTATTTCTTTCTGATTTGAGCTTTTTAATCCTTTTGATCTGTGATTCTCTCACGGCAGCATTATCCACTTCAAGGATCTCAATAGGGTCTTCTTTATCAAGACGGTATTTGTTGATACCTACAATAGTATCTTTTTTTGAATCAATGCGTGCCTGTTTTCTGGCGGATGCTTCTTCAATTCTCATTTTTGGCAACCCGGTTTCTATTGCTTTTGTCATTCCGCCTAGCTCTTCAATTTCCTGAATATGTTCCCAGGCCCGTTTCACGATACGGTCAGTCAGGTATTCAACATAATAGGAGCCTGCCCAGGGATCTACCGAGCGGCAGATTTGTGTTTCTTCCTGCAGGTAGATTTGCGTATTTCTGGCAATTCTGGCAGAAAAGTCAGTAGGAAGAGCAATAGCTTCATCAAGCGCATTGGTGTGAAGCGACTGGGTATGGCCCAATGCTGCACCCATTGCTTCAATACATGTACGAGCTACGTTATTGAAAGGATCCTGCTCGGTAAGGCTCCATCCTGAAGTCTGACAATGTGTACGTAATGCCATGGATTTTTGGTTTTCAGGATTGAACAGTTTTACCAGTTTTGCCCATAGCATTCTGGCAGCACGCATTTTTGCGATCTCCATAAAATGGTTCATTCCAACAGCCCAAAAGAAAGAAATTCGCGGTGCAAAAGCATCAATGTCCATGCCTGCATTTACACCGGTTCTCAGATATTCAAGTCCATCTGCAAGTGTATATGCCAGTTCGATATCGGGTGTGGCACCGGCTTCCTGCATGTGATAACCGCTTACACTTATTGAATTGAACCTGGGCATATTTTGGGAAGTGTATTTAAAGATATCCGCAATGATCCTCATGGATGGCTGAGGGGGATATATGTATGTATTCCTTACCATGAATTCTTTCAGTATATCATTTTGGATGGTACCGCTCAGCTCTTCAAGTTTGGCTCCCTGTTCCAGCCCGGCTACAATATAAAAAGCCATAACCGGCAAAACAGCACCATTCATGGTCATGGAAACCGACATCCTGTTTAATGGTATCTCATTGAATAATACTTTCATATCAAGTATGGAATCAATGGCAACACCGGCTTTGCCAACATCACCCACAACCCTTTCATGGTCAGAGTCATATCCCCTGTGTGTGGCAAGGTCGAAGGCAACGGACAATCCTTTTTGTCCTGCCGCCAGGTTACGCCTGTAAAAGGCATTAGACTCTTCGGCAGTTGAGAAACCCGCATATTGCCTGATCGTCCAGGGGCGTGTAACATACATTGTTGAGTAAGGTCCGCGAAGATACGGTGGAATGCCGGCGGCGTATTCCAGATGCTCCATGTTTTCGAGATCCTTTTTTGTGAAAACAGGTTTCACCGGGATTAATGATGGCGTTTCCCAGTCTTCCGTAATTTTGTTTTCTTTTTCCCATTCAATTACAGATTTACCTGTAAAAGGATATTGATGAATATTTATATTTTTAAAATCTGGCTTCATTTCTACTAAGTTTTTATTGCTTAAATGAGTTATTCAATGCCCAATTCTTTCTGAAATTCTTTCAGTGTTTGCAAAACGTTGGATTTGATGTGGATGAATTTGTCAATACCTTTTGCTTGTAAGGCATCTGCTATATTCTTTGGATAACCCGCTACAGCAACAATAGCATTATCCTTGATCTCTTCTTTCGCCTGGGGTGCGATTTCAGCATATTCTTCATCTGAGCTGCAAACAACAACAATATCTGCCCCGGCATCTGTTGCAGCTTTAACTCCCTCTTCTGCGGTTTTAAAGCCATTGTTGTCAAGGATTTCATAACCTGCGCAGGCAAAGAAATTACCACTAAATTGTGCTCTGGCTCTTCGCATGGCCAAATTGCCTATTGTGAGCATAAAGACAACAGGCCTTTTATGATCTCTTGCATAACGGTCGGTTTTGAACCTTAGTTTTTCAAATTCTTCTGCACCGCGATAGGGTTTTATGGTTTCCACAATTGCATCATCATAATGCATTTCTTTACTTTCTATATCCGATAAATCAAATCCCTCATCCATTTTTTCCGAAGAATTCGGGTATTGATTTGTGCCCAGTATGATCTCTTTCCGGCTTGCTATTGCCATATCCTTTGCGTTTGCCGATTCTCTGATCTGCTTTTGAATATAACCTTTTTTTAATGCTTCAAGATAACCACCCATGTCATCAATTTCAAGGAAAGTTTTCCATGCCTCATTGATAAATGAATGGGTTAAGTTTTCGATGTAATACGAACCTGCCCCAGGGTCAACTACCTTGTCGAAGTAGGATTCTTCTTTTATTATCAATTGCTGATTACGGGCCACTCTTTCTGCAAATTCAACCGGACTTTTAAAAGGCTTATCATAACCATGTACAAGAAGCGAATCGGTCCCTCCGATAATAGCCGACATGGCTTCTGTTGTTGTCCTGAGCATATTTACGTAAGGATCATAAATGGTTTTATTCCAGTTTGTGGTTTCAGTAAACACATGCATTTTTGAGCTCTCCTCTTTTTGGGGCTCATATGCTTTGATGATATTTGCCCACAAAATTCTTGCTGCCCTGATCTTGGCTATTTCAAGAAAATATTTCGATCCGACAGCAAAATGGAATTTGATACCCTTAGCAACCTCATCAATTGAATAACCAAGATCAATCATCCTTGCAATGTATTCATTTGCCATAGCCAGGCTGAAAGCAAGTTCCTGTGTGATTGTTGAGCCAGCGTTCTTGAATATGGCTCCGTTAACGGTGATTGTTCTGAAATGGGGAAACTCTCTGGCAAACTTAAGCAGCCTGCTTGCTTCTTCAGTATCCTCCTTTTCTGATTTTCTGAAATTTCCATATAAAGTGAGTTCTGCCAGAAAATCATAATCAACAGAACCTTTGATTTTATTTTTTCTAAAATTCCTGTTTAAAACAAATCCATTGAAACTGTTCATGAGTTCCACCGGAGAATCTACATAGGTAAAGTCAATCTCAATATCCTCGATATTAATATCTTTCAGAAGTTTTGCAATGTTTTCCAGAGATGGCCTTATTTTCTTCATGCTAAAGCCCACGGATGTAATCCCGCGTTTTATAATATCCAGTGCTTTTTGGTTTGCTGCATTTGCATTTGTTGCTGCAATATCCTGGCGGATCAACCAATCGTTTGTTTTTATTTCATTTCCTCGTGTAAAGGGAAAATCGCCCGGTAAAGTATCCAGGTATTCAAGTTGTTTTAAATCTTCAGCCCGATAATAAGGTTTTAAATTAAAGCCTTCTTCTGTGCGCCACATCAATTTTTTTTCGTAGTTGGCTCCTTTCAGGTCTTTGATTATTTTTTCCTCCCATTGCTGTTTAGAAACTGGCGGAAATTCGGAGAAAGAAGTTTCCTGACCCTTTTTATGCTGGTCCATATCCTGTTGTATTATTAATTACAATTATTTGGGCTTGCAAAGTTACAACATTTATAAAGCATAAAGATCATGCATTGTTAATTTTTTCACAGAAATAATTTGCAGGTTATCAAAGGATTAAGGCGATGTGTTTTAATCAATTACTGATCATCAATTTTTTATTGCAAATCCCTTCATCATATACAAGGCTTAAAATATATAAACCTGCTGCGAACTTTTGTTCAGGATGTATTTGTATTTGTGAAACTCCCTGATCAATAATAACATTTTCTTTTAAAAAGATTATTTTTCCGTTTAAATTTCGAATAGAGATATTGGCAATGATTGATTTGTTTGTTTTGGCAATAATCTTAAGATCATTTTTAACAGGATTTTCAGGTATTGTGAAGCAGTGGTTTTTGCTTTGAATGTCTTTTATACCAATGGTTCCGGAGCAAATTGCTTCCCATCCGTAAGAGGTTGTAGCTAAATCACTTTTAAAGTGTAAAGTCAGGCAGGGGCCGGTTGAAGAAATGATTCCAGGGGAAATATCCCCGCTGTATATTCCAATGAGTTGAGAATTGATCCCTTCGCCATCAAAAATATAAAGGGAATCAAATCCGGCTTCTAACGAAAATTCCGTGAAGTTAAGCTGTATGGAGTATAAATCAGAATTGTAGAGATATATGCAGTAGTTTTCGTTGTTGTAGTAATTCCTGAAAGGCCCACCTGAATCATAAATTGTATCAGAAGCAACGATGTTTTTTTTATGAGTAAATTTTTCTTCAATTATATTCCAGAGATCATCATAGCCGTTGTCGTAGCCCAATGCCCAAATGCCTGCGCCGGAAATACCTCTTTGTTTGACAATATCATAGCGTTTGGCCAGTCCATAGCTTTCTTCAAGAAAGCATTGATACCAGCCGGTATTTTCAAATGCGTAATAGTTTGAGAAACTTACCGGGTCCCAGTTTCGGTAAGGTGGTTCATAAAACCCACTGCTGCTGTTTCGAATGGTGGAATATTTATAGGCTATTCCGCTTCCTGTTGTGTTTGATGGGATGGTGCCGCTTTCTGTCGGCCATTGCCTTGCATAATAAGGAATTCCTAAAACCATGTTTTCCCTTTTCATTCCCCGGGATAGATAATATGAAAGGGTTCCTGACAAGCAATAATTATAGGCAGAAGTAAAACCATAGAGCGGAGAAACCGGTCCGGCTTGTATGCTCCCCGACCAGTAATAATCATATCCCATGATCATGTAAAGATCAATGTAATCATTCAGAAAGGAAATGTCGTACATGCCATTCCAGTCAACTGCCGGCATGGCAATACTGAGAATACCTTTTGGGATTTCCTGGTGGAATTGCATACTTAGATCAGCAATGAAAAGCATGAGCTCATCGGATAAATTGCCCGGGACGGCTTCAAAATCAATGTTAATCCCATGTGTACCTCTTTTCTGAACATATAAAATCAAGCTGTCAATCAGGTTTTGCCGGGCAGCAGGTGAGTTGAAAAATGTTGCATGACCTGAAAACAGTGTTGCACAGAGATGGACTTTTACATCGTTTGCTAATGCTGAGTCTACAACTGCTGCGGTAAGAAAATCATGTGTGGTAACCGGATTGCCGCTTCCGGGATCTACCTCATAGGAAAAATAACAAAGATCAGAAAGTAAGTGCCATCTGTAATTTAAATATGCAGAACCCATCCAGTAAGGATGATATCCAAAAACGCGATATTTTAAATCCGAATGATGATCCTCCTGTGAGGTGGTAATTTCATCAGGCGTTTTAAAATCTTGAACAGAGTCAAATTCTTCTATACTTGAAATATCGAGGTCTTTATAATACTGAGACTCTTCCTGATGAACAGAAATGAAGTTTTCCTGACCTGAGCCGGCAAGGGACAAGAGAAAGATTGTGATGATCAGATAACATTTCATTTATTCAGAATTAATTCCTCCAATCTATATTTGGGGACATGATGTATGCCGTTTTCATCACGCCAGTAGCGGATATCATTGTTTTTAACATCTTCGATCAGAACTTTTTCTCTTGGTCTGCCCAATGCGATAACTAATGATATTTTCAGATGTAGAGCAATGTTTAAATATTCCTGAAGTTTTTCCCTATTCACTGAGCCGATAATACATCCGCCCAATCCTTTTTCAACAGCCCCCAGCAAGATGCTTTGTGCAGCAATGGCTGCATCGAAATCCGAAGGTTTGGGAGAGCTTTTATCTGCGAGAATAATTATGTATGCGGAAGGCCTTTCACCTTCTTCCGGGCCAATCCAGTCTTTGAGATAGCCTGCCCAGGCCAATGTCTCAAATATCAGGTTGTTTGTTTCTTTTGTATTGGAAAGGAAAAAACGTAAGGGTTGTAAATTACCTCCGGATGGAGACAAGCGTGCAAGATCAACAAGTTGTTCCAATATTTCACTTTCAATGTTTTCGTTTTGGAAAAAACGTCTGTAGCTTCTGTTTTTTGTGATGAGGTCTTTTAAGAAATCCATAATTCTTTTTTGTTTTTGCGAATTGTAAAATTAGTAAAGATTTGGGATAATAATTATTTCCTTTAACCATGATACCCAAAATAAACTCCAATCACTTTCGTTTGCTCAAAAAGCATTAATTTAGCGCACTTTAAAAACAAAAAGGCCTTAATGTATACTTTGTTCAAAAAAGAAATAAACATTTTCTTCAGCTCATTAATGGGCTATATTGTAATTGTTGTTTTTCTGACTGGAGTTTTTTTTCATATAATTGTAATGTTTGA
>CAZTAW010000065.1:0-14750 GCA_964611705.1 uncultured Bacteroidales bacterium
TATCATACAGCAAGGATTGGAATTTCAGGTTTGCGCTTGGCAGAATATTGTTTGAAAAATAAAAGGCAAATGCGCTGATCGCAATACTGAGAATGATGAGGGGTTTCATGACTTTTCTGATAGAAATACCGGCTGCTTTCATGGCAACCAGTTCGTAATGTTCTCCAAGATTGCCAAATGTCATCAGAGAGGAAAGAAGGATTGCAAGCGGCAGTGCAAGCGGAACAAATGTAGAAGAAGCATAAAAAAGTAATTCTGCTACAAGATACCATTCCAGCCCCTTTCCAACCAGATCGTCAACATATTTCCAAAGAAACTGCATGTCAAGAATGAACAATGCAATGAAAAATGTCATGATCAGCGGACCGAGATAAGCACGTAAAACAAGTATATATATCTTCTTCACTTCACCTTTTTTGCAAATATAGTCATATAACGAAAATTGTTGTTCTTTCTGATACCGGACGATCATTGCTTTGCGATAAACAATGTAATCTTCCGGCATAACTATAAAATTATGTTTTACATTTGCAATGTGAAATAAATAACAAACAGAATTATTAATGCAACTTATTGAAGTAACAAACAAGAAATTAGCGAAAATTTTTCTTGATGTTCCCCGGAAACTATACAAAAACGATCCAAACTGGATATGCCCATTGGATAATATGGTAGAAGCTGTTTTCGACAGGGAAAAAAATGTGTTTTTTACGCATGGCGATGCCACCCGCTGGGTTTTGTTTGATGACAAGAACAATGCTATTGGAAGAGTTGCAGCTTTTATCAATGAAAAAAAAGCATACAATTACAAGCAACCTACCGGTGGTATGGGATTTTTTGAATGTATTGAGGATAAAGAAGCTGCTTTTGTTTTGTTCAACGCCTGTTTGGTTTGGCTTAAGGAGCGCAACATGGAAGCTATGGATGGCCCGATTAATTTTGGAGAAAATGATAATTTTTGGGGTTTGCTGGTAGAAGGTTTTATGCCGCCAAGTTTTGGAATGAATTATAATTTTCCTTATTACAAGAAGTTTTTTGAGGATTTTGGATTTAAATCATACTTTGAGCAGGTAACAAATCATCTTGATCTGACGGTTCCTTTTCCGGAGCGATTCTGGAAAATTGCCAACTGGATCAGACAAAAACCCGGATATCATTATAAGCATTTTAAGTTCAGCGAAGCGGAAAAATTTGTGGATGACCTGAAAACAGTATATGATAAAGCCTGGGTTTTTCACGAGAATTTTACACCCATCAATAAAAAAGATCTCTGGGAATCATTTAAAAAGGCTAAGCCTGTCATCATTGAAGAATTTATATGGTTTGCTTATTATCAGGATGAACCCATTGCATTTTTGGTAATGTTGCCTGATGCCAACCAGATTTTCAGGCATTTTAAGGGCAAACTTAACCTTATTAATAAAATACGTTTCCTGATCATGAAAATGAGGAAAGTATATACGCAAACCAGAATTACAGTTATGGGTGTAGCACCGGAACATCAGAAAAAAGGAATTGAATCGGCTATTTTCTGGCATATGGACAAGGTAATGCCCAAATATCCCAAAATAAAAACCATTGAACTTTCATGGGTTGGCGATTTCAATCCTAAGATGCGTTCGTTGCACGATGCAGTTGGCGGCAAATTTGTAAAAAAACATATTACCTATCGCAAAATGTTTAATAATGATACTGTAAATACGCGTTACAGTACTATACCGATTGATACCAAAGAAAATGGAAATACAAGCCGAAAGAATTAAAAAATATTTTTGCAGTTGTTTTTTTAAAGATATTCTTGTATAGTATTAGTAAATGGTTATATTTGTACTGATTTTTATAGAAGCAAAAATAATTTTAATGTCAAACCCAAAAACAATGATTATGAAAAAGTTTTTACTTTTAAGTGTGGCGCTATGTTTTGTAATAGCAGCTACAAGCCAAAACAGCAGCGAAAAACTTAAATATATGCAGAGTCATTCTGTAAAAGTAGTTGATAAAGCTGTTGCCAATGATTTTCAATTCACAAAACAATTTAATCCGGTTGTTCACAACAAATCTACAATGGACGAAGACATTGTAATTGGTGAAACCCGTTACGATCTTCAGACAAACACAAGTACACAGAACAGAATTGTTGCTTATGACGATGGTACAATCGGAGCAACATGGACAATGGGATTTGAAGACGGTGCCGGTTATCCCGGCCGTGGTACCGGTTACAACTACCATGATGGTAGCGACTGGGGCCCTTACCCAACAGAAAGAATTCAGTCTGTAAAATGCGGATGGCCTTCATATGCAGCTTTTGGTGCAAATGGAGAAATTACCTGTGCTCACAGTGGTGATGCCAGAATAATCTTTAACTGGAGAGAAAATAAAGGTGAAGGTGATTGGACAGAGTTCGCTTTTGAAGGACCTGAGGGAGGCCCCGGATTGCTCTGGCCAAGAATGATCACATCAGGAGAAAATAATGATACCATTCACTTGCTTGCCTTAACAATGCCTTCAGGAAATGGTGGATCACCCTGGCAGGGACAGGATGGAGCATTGCTCTATTCAAGGTCAGTTGACGGTGGCGCTACATGGGATCCGGAAAACGTAATTCTTGAAGGACTTGGTTCGGATTATTACGAAGCACACAATGGTGATACCTATGGCTGGGCTGAACCCAAAGACGGTACCATTGCTTTCTACGTATTTGATGGAATTACAGATGGCGTTGTTTTTAAATCAGAAGATGGCGGTACTTCATGGGAAAAACATACATTTATGGAATTCCCATGGGGCGGCGGTGCATTACCTGATGACACACCAAGATATGGTGGTGGCGGTGGTCCCACACATGCTGCTATTGACAACATGGGTGATGTTCATGTAGTATTCGGAAGAACATGCCACAGACAAGAAGGTGGTAGCGGATATTACTATCCCTATTCAAATGGCGTGGTATACTGGAACGAAAACAAAGAAACACTCGATACCGTGATGGTTGGTGCTGATGTAGTTAATCCTACATGGCTCGAAGAAAATGGTTATCTTGCTGCCAAGCTTGAAAACGTTGACTCACTGGCAGGTGAATATGCAACATATTATATTGGTGTAACTTCTATGCCGCAAATTCTTATTAATGAGTATAACGAAATTCTGGTACTTTATGCTGCCATGACTCCCGGATTTGAGAATGACGATAAAAACTACAGACATGTTTGGGGTATTTTCTCACCCGATAACGGTATGACCTGGGATACAGCTACCAAAGAAGATTACACAGGAGACTTGTTCCACCTTTTCTCAGAATGTGTATTCCCATCAGTAGCCGGATATGCAGTTAACGGAAATGCACATGTTGCTTACCAGACATCAAATCTGCCTGGATTGGCGGTAAGGTATGAAATGCACGAAGTTATTGATAATAACATCGTTTATCTGCCAATTCCTTGGATTTATGTTGGAATGGATGAACCCATTGAAAACAACATCTCTTATGTATCACAAAACTATCCCAACCCATTTAACAACAAGACAACCGTGCAGGTTAATACACTCGAACGCTCAGATCTGAGTCTCGTTGTGACAAACCTCGTTGGTAAAAGAGTTCTTGAAATTGACAAAGGTATGGTTGATGCAGGTGTTCATTATTTCAACATCCAGATAAATAACTTGCCAAAAGGAATGTATCTGTACACAGTTTATTCCGGCAAAAATTCAGAAACAAAGAAAATGATTGTTGAATAATCATTTTATCAAAATAAATTGAAAAAGCCTCTCCGATCGGAGGGGCTTTTTTATTGATCCTGATTGTTCTCAAGGTTTGAATCCTGATTTTGTAAAAAGAATTACATTATTATTAATACTTTTGCCATTCGGTTCAAAATGTTGAATATGAAATCACAGTTCAAAACAATACTGTTTCTTATTTTTATCTCAGAAATACTGGTTGCCTGCAAGCAAAAGCTTACAAATCCTGAAATAACTTTGGGTGAGCTTAAGGATCATGTCAGTTACCTTGCCAACGATTCACTGCAGGGACGAAAATCAGGAACACCACAATCATTGCTTGGGGCTGAATATATTCGTGATGAATTTATAAAATCCGGATTAAGCCTGCTCGGTGAAAATGGTTTTCTTTATTTCGACCTCGTGACGGATGTTTCAGCAGGCGACAATAATTACCTGCGTGTTGAAAATGAAGAATTTGAGTATGACAAGGATTTTAAGGTGTATTCATTTTCTGAAAATGCCGAAGTTGCCGCACAGGTTTCTTTTGTTGGCTATGGTCTTGAAATAAATAATAATAAAATATCATGGAATGATTACCAGGATATTAATGTTGAGGACAAGTGGGTATTGATTTTAAAGGGTGATCCCGAAAATGATATGGATAAAAGTGATTTTATCAATTATAGTAATGAACGGCAGAAAGTGCTGAGTGCCCGTGATCATGATGCAGCCGGCGTGATCTTTGTTTCAGGGCCTGAATTTGATAATGAAGATCAGCTTGTGTCGTTGTACTATGATAAAACACACAGCAGCGCAGGCCTTCCCGTGATCAATGTAAAGCGAAAAGCAGCGAATAAAATCCTGAAGCCTGCATTTGTTACTATAGAGGAACTTGAAAAAGAGATCAATGAAACAATGATGCCACGGTCCTTCAATGTTTCGACCACAGTAAGTGCAGGTACCGAAATCATTAAAGAAAAAGTAAAGGATCAAAATGTGGCAGCAATTATCAAAGCCGGCCAGCCAGGTGAGGAGCCGGACTATCTTATAATCGGAGCGCATTATGATCATCTTGGAATGGGTGGTCCGGGTTCCAATTCCAGAATGCCCGATACGCTTGCCCCGCATAACGGCGCTGATGACAATGCATCGGGAGTTGCAGGGATCATCGAAATAGCCGAAAAATTACAAGCCAATAGCGGTCAGTTAAATAAAAATATTATTGTTGTTGCATTTGGCGCGGAAGAAATGGGATTGATCGGTTCTTCCAAATTTATGGAAAATCCACCAGTTAACCCGGATCATATTTTTGCGATGATCAATTTTGATATGATCGGAAGACTGGACAGCAGTGAAAAGACCTTATCTGTTTCAGGCACAGGAACAGCAGTTGAATTTGATAGTATCTTGAAAATTGTTTCAGATGAATATCAGTTGCAGCTTACCTTTTCGCCTGAAGGCTATGGGCCCTCCGATCATGCAGCATTTTATGCATCGGATATCCCTGTTTTATTCATTTCAAGCGGCGCACATAAAGATTACCATACTCCTGATGATGATATTGAATACATCAATTTTCCCGGACAAAAAGAAATTGCCGAATTTTCATATGACCTGATATACAAGCTTGCCGGCGACATCGCTGACCTTACATTTCAGGAAGCCGGTCCTAAACGCAAAAAGCACTATAGAAACAAACTGAAGGTAACATTAGGCATTATGCCTGATTTTACTTCAGATGCTGAAAACGGATTAGGTGTTGGCGGAGTTACAAAAGGAAGACCGGCAGAAAAAGCAGGAATGAAAAAAGGTGATCTGATTGTAGCGATCAATGGAAAGGCGGTAAAAAATATTTATGATTACATGAACCGGCTCAAAAAACTTGAACCCGGACAGATCATTACGGTTGATGTAATGCGAAGTGAGGAAAAAAAGGTACTTATTATTCAACTGGATTAAGCAATACATTCGGATTTATGTCTGAAATATGGACTGAAGCATTTTTAATGAAATTCCTGAAATTTGGAATTGTTGGTTTTGCCGGCCTTTTCGTAGATTATGGTTTTACATATTTATGTAAGGAAATACTGAAAATCCAGAAGTTTATTTCCAACTCCATTGGTTTTACGCTTGCTGCTTCTTCAAATTATGTATTGAACAGAATATGGACATTCAAAAGTACAAATCCGGATATTGCAGTTGAATATTCCGAGTTCCTGATCATTTCACTCATCGGACTGGCATTGAATAACTTCATTCTCTGGATGATCCTGAGAAAGTTCAAATGGAATTTTTATTTTTGCAAATTAATCGCAATTGGCGTGGTTACAATCTGGAACTTTCTTGCCAATGCTTTATTTACTTTTAAATGAATCAGTAAGTTTTTGTCATATTTTCCGGAATAACCAGGATAAAATCCGCAGAACCTTTGTATTCACTTTTTAAGCTATCCACACTTTTTTGTTCCTCTGTTGATATTGTTAAAATCTTAAGATCCGGCTTAGCTTGTTTAAGATACCAGATAATGCCTTCGAAATTTTTACTGTGATAGGCCCCATTGTAATGAATAAAACATTTATCCTCGTCAAGGTTTTCCAGGATAAAATAAGCCATAGTAGCATCTTTGATGGCCTGCGCTTTCGGGAGGTTTTCATTGGTGTGTCCGCTCATTTTACCCATCATTTTAAGCATGTTTTTATATCCGGGCAATTCAGGATCATAAAGAACCGGTAAGGGTGCAATGTAATTTCTGGCTTCTACGGAGAGGCTTTCGAGGCCTTGGAAACCTTTTTTATGAACAACAGATGCATACCTCCGTGGAATATTTGTGGCAATAAATTGAAGGTTGTTTTCCCGGGCAAACTCAAGGAGCGGTTTATAATCGGTTTCATAATTGGGCCATTTTTTTACTTCTTTCTCGAAGTTTTTTTCGGAAATGATGCCTTGTAAATATTCATTAACAATCAATTGATTATCTGCTTCAAACATTTCGGCGCCCAAAATAAGATTATTTTTTTTGGTTTGAAAAAGAGCCTGGGTTAATTCAAGTTGTAGCCAGTGGCAAACAGGATTGTTGTGCAATTCACCAAAAAATATAATATCTGCTTTTTCGGCGGCTTTTACCACTTTTTTGTACTTGACTTTTTTCCCTTTTTCATTGAAAAACATGTAGGCAGGATTGTCTGATTTCCATGCCAGATTTATTAATATTGCAATGATGAGAAATATTCCTTTGTGTTTCATGATCAATAGTTTTTGTAATTTTCCCTGATTTCCTTTTCGATTGGAATCGCATTTCCTTCTTTATCAATTCTTACAAAAAGCATACGTGTTGAACAAACTGTGATTTCTTCCTTTTGGTCAAAATCAAAACGACGTGCTTCGAGATACAACGAAATAGAGGTTGTCCCCAGTCTATCAATTTTACTGTAGATTTTTATATGTTGATTTACTCTTACGGGCTTCTTAAAAACAACTTCATCAATCTTAAGGGTAATCATATTGGGTGAGCAGCAAATTGAGCTGGCCATTGTCCCGCCGGCTTCATCAAGCCACGAAAGCATGGTTCCCCCGAAAAGGTTATTGTAAATACCAATATCACTGGCTTTACAGATTTTTGTTGAAATGAGTTGCATCATTTTTCCGGTTATTTATTGTTTTTCTTGAGTTGATCGGCTTTAAACATAAATGGGAGCAAGTTGGCAATACTTTCAAATATCCAGATTTCACCTTTGCCCGAAGCCAGTATTACTTTAATGTTTTTTAATTGCTTGTTTTCATATTCGGCCATTACCTGCCTGCAGGCCCCGCAGGGAGTAATTACTTCATTGAATTGAAATTGATCGCTGTCAGCAATAATGGCAATAGCTTCAATTGTTTCTTTCGGGTGATTAGCTCCTGCCTGAAACAAGGCTATTCTTTCGGCGCACATAGACAGTGGATAGGCGGCATTTTCCTGGTTGTTTCCTCTGATGATCTTACCCTTTTCAAGTCTCACGGCAGCGCCAACACGAAAGCGGGAGTAAGGAGAATATGAATCCGCACTTGCATTTTCTGCTTCCGCCAGTAGTTTTTGGTCATTGGAATCAAGCTCTTTCTCACTATTGCATACTATGTATTTGATGATCAATGAATTTTCTTTCATAAATCAAAAGATTGATGGATGCGAAAATACGAAAACAATACGAATATGCATTTTTGTTTTTAATCCGCCTGAGGCGGACAAGGGTTAATTCCCCGCCCCTTGGGTCGTTTTTAAATATTTCATTTAATACCCCGCTGCTCTGCGGCGGGGTAGTTTATTGATTTTTGCTGGGATGGCAAAAGGATGGTTTTTGATTGTTATAAAGTGATAAAAATTTATTGCTCTTTTCTGCAGAAAAGTAAGAATGCATTAAAGAATGCAAACAAAGTCACTCCGGCTTGCGATTCGATGGTGTCTTCGGTTAGCATTGACAAGACAATTGTAATGAAGAAGACAAAATAAAAATAATCTGTAAATTTCCGTAGCTTTAAGGGAGGATAAACAAGCACAAAAAGGAACCAGATAAATCCAAAAACACCGGTTGCAACAAATATTGAAAGATACTGATTATGTGATCTCCATCTGTTTGCTTCCTCGAGAGGTGAATTGGTTCTCTTGTAATATTCGTCAAAAGCAGTATTCAGGTCACCGGTGCCTACACCCCACCAGAAATTCTCCCGGATCAGGTTCAGGGATGCTTTCCAGAACTCAATCCTTTGAAAAACAGAACTGCCATTAGGATCATTGGCATATTTGAAATTGTAATAACCAACCATGATTTTTGATATTCTGGTTCTCAGGCTGGGGCTTTTAAGATAGTTTGCATTGGCTATCCCCCTTTCAATAGCTTTAATATCGCTATGGCTCAGCATGCTTAAGTCTTCCGCATCTTTTCTCAGGTTTCTCGAAGCCATGTATCTTATAATGGTATACTTTATCAGTTGATCGTTTTTATCCCTGCCTTCGAAATTGACCTCACTTCGCTGATTCCATGCATCTCTCAGCTCATCCATAGCAATGTACAAGCCACAATATTTGCCGTCTTCAATTCCAAAATATACCGTATCGTGCCTGTATTTATTACCCTGTTTGGTATATGTATCCAGTTCCGAAAAATTAACTTTTTCAACCTGTGTAAAATCATGCATAATATCATAAATATATAATGCCACCGAAATAGGTATTGCAATGATTGCAACAGCCAATCCTGTTTTAAGGATTTTGTTTTTCTGCTTTGCAATAAAATACAACGCGATCAATACAAAGATTGATAGCAGTATTACAATACCGATACCGGATTCGAGGATGATCAGAAAAATGATCATCCAGATGCTGATGAGAAAGAAAACCATTCTATAGGGTATGCTGTAAATATCTTTTTTCCAGGCAAAATATAAGAGAGTGAATGTAGCTATGCAAATGTTTAAAGCAAAGCGAATGGGTGAAATATAGATAGAGATTTTTCTTATATCCGTGAATTCTCCCTGAATCAGAATCCATGTGCTGACGAAAGTTCCAATAAGCACAGCAGCAGCATGAAACAACATCACAAAGTTAAAGCGTTTCTGTTGTATGGGTTCCATGGTGGATAAAATGACCGGAAGTGCCAGTAAAGGCAACTTGGTTCTAATATCTTTGAATGCGTAAGAAAAATCGGTAGTGTTGATCAACCAGATCAGATGCAAAATAAAAAGTGAGGCCAGCACTATTGCTGCCTTATTTTTGAAGAACCTGCTGAATTTCCCAACAAAATTCGAGGCAGTTAAGTGCCATAAATAAACTAAAAATTTACCAATAGCTTTGAAAAAAGGATTGTTTTGAAAAAAGCTGAAAGTAGTTTTAAAAGAAAATCCTGCCCAAATCCATAAACCAAGCAGGGTGAATTGCATCACGCTCATTCCGAATTTCGATAACGGCACGCATACAGCCATTAGAATGAGCGCAACAAAATAAGCATCCTTATGAAACTGGCGTTGATAAATATACATGTCCTTACTGTCTTGCTCCTTGATGTAAAGATAAATGAAATTCCTGCACTGTACTATTCATTTTGTGTTAAATCCGGCGGACTGAGAATACTATTGTACATATCCTGATTTTTCAGTATTTCAATGGCTTTATCAAGTTCCGGGTCTTCTTCAAGCGCTGCCATTATTTTGCCTTTTTGATAATAGTATCGTGTGGCTATGTCCATTTCGAGCAGGTGCCTGATCTCATCCTGGAATTCGTAAAGGTCTTTTTCTTTGTCATGCATCATTTCGTTTTTGAGATTTTCATAGTCCTCAGAAATGGCTTCGAAATACTTTTCTTTTTCAGCATATTTTCTCAAATCATCAAGCGTTTTTTCGCTTTCTGTGGTATAATCGTAATCTTTATCCGAGATGTATTCCAGGAAATCATTATAAATTTCATTGCTTATCTCAAATTCTTCTATGGGTGGAATGCTATCGTGCCTGTCAATAAATTTTGTAACATAATCGAATATCAGGAATTTGGTAAAAAGGCTTTTTGTAATGTTTGCGTATTTCCCGGGTTTGATTTCAATATCCGGTCTGATACCACCTCCATCATAAACCTTGCGACCATTTTTAGTTTTGAATTCATTGATCAGGGAATCGGGTATTTTATTTGAGTTTCCGTTTTTGTCTTTGTTAAAATAATCAATGGTCTGAATGCATCTTCCGCTGGGGATATGGTATTTCGCAACGGTCATTTTAACTTTTGCATTGTAGCTAAGGGGGATTACATTTTGCACCAGTCCTTTTCCGTATGTCCTTTGACCGATAATAACTCCACGGTCGAGGTCCTGAACGGCGCCTGCAAGAATCTCGGAGGAGGAGGCGCTTATATTGTCAACAAGAATGACAAGTGGTATTTCGGTATCAATAGGCGTAAATCTTGTTCTATATACGTTGTTTTTGTCTTTCAGTCTTCCTTTTGTAGTGACAATCAACTGGTCTTTTGGAATAAACAGATTGGCAATATTTACAGATTCGATCAGTAATCCACCGCCATTTCCACGCAGGTCTATGATAAGACCTTCAAGCTCATTATTCTCTCTCATGTAAGTGAATGATTTTTTTAATTCTTTCCAGGCATCTTTTGTAAAACCATTTAGCTTAATATAACCAATCCTGTCTTCCAGGATTGTATAATAAGGGATGTTATCAATTTTGATGTTTTCTCTGATGATCTCTTTCCTTATTGCACCTTCTGTTCCTTCCCGCTCAACTAAAATTGTAAGCTTGGATCCGGGTTGGCCTTTAAGGATGCTGCTTACCTCTTCCGATGATTTCCCGACAGCAGATTGGTTATCTATTTCAATGATTTTGTCTCCGGGTAAAAGTCCACCTTTATCAGCGGGAAAATCCTGGTATAATTCGGCTATTTCAACATAGTCGCCTCTTTTATGGATAAGGGCACCAACACCCCCGTATTGTCCTGTTGTCATAAACTTGTAATCCTCAATATCAGATTCAGGGATATAATTGGTAAACGGATCAAGGGTTTTTAACATGGCTTCAATGGCTTGTTCCATGAGCTCTCCAGGCTGAACTTCATCAACATAGTTTTTGTGAAGTTCACGATACAGGGTAGTAAATATATCCAGGTTTTTCGATATTTCGAAATTGTTGTTCTGTGCTGATGACCAAAACGGAACCAACAATACAAAAGCAATTACAAATCTAAAAATGAATGTTTTCATAACAATAATATTTTAAGGTACAGGATCGTAGCCACTGCCACCCCAGGGATGACAGGAAAGGAATCGTTTCAGGGAAAGCCAGCCACCTTTGAAAGGGCCATGTTTTTTGATGGCCTCCACTCCGTAAGCAGAACACGTTGGGGTGTACCTGCATGAAGGAGGAAAAAACGGTGAAATGGCACCCTGGTAGATCCTTATTAATAGAATGAAAAATTTACCCAATAGTTTTTTCATGTTCTTCAATTAAACGATTGAAGGAGGCAATTATTTTTTGTTCTGTTTCATTATACCTGGTTATGTCTTTGCCATTGTGGATAATTGCAATGATCACTTTTTTTCCGGTTTCGTTCAGGTAATCGTAATAAAACTGCTTGTTTTTTCTGTATGCTTCCCTTATTTTTCTTTTAAGCTTGTTTCGGGCAACGGCCCTGCGTAGGTGCTTCTTAGATACACCAATCAGTACCTGAGCAGGATAGTTGGTTCTTGTTTCGCTTTCAAGCCATATAATTTTAAAAGGAAAAATCCTGAAAGTGTTACCTTGCCTGAATAACCTCTCAATCTGTTTCTTGCTTCTGAGACGCTCCTGTTTTCTAAGGGTTTGCATTCGTTTTCAAAAAAGAATGTGATCTGTAAGGATGAATGCTATTTCTTCCTGGCTGCTTTTTGTATATATTCGTCAATAGCCATTGTCATTGAGGGGGCGGTTTTTGTCGGTGCTTTGATGTTAAGCTCTAAACCGGCATCTTTTACAGCTTTGGAGGTTGTTGGCCCGAAAGCTGCAATAAGGGCATCATTTTGTTTGTATTTCGGAAAATTTTTAAACAATGATGTAATCCCCGAAGGACTGAAAAAGATCAGCATATTATAGTTATCAATTTTTACCTTCGAGAGATTGCTCGCAACTGTCCTGTACATAATCGCTTTTGTAAACTTAATCTCGTTATCATTGAGCAATTTCGACAAGCTTGCTTTATGAATATCCGAACAGGGAAGCAGGTAGTTTTCATCTTTGTGTTTTTTGATGATATCAACCAATTGATTGAAATTTTGTTTCCCGAAGAAAATTTTCCGCTTTCTGTATTGAACGTATTTCTGGAGATAAAAAGCGGTTGCCTCGCTTATGCAAAAATATTTCATTGTATCGGGTACTTCAACCCTGAGCTCTTTTGCCAGACTGAAAAAATGGTCAACGGCGTTGCGGCTTGTAAAAATAACAGCCGTATGCTTAAGGATATTGATTTTTTGCTGCCTGAATTCTTTTGATGTGACGCCTTCAACTTTAATGAATTTGTGAAAATCAATGTTCAGATTGTATTTCTTGGCCAGACTGCTGTAAGGTGATTTTTCAAAATCAGCGGGTTGGGGTTGAGAGACCAGAATGTTTTTTATATTGATTTTTCTTGCTTTCCTTTCCACGTTGTGTCGAGTTTTTTTGTTCTTAATTGTTGTTAATTAATAACTTGGCAAATATGGTAACCGGTAAAATTTCAAAGGTGCAAAGATACAAAAATAAATGTGAAACAGAAAAGTCCTTCTGTTTCAGCCCTATCGAAAATCCTCTGTATAACCACATTAAATAGATCATCGCGGATAATACCATACCGGCAGGGATAAAAATACGGGGCGTTATATATGTTGTAAAAACTAACAAAGGCAGTATTATCAAACCGATAATGATTAAGTGTATATGTATGTTAAGCAGATAATCATATGTGGCATCTGCTGTTTCGAAAACAACTTCAAGTATTTTTATCAGTATGACTTTCGCGATCCAAAAAGAAACAAAAATCAATAGAATTATCAGAAATCTGATGATGGGTTCCGCTTTATCGTAAAACGGTACTTTGTAGTATGAAAAAGATTGATGAATAAAGACTGAAATCGAAATGACAGCAATAACCATCAGGGGTAAAAAAATGTTTTCCTTAAATAAATTACCCTCTCTGGCAAATTGATTGGCATAGTTTTTTGCCAGAAAAGCCTGTATAATCTGATAAGTTCTTCTTTTGTATTTGAATCTTATCCAGGCATAAATAAGAAAACAAAAAAGAATCAATCCGGTGGTCCAGTCTTGCGAATTTCTTTCGATAGGTTTAGCTGTAAAATAATTATCTTTATGAGTAAGAGAAGTTGAAGCACTGGTTGAACTGTCGGATGTGATCAAATTACTGCTGTCATCAATACTGACTGAACGGTTTATTGCATTGCCTGCCGGATTTACCGGCTGAATGGAGTCCGGAGCTTTCAATGCATTTTGCAGATTTAAACCGCTGGCGTGAGTTAACATAAAAACCCTTTGTTTAGGTTTTGCAAAATTACATATTATTAGGGTATGCTGTTTGTAATCTTTATCTTTGTGCTGGCGAAAGATTTGTTTAATTAAATTCAAACCGGCATGTTTAACATTATTATTTTCGGCCCTCCCGGATCGGGGAAAGGCACACAATCAGTGAAAATAGCTGAGAAATTCAATGTAAAACATATCTCCACGGGAGATATTCTTCGTAATGAAGTAAAACAACAAACCGAACTCGGAATGAAAGCGCAAAGTATAATGGAAAAGGGTGAACTGGTGCCTGATGAGCTTTTGATCGAAATTCTGCATTCGGTTATTGAAAAGAACCGGGGAGTAGCCGGATTTATTTTCGACGGATTTCCGAGAACCCTGGTACAGGCAAAAGAACTGGATCAGTTGATGGACAAAATCAATGATAATATAAACCTGGTACTTTCCCTGGAGGTGGATGATGAAGAAGTGGTAAAAAGGTTGCTGAAACGGGCTGAACTCGAGGGCAGAAAAGACGATAACAAGGAAACCATAGAAAACCGTTTGCATGTATACAGAAACCAAACTGCCCCATTGCTCGATTATTACGATGAACATGAAAAACTGGAGAAAATTAAAGGGGTAGGGTCAGTAGATGAAATTTTCAGCGATATCTGTAAAGTTATTGATAAATACTTGATGTTCTGATTCACGAAATCAGGAATTAGGCGCTTAGGCTACAAACCTAACCAACATGTTGTTCGTTTTGCATGTTGTCGGATTTCACTTCACGCGTAGCGGTTTTAATTTTCAAATTTGATCATCTTCAAATTTTCTCCCAAGGAGTCCTTCGGACAAATTAATATATGCGCTTAATTTAAAACATTAACCAACATGTTGTTCAATTTAATTTGTTGTTTTATGCTGCAAATGATATTTCTTGCAGTTTTCTAATCTGTTGGGTTTTTTCCTGTACTTTTAACCCAACTTGCAAATGAAACTTCATAACTACCTATCAGAGAGCGCATAGC
>CAZTAW010000066.1:0-1893 GCA_964611705.1 uncultured Bacteroidales bacterium
ACGGCCATCTCGATCTGTTTGACAGAAGCATCCCGGGCATAAAAACAGGAGATGGAAACGGAAACTTTATTGATGAATACCCGCTGGAGCTTGAAGGCGTCAGGACAACCGTATGTTTCGACTATGATCGGGACGGGGATGTCGATATCCTGGCAGGCACATCATCATATTATGAAAGCAAACTTTTCAGAAACGATGGCAATATGGTGTTTACCGATGTTACTTCAGGCAGCGGACTGATTATGCAAAACAATATTTATGGTGTAACTGCCGGAGATATCAACAATGACGGATATCCTGACATTTATGCAGCCGTTCACAAAGATCAGTTACAGGATCCGGGGAATTATCTTTTCCGCAACAACGGTGACGGTACCTTCACCGATATTACACAAATTGCCGGAACGATTGGGCAGCCCTCAACACGAACAGCCAGCTTTGCCGATGTAAATAACGATGGATGGATGGATATACTGGTTGATGACCACTACTTTGGCAATTTCCTTTACCTGAACAATGGAGATGAAACCTTTGAGGAAGTGGCAGAAGAGCTGAACATCAGGGATGTAAGCAGTTCCTGGGAAATTGGCGGGGATTATTTCGGCACCTCCTGGGGCGATCATAACCTGGACGGGGCCATAGATTTCTTCGGATCGGGTCATATGAGCAGGCAAAAATTATTTGAAAACCAAAATTGCCCGAATAACTTTCTGACCATCGAACTTACGGGAACCACGTCAAACTATAATGCCGTGGGAACAAGATTGGAAATCATGACCGGAGGAATGCACACCTACCACACCATCATAGTCGGAGACGGGGGATGCAATTTTCACAGCTATCCGCTGGAAATCGGCCTTGGTGAAAACACCCTGGTGGATGAGATCAGGATCTTCTGGCCCAATAGCGAAGCACAGTATCTTTATAACATTCAGGCCAATCAGTATATACAGATCACCGAAGGCGACCCGGTTGGTATTGCGGAAAACCCGCATAATTTAAAAATTGAAGTCATTCCCAATCCGGCAAAAAACATGTTTACACTTCATACAAAACCTGGTTTGAAAATTAACTCATTAGAAATCTTAAATATCAGGAGAGGAATTGTCATGATGAAAAAAGAAATAAATGATGATTCAGCATTTGACGTAAGTGGCTTGCCGAATGGACTTTATTTAATCAGAATTTATACAGGTAAAGGTTTTGAAGTGAGGAAACTGATGGTTCAATAATAATATTTTTTAACATTAAAAAGATCAGAATGCACATACTGATTCATAAATCCGTACGTATTTATTTTCGTAATGTCTGTTCCTGTAGCTATTTTCGCTTCAAAAAAAGACACACAAAATTATTATCATGAAATCAATAAACAGAATCCTAACTTTAGCGTTCATATTTTTCTTAACCCTAATTTATGTTTAGGCACAGCAGGAGTACCGCAAGACAAGCATTACGATCAGCGTTCCGGCAATTATTGAAAATAATAAAAAAACCCTCCGGTTCGAAACAGGTGAAGTTAAGGAAAGCAGCAATGAACAGCGGACAACAATTGGTTTTTACACGAGTTTGGATGATATGCAATTGAATGGTAATGAGTTTTCAGGAATAAAGATTACCACTTACCCGATTTCTGAAGAGATTGTTATGTTTAGCGGTGTATTGTCGGAAGATCAATAAAAGATTGAGTCAATAAGCATTGATTATCAATATGTGAAATACCATATACCTGATCGCTCTAAGGCTCGTATTGAAGAGAAAAAAAAGGGCTCTTTTACCTTTAAAAATATTCCGAAGAAATTTACCGGCTACAATTTCAATTTTGAGGTATCTGAAATTACGGAGGCCAAATGGACCACATACAGATACCTTAAATACAGAGCCATCAGCGAA
>CAZTAW010000066.1:1903-14681 GCA_964611705.1 uncultured Bacteroidales bacterium
CAGCGAAACCACTATTTCCCGCTTAACCGCAGTTGATGAAGAAAAGATTAACAAATGGACAGAATGCTTGCGTTTAAGTATGAAACCCACAAATTATACTGCTGAAAAGCCCGCACGAAATAAAGTAGCTGTTGTAACTGAGGGTTGTGAAGCCAGTGGTGAGGTAGCTGAAGAATGCGGCCCGATTTTGGGCATTCATGCATTACTGGTTGCCAGGTTTAGCAAAGTGCCTGGTTTGAAAGTGCTGGAAAGGCAAAAATTAGATCTTATTAAACAGGAGCAGAAATTGTCGGAATCGGGTTTGGTTGACCCTGACTCGAAGAATTCGTTATGAGCTCCTATGCCTATGTTATGAAGAATTTTTTGATGTAACTACGAATCCAATATACTATTAATGCGAATCAAGGGTTGAATTGTTTCAAAACCCCAATGTTATAAACAATTGAATGTCAATAATTTGTGACAAATAAATGTAATTAATAGCCTGGGAATAAATATCTTAGATGTAGTATTCATAAAACATTTAAGAATATGATTCCCGAGGCTAAAGCACTAAAGTTAGTAGAAATTTACTTATACATCTGTAAAAGATTTGATGAAGATTTAAAATATTGTTGTGAACGCTTCAGTAACAATAATAAACCAGAGCTTACAGATGAGGAAATTATGACCATGTACTTGTATATCATACATGAAGAACAGCGCTTTAAGGTTAAGCAAATTCACAGGTTTGCCAATGAATACCTTCGCAGTTGGTTTCCAAACCCTGGTAACTATGCAGCATTCAATAACAGGTTAAACCGACTATCAGAAGCTTTTAAAAATTTGGCATCCCCACTTCTCGAAGAGTTCAGGCCGGAAGATTGTTGGTTTGATCAAAGCCTTCTTGACTCAATGCCAATCATCACTTGTTCTGGCAGAAGAACCCCCAAAGTTGCAACAGAGATTATTGATAAAGGTGTTTGCTCAAGCAAAGCATTTTTAGAAATTACATCGTTTTCTATCTGCAACCAACTTGGTTAAACGAAACCAAGAATCGTCTTATATGCCCCGCCAAATGGCATTTACCGTGTGTTACCGCCAGTAATTTTCATTTATATGGGTTTTCCTCCCATTTGCTAAAACCGAAAACTTCAATTGAGTTTTCTTTTTTGTTAACCTTATAAACTATTAAATAGCCTTTAACTATGATATCCCTGATATCTTCTCTATCAAAAAAAATTGATTTTCTATTCTTAAATGGTAAGTTTGGAATTTCCTTAATTTCTTTTAAAACAAGGGATTTGAATTTTCGGGCGGCAGATGGTTTATCTTTTGCAATATATGCTACCTGATCATTCAATTTATCTCTGAATGACTTGGTAATTTTAAGCTTCATACTTGCGGATGGTATTTTCTAATTCCTGATCAAGTTGATCAAGACTGATGAAATCTGCTTTATTATTTTCAACTTTGTATAATTCGCTATTCAAATATTCTTGCACCGATATGAATTCTGAGTCTTCTTTAATGATTTGTATTTCATCTTTTTTGAAGCGCTCCAGAAACCACATCAATTGCTTGTATATTTTATTATTTACTCTCAATCTTATTGTTTGCATTACATAGATTTTTAACAAAGATACATTATCAAGAACTTATTTTCAAGCTTGTTTATTATTGGCGGTAACAAATGTATAAAAGTTACATTGTTAATGTAAAAAGTATTAGAGTTGAAACGGGAGAAGACGAACATCGTCTATTGCAAGGGCAATCAGAAAAAGCACCCTCCGTTTAAACCAAAGTACGTTAGTTTTGATTTTCTGGATTTTTGCAGCTATGGTTGGTTTTATGGTGGAGTGCGATCATAAACGAATTATTAAAGAGCTTAGAAATAAAATTAATTCGTTTTTAAATTTAAAAACAGATTTTTCTAATGGTAGTTTTAAATCCTGGAAACTTTCTCATCAATCAACACACAAAAGAAAAGATGGCTCAGAAATAATATGTATCATCTTTATTTTGATTTCTGCAAAGAAGAACCGAACCTTAAATCATAATTAAAGTTAACGGTTTTTGGCAAATATTTTCCGTTAAAGAATTATTTTATTAACTTTCCCACTCCACTCATCAGCCAACAGTTTAGCCTGTTTCAAAATATTCTCTGTAGCTAATTTTTGCATATCTGGCGGATATCCATATTTCCGAAGTGTTCTTTTTACGATACTCCTCAATTTTGCCTGTACACTTTCTTTGATGGTCCAATCAATGGAAGTATTGGCACGGACTTTATCAACGAGTACGTGGGCAAGTTCTTTAAGAATATCGTCACCCATTACATCACGGGCGCTTTCATTGTTTGCCAGTGCATCATAAAAAGCTACTTCATAATCGGAAAGGCCCAAATCTTTTGCTCTGTCGTCATCCTTCTTAATTTCCTTCGCAAGATTTATTAATTCTTCAATTACCTGGGCAGCAGTAAGCAAATTATTCTGATAACGTTTAATGGCCTTTTCAAGCATTTCCGAAAGTTTCCGGCTTTGAATGTAGTTCCGTTTCATCCTTCCCTTTATCTCATCATTGAGGAGTTTTTTGAGTAATTCCAGGGCAATGTTCTTTCGTTTCATTCCCCTGATCTCATCCATGAATTCATCGGAAAGAATAGAAATATCCGGTTTTTTAATTCCTGCTGCATCAAAAATATCAACCACTTCTTCTGCAACTACTGCCCGGTCAACTATGTTCCGAATTGCCGATTCGATTTCTTCATCACTTTTTCCGCTTCCGGTGGGTTCGAATTTCGTCAGTCTGGCTTTTATCGTCTGGAAAAATCCTACATCATCTTTAATTTCCATCGCTTTTAGGTGGGGAACAGATAAAGCAAAGGCTTTAGAAAGCAAGCTTACTTGTTTGGTAAACCTGTCTTTGCCATCTTCAAGGCTTAAAATATGTTCCTGGGCTTCCAAAATGATGGTCAGTTTTTCCCTGGTATCAGCAGAAAAATATCTTTGGTAGTCGAATCCATCTAAAAGCTGGCACACCACTTCGTATTTTTCCAGCATGGTTGCCACGGCATCTTCCTGATTGAAGGTTGGTTTCCCCTTCCCTCCGCTCTCGGTGTAAGTTGCAAGGGCACTTTTGAGATCAGAGGCAATTCCAATATAATCCACAATTAATCCTCCTTCCACATCCCCGTATACACGATTTACCCTGGCTATGGCCTGCATAAGGTTGTGCCCCCTCATGGGTTTGTCCATGTACATCGTTTTCAAACACGGTGCATCAAATCCGGTCAGCCACATGTCCCGAACAATTACAAGTTTTAAAGGATCTTTCGGGTCCTTGAGGCGATTCCCCAGGGCCTTTCTTTCCTGTTTTGAAGTATTATGAATTTGCCAATTCCCAGGATCGGAAGAGCTGGAAGTCATGATTACCTTGATGGCTCCCTTTGTTTTGTCCCTATCGTGCCAGTCAGGACGGAGTTTGATAATTTCTTCGTACAACTCAACGGCAATCCTCCGGCTCATGGTCACAATCATTCCTTTCCCTTCAAAGGCTTCGTTTCGTTTTTCGAAATGATCAATTATATCTTTAGCTACAATTCTCAGACGATCCCGATGTCCGATAATGGCTTCCAGTTGTGTCCATTTTGCCTTGGCCTTTTCGCTGGCCGCCTGTCCGCCCCCCTGGCGGAAAGTTTCTTCTCCTTCCGTGATGGCTTCCACTTCTGCATCCAGTTTTTCTTTTTCGTCCTCTTTCAAATGTACTTTTGCCAAACGGGATTCGTAGTAAATCCTTACGGTGGCTCCATCTTCCACCGCTTGTTCAATGTCGTAAACATCCACATAATTACCAAATACCGCAGGGGTTGAAGCATCTTCTTTTTCAATCGGGGTTCCGGTAAATCCAATAAAGGTGGCGTTTGGTATGGCGTCTCTCAGGTACTTTGCAAATCCATAACGGGTATAAACCTCTCCTTCTTTTTCCGTGTTTTTCGCTCCGAATCCGTATTGGCTCCGGTGTGCTTCGTCGGCAATAACGATAATATTTCCCCTGTTGGAAAGGAGGTCATACTCTGTTCCATTATCTTCCGGGGAAAACTTCTGTATGGTTGTAAAAACAATTCCTCCTCCGGAAGTCTTTAGTAAGTTTTTCAGGTCACTTCTTTTCTCAGCCTGGACCGGCTCCTGTCTGAGCAATTGTTTGCACCCGGCAAAGGTTTCAAATAGCTGATCATCCAGGTCGTTTCTATCGGTGATAACTACAAGGGTTGGGTTATTCATGGCCAGGACAATTTTCCCGGCATAAAAAACCATGGACAGGGATTTTCCGCTTCCCTGGGTGTGCCAGACAACGCCTGCTTTCCTGTCTCCTTCCTGCTGTGTTTCTATAGATGGTAAACCATAAAGTTCCGGTTTTTCCATCACCTGGCTATTGATCCCGGCAGCCCGGACAGAAGATAAGACTGCTTTGTTTACAGCATGGTATTGATGATAGGCGGCGATTTTCTTCACGGTTTCCACCTGTACCAAACCGGTTTTTGGATCTTCCTTTTTGGCTTTTTCAAAGACAGTAAATTGCTTGATTACATCCAGGAGAACATCCGGGCGGAGCATTCCCCGGATCAGGGTTTCGATCTGTGGTGTGGTTATTTCATCCTCTTTGACCCCATCTACTGTTTTCCAGTTCATAAAGCGGGAATATCCTGCGGTGAGTGATCCGGCTTTGGCATCCAGCCCATCGGAGGCAACCAATAAGCTATTGTAGAAAAACAGGCCCGGAATGGCCGCTTTATAGTTTTGCAATTGGGTGAAGGCCTTTTTTACGATTGCATTTTCATCAGCGGGATTTTTCAGCTCAATGACCACCAACGGAAGCCCATTAATGAGCAGAACAATATCCGGCCGTTTATTCACATGATCCTGGGAAACTGTGAACTGGTTTGTAACCACCAGGTCGTTTCTTTCCGGGTTTTCAAAATCAATCAGTTTCACATCCGCACCTCTGCTATGCCCATCTTTCAAATACTCAACATTCACTCCTTCGGTGAGGTAAGTATGGAACTGTTCGTTGTTCTCCAGTAAATTCTGAGTTGGAAGATTCGACACCTTTTTAAAAGCATAATCCCGTGCATCTTTGGGTATTTTTGGATTGAATTCATCAATGGCATTTCTGAGGCGGTCTTTCAGGATTACTTCTGACAAATCGTTTCTTTCTGTTTCCTGGTCTTCAGGATATAGAAAGGTGTATCCTTGCTCCATCAGGAGGTCGATGCACATTTTTTCGATATCGGATTCAAATATTGGAGTCATTCTATTTCTCTTTCAAGATTAACAATCATTGGTATATTGGCTTTTATTGCTTTCCCAGAAACAATTGCATGATACTGCTTTAAGTTTGGTAACGTTTTTACTAAATCATGTCCAACATAATTGCCGAGGAAATTAAAACTTGTTTCATCAAATGCTTGAAAACAAATTATGGTATTACATTGTGTAAAACAGTCTTTGAAACATTTGCAGTTCTTTGTGCAATAACGAAAAATCCAACTCCATACTTTCTTCCCTGTAATGCAATTTGGCTCATTTTGCTAACTAAGGCTTTGCTGCTTCCATAGTCTCCAAGATCACCAAGGAAGTTGGTTTCTGGAATAACAGTATGAGCTTCTTCAAGTACTATACATATCTTATTAGAATCTTGATTAGCTTTTGCATAATGGAAAATACTCTCAATAAAGAACTGGGTAAATTCAAGTATGAATGAAGTATTGGAAAGGTCTGGAAGTTCAAAAATTGTCAGATTTTTTTCGGATTCCATGTAAGTTTTCACATATTCCGATAGCTTTTCTTGAATTTGTTTTTTGTAATTTAATATTTCATCTTTCCTCTTTGTGGCTTCCTTTTGTGCCATTATTTCCTCAACTTTTTCTAATCCAGCAGTATCGATTAGAACATGAGGATTTAAAGATTGAAATTCTTTGATATATTCACCCGTAAAGTCAATACAAACAACCTTTGTATCCGCAAGGAGACTTTCTATCATCTTTCTGGCGATAAAAGATTTACCCGATCCTGTAATTCCAAGTAATGCTGTATGATGACTGATTGCATCATGCAGATTGATAGCTGATACTAATTGTGTATCAGGAATAGTGCCTAGAATAAATTGCGGATATTCAATTTCAGGAACTGAAATGTCCGTAGTGTCTGCTTTAAAAATGGGTGTATTTATTGTTGGAACCCATCCAAACTTTTGAAAGGATAAAGTATTATTATTCCACTCTCCAAGCTGAATAGCTTCAGCTTCTATAAATCCTGTTTCATTTTTGTTTTCAAGACGTTCAAATTCGGTAACTCCACTTACAACCTGATAGAATAAACGTTTTTTTCCAATATATAGTTCTAATACGTCCCCTTCTTGTAAATCATCATTTTTCTTGGAGTATTCAAACTTTATAGATCCAATTTTGGAACCTTCAATTACCACTCCAACAAAATTTTCAACATTAAGGTTCTTCTGAGTTTTTCCTATTTCATCTTTTTCAACAATTTTGTATACAATATTTTTCTGTAAAAACTCTCTTTCAGTATTACTTTTTCCGAGTTGTAAAACTTTAGCCCACTTTTCTTGGTTAAGAAGGTAGGTGTCGAAAATAATGCCTGTAAAAAAGAAATCATCTGAGTCCTGCATTGAATATCTAAACTTAACAATATCAAATTTCTTAATGCTTCTGTTTCTGTCATCAAAAAGCTTAACTAAAAATATTTTTTTAGATTGAACTCCGAAAATTTCTCCCACAGCATTCGTTCTTTTTGTACTTCCCTCTTTAAACAACTTGTTATGCAAGATTTTTGGATCAATCAACAGGATAAATCCCCATAAAATGGATAACACGATAAAATATGAACTACCGTAACTTTTAATAATATCTTCTTTATATAGGAACAAAACTGAAAGAAATACTACAGAATAAATAACTTTCCCTTTTCCTAAAAGAACAACAATGTTTTTTAATTTATCTGACCATTTGTTAAAACTGGAATCAGGGCTTTTATTATTATCACTAAGAAATAGAGCAACGATAGATAAAAACAATAGTAAAATCACATAGAGGAAAAGTATCCACCAATATGCATGACTTTTAAAAGTAATCTGAATCGAAATTAAAACTAAAAGTAGGGGAATAGCGTTTGTGATAACGTTTTTAGGAGATGTATAAAAGGGCTCTATAAAAAGAATTGAGAATAAAATCATAAATAATCCTGAATAAAACCAAAGGTCCTTTGTCTCTGTCGATGGCAAGTAATAGCCGGCAAAGATTTTATTTAAAACAAGTAATAAAATAAACACCAAGAAGAAAAGGATGAACCTATTCTTTAAATAAAAGATAATATTGCTTATTAGTTTCATTTTAAAAATATTTTACACTTATCTTCCCACTCATCAACTTAGGCAATAGACCATCCCGAAATTGTGAGAGAGTATTAATATGTTGCAAATTATTAGAAATCTTCTTTGTTATACTGCGTGAAACTTTCGAAAATTTATACACTAAATTCAAATCATTTGGAAGTGCAATTTTATATTCAGGAATTGCTTTCTTTGACATGTGTAAAACTGTGGTACCATTTGAGTATCCTACACAGTGTCTCTTGAAATTGTTTGTTCTCATTAAATAATAAAGAAAGGCGTTACTTACATTTTTATTCTGAGAAATCACTTTTACAAGGTCCATCGTAAAATACATTTTTTCGAATCCAGATTTATTAAAAATAAATGCTGGATTTCCAAGCACTTCAGCATCTTGAGTTAAATCAGTATGCGCCACAACTAAGTCTCCAATCTGAACTTCTTGATTTTTTTTTGGATTACCACAAAAAGGTTTAAATCCTCTTGTTTGAAATCCGCCATTTCTGTCAAAACTTTTTAATGTAACCAAAGCTGCATTACTTTCTTTGACTAATTCTGTCCCTTTATAGGAGTAGCCGTTAATTATTTTCACCAATTCACTCAACTCAAATACTCTCCAACCCTCTGGTATCAATCCCAGCTCCGAATCAATCATCTTTCCCGCCCCCGGAAACCGATAATCCACAAACCACTCCTTAAAAATTGTTTGTGCCATGTCCTCCAGGGTTTTGTTTTGCCGGCGGAGAAGTTCGATCTTGTTGTCGAAGGAGAAGAGGACGGCGGCGATGGCTTTTTGTTCGTGAATTTTTGGAACAAGCCACTCGGTTTGTTCTAAAAATTTCCAATCGGCTCTTGGCATATGTGCACCTGTGTTTGCCCCCATCGATTTGTCTATAAAAGAAGAATTTGCAACAAAATAATACAAATACCTTTGGTCGAAATTCTTATGCGATCTAATAACCCATATATCAGTTGAGCAAACTCCATCAAACTTTGGAATTACCACTTTTCTAAAGTACGGTCTTAGCTTCCCAAACAAAATATCACCTGACTTAAATCTAAACTTATTACTATTCAATTGGGAAGATTCTCCAATTGAATTAATTGAAAGCGTACCAACATTTATATGCTCCAATCCCAAATACGAAGTTTTTTCGTCTCCGGGTTTCCATGATTCTTTTACAAGCTTAGCCATTTGACCAAAACTAGTTATATTCCAACCGTTATGCCCTTTCAAATCATTACTCATCCTTATTGCCTTTAGCTTTTAGTTTCCCCAGCATTTCAACAGCCCCGGTCTCAATTTTCGAAAACGCAAACCATTTTTTACCCAGATCTTTCAGCGATGCCCCAAAATGGTACAGTTCTTTTTGGTCGATAATCAGGAAGCGGTCGTGGACGTTTTTCAACTCTTTCAAGTCAACAGGTGCATATTGGGTATTGTATTTTTTTACATCCAACAATAGTTGTTTGCTGATTTTGTTGGTGTAAATGCTTGCTGATACTTCTTTTTTACGTTTGGCAAGCAGGGTAAGTACTGAGTCGTCCACATAATTGTCAATCAGGACAATTGTTTTTTTAGCAGATTTAATAAGGCCGGCTACAAACACATAAGCATCAAAAACCTGCCCGTCAAAGAAAATACCTTGTTTGGGTTTAATGCTGTTGTCTTCGAGCGCTTTGTACACCAAATCCACTTTTTCATCGGTTCGCAGCATTTTTTGTTCAAGCGTATCCATGCGCAAAAACAACTGTGAATTGGCTGAAATGTATTTACGCATTTCAACAAAAGACTGCACAATCCGGATACTTGCCTGCACCGCCGTATCCGATTTTAGTACGCTTGCCAGCATAATGGCTCCATGTTCGGTAAAAACGAAGGGGTTGGTTCGTCGCCCTCCCCAACTTGAGGTCGCAATTTGCGACTTCAAGTCATTTTTTTCTAAGGTCGCATTTTGTGACCTTAAAAATTCGTTTCCACTTGAAGTGCCAATTTGGAACTTCAAGTTTTCATGCTCTTCATCAGAAAGTTGAAACATGAACAATTCCGAAAATCGATCAATATTTCTTTTTACCTGTTCGTTTAACCTTTTGGTTTCAACACCGTAAATTTCAGCCAAATCGCTGTCGAGCATTACCTTCTGTTCCCTGATGATGTAAATTTTGTTAACCAGGACTTGTGCCGAAAGATATTGATTTTTGTTGGTCATGTTCATTCCAGTATGAAACCAATGTTTAAAAGTTGCTTCAATGTATTTTTATTCCAATTAACTTCCCGTTTGCCTTCCTTTTGAACTATCCGGATTTTCCGGATAGTTGCTTTCTCCTGAAGTTCACCTGTTTCAAAAATATTCAAAAGATGTTCGTTTACCGTACGGACATCAACACCAAACAGCTCTGCCATCCTTTTTTGGGTCAACCATACTGTTTCAACCTGCAAAAAGACTTCAATATGAACTTTCCCTTCGGCAGAAGTATAAAGAAGAAATTGTGATGTCGATACTGGCATTCTATTATTGCCTGTCATTTTTCAAGATTATTTAGTCAGTTTTATGAAGCAGGTTCAATATTTTTCTACCAGACCTGGTCAGTTCATATTTTTGGTTCCGGTCTTTGGGATTGTCCGGATAGGTATATGCAATCCAGCCAATGTCCAATAAAGGATCAATATGCCTCTGTTTGTTTAAAATATGATTACTTAGCCCTGCCTTATTCAGGACTTGTTTTTTCGATAAAACTTCTTCTTTTAAACCAATTATTATATCAATGGCCTTTCCTCCAAATTTATTGATAATTAGAGTTTTTACTTGATCACTTACTTGATCACTTACTTGATCACTTTCCTGGTTACTAAAAGCAATAATATCATCTAAAGTGTTTAATGTCAGCTCTTTTTCTTGGTTACTTACTTGGTCACTAACTTGGTCACCAGCTAAAGGGTGAGCCGGAAGTGTTACCAGAAAATATGTTTGATCATCAGTAGCAAAAACAGGCTTTGGAGAACCATTGTCTCTCATAGCATCATAAATATTCGGAAAACCGGTTCCTCTTCCTTCTGTTAAATGAAGTTCTTTGAGAAAATCACCAATTCGACGGTTCCGGTATTCCCGGGCAATGATTTGTTGCTGTGCAGCTAAAATTTTTGCGTTCACAGGTGGAACCGGTCCAGGATGGCTCAGGATAGTGATTTTGTTAGGGAAAACCTGCACTTCAATGGGTGATCCCAACTCATAGCTTTTGTGGTAAACAGCATTGGAAAGGGCTTCTTCGATGGCTTCGTAGGGATAATTATAAAAGCGGTCAGCTTCTGCTCTGTTTTTGTGTTTTACGACTTTTTCCTTTACGATATTTGTTTGGATAAACGAAAGTGCATCCCTCAGGTGTTTTTGCACAGGGCCTTTAAAGTAAACCTCTTCAAATTTTTTGCCCGAATTATCTTTGTGCCAGACCAGTTCAATCCATGCACGATTAAAAAATTGCTCGGGATTTTTGGAAAAAAACAAAAGACCAACATTCACCGGTCGCAAATCTTCCTTCGGCCCTTTAGCAATGAACATGGTTCTGCATAAATCTTCAAAGGATATCTTTTTGCTTTCCTCGTACAGCTTGCTTTTTATTTCATGCAAATGAGCCTGGATTAAACCAAGATCAAACTCATCAATGGTTGCCTGATTATTTACCCGGTCATCAAATGGGATCCTTGCTGCCAATTCCTGAAGCCTTCTTAGATTTTCATCCCTTGCAATAATGGTTTGAGAATTCACACGGATGTAACTTTGTCGTTGCGCTCTTTCACCCAGGGTTGTTGGTGCCGTGTATGGCCTATTGTCACCAGCAGGGCACCACAGTACCAGAATGTGTTTTCCCTCTAAAACATAGGGTCTTGTAATTGGGAAATAATGGGGATGCAAGCGATGAGCAAGATTCGTAATTTCTGCCTGAATGGAATCTATCCGGTTTTGCTCAAGTCCTCGTGGTGGCAAAACTGGTTGTCCGTTGTCTTCATCAATCCCAACAATAATGTATCCACCGCCCCAATTGTGAATATCATTGGCAAAGGCACACATGGTTTGGATTACATCTTCCGGGTTCCATCCGCTTTTAAATTCCAGCCTTTCCCACTCTATCGTGTGGCCATGTAATAGCTCGTTGATGTTTATTGGCAGCATAATTAATTGTTATTGCCCTGATATTTTTGTAAACCAAACCCTATTTTAGAAAGTTGTATCTTAATCTCCTCATCCAAAACTTTTTCCTGTTTCATCTGATCAGCTAGTTGCTGCATTAACTCATCCATCTTATCTTCAAATAAAATTCCATCATCTTCTTCATCAGGAATACCCACGTATCTACCCGGTGTTAATACAAAATTGTGCTTTTCAATTTCATCCAGCTTTGCTGATCTGCAGAATCCTTTTTCATCTTCATAATTCCCTCCGGGTTTCCTCCAGTCATGATATCTGTCAACAATCTTACGAATATCTTTTTCTTCAAACACCCTGTGTGTCCGGTCTTCCATATAACCCAACTCAGAAGCATCAATAAACAACACTTCTCCGGTCCTCTTCCTGTCCCCGTTTCCGCTTTTCTTCCGGGAAATGAACCAAAGACAAGCCGGAATCCCTGTATTGTAAAAAAGCTGTTTGGGAAGAGAAACAATACAATCAATTAAATCATCTTCCACAATACGTTTTCTGATTTCTCCTTCTCCTCCTGAATTTGAGGAAAGGGAACCATTGGCCAAAACCAATCCCATAATGCCTTTTGGTGCCAGGTGATAGATCATGTGTTGCATCCAGGCATAATTGGCATTCCCTTTTGGTGGAAGTCCGTATTTCCAGCGTGGGTCATTTTGCAAAACTTCCTGCCCCCATTCGTCCTGGTTGAAAGGAGGATTGGCCAGGATAAAATCAGCCTTAAGATCAGGATGAGCATCCTTCAAAAATGATCCTTCGCTGTTCCATTTGATTTGAGAACTATCAATTCCCCGGATAGCCAGATTCATTCTGCTCAGTCTGTACGTTGTCTGATTGCTTTCCTGTCCGTAAACAGAAATATCATCAATGTTTCCGGAATGCTCAAGGATAAACCGTTCACTCATCACAAACATTCCCGAGGAACCACAACAGGGATCATAAACTCTCCCTTTGTAAGGTTCAATCATCTCAACCAGCAGTTTTACAATGGATTTGGGAGTATAAAACTGTCCTCCTTTTTTCCCTTCAGCATTGGCAAATTCACCTAAAAAATATTCATAAACTCTACCTAAAATATCTTTTGATTTGGCGGCCTCATCTCCAATAGCAATATCGCCAATCAGATCAATCAAGCCTCCTAATGCAGATTTATCCAGATTTGGCCTGGAATAAACTTTTGGAAGGATTCCTTT
>CAZTAW010000067.1:0-14629 GCA_964611705.1 uncultured Bacteroidales bacterium
TTTGTTATGTACGCGTCCTTACCAATAATTGTGTACTTTTGCTTTCTGGTAACAGATGGTTTCATCATAATCTGCAAATAAGAATCTGTTCATAGTAAAAGAGCCATCTTTATTTAGTATAAACTCGTTAGGATTATCCTCAGAATTTGTTTCTCTGGCTATCTTTTTCAACAACTCATTCATCAAGGGAATAGGAATATCTAAAGCGAAAATCTTATCTACAAGATTCTTGATTTCAATTATTGATTTACCGCTTTTAGAACCGCTCTTGTTGAGTTCATTTAGGCCTTTCTTTACTAATGGCACAAAAATATCATTAAAATCCTTGAATCCTTGCTTATTGTTATTTATATGGGCTAAAAAGCTGTAGGAAACTAAACGTTTGGCATCATTTATACTCATAACTGCATTACATTATTTTTTTTACTTGCTACAATAATTTGATTTTATCTTCTTTACTTTTCACAACTGGTCGCTTCTCATGTTAAACCATTAACATATCATTGTTTTTATGTTAAACGGCTCAGCAATTGCACCCCAATCCCAAGCAAAACCGCCAGGGTAAAGCTCAGAAAGCTGCCGAATAAAATATATTCCGTTCGTTTGCGGTCGGAAGAATCCTTCAGATCCCCAAAACGAAATATTGATTTGGCTGCCAGCAAAAATCCAATGGCAGCATACTGATTGATGATGAAAAAGGTAAACACCAGCACCCTTTCCAAGTAACCAATATACAAACCGGCCTTATCCAGTCCTTCTTTACCGTCATCTTTGAGTTGCTTTTGCCAGTTTTTTGTGATTTTACCAATTAAAAATCCAAAAGGTCCCAGACAAAGCAAATAGCCGGTTATTATCAACCAGAAATTTGCCTTTGCCACAATATCATTGATCCTTGTCAGGAGTTCGTTCCATTGTTGTGTAAATGCCAGCCAGATCAAAACAAGCACAATTAAATGCAAGGCCTGATCTATGATAAATGCAATGGTATTATCTTTTTTAAACTGTACTTTAAAACCATCAATAAGTAGGTGCGATAAAAAAACAATGAGCGTTATCTTCCATTGAGTGAAATCAAACAAGACCAGGTAAACCAAAAAAGCATGAATAAATGCATGCCCATACAGGTAGAATGAAGTCCAGCCTGATTTGCGTTTTTCTTTAACCATTTTTTTTGATTGGAAAAAGAAATCGCCAAGCAGATGGACTGAGATTAGTTTTAAAAGTAAGGTCAAATTAATCATAGGTTTTCTTTTGTATCACCTTCTCAAATCTTTTTATAAGTTTGGATATTGCATCTTCATTTGCCCTAACAAGCCTTTTGTGTATTGCGGGCTGTGAGACATCCAGTAATTTAACCAACTCAGTTTGTGTTTTTTCCTCAAGCAATGCATGATACATGGTTTCTGAAGAAACAGCACTCCATTTTCTAATAATGGCATCTGCAAGATAAATCGAAACCTCAAATTCGTCATTTACATCACTCCAGGGGGTTTTTAGTATTAAAGTTTTATCCTCCTTTTTTAAGCTGTCAAGTTCATGTCCGGAAAAGGTAAATGCCTCGCCTTGTGACTCTTTTATATTCTCTCCTAAATAAGATACTTTTCCAATCCCAATTGAAATTCTGGCATCCCAAAGTTGTTCAACATGAACCGGTGGAAACCTATGTTGTCGGGTTTGAATTTTGCCTGCCTTTGAGTAATTAAACTTTCCACCAACAGTTATTCCTCTGAGCCTGGACTTTAATAGCATAGCTGTGAGCAGAGATTTTTCAACCTGGGGTAAAAGAAGCTGAAAGCTATCTCCTCTATACATTTCAAAGAAAGCCTTGTTGTTTAATACCTTCTTGTTTATTTCATGAAACGTATCTTTGATCCCTTCAAGAAGTACTTCTGTTTCTACTATCTTGGATGACTTTATTATGTCACCCGTTAATACTGCTTGTATATTCATCATTTTAGCAGATTTGTTTAGCACATGTAAATCTATTAAGATTTTTTTGGATTATAACCTTAATAAGTTATTTTTTATTATTATAACCTCTGTAGCTTATATTTTCACTTTATAACCTTCAGGATTTATCATTCAGTCCAACAGCTTGTTGGATTTTTCAAAAATCATTCAAGTTATTCATTATCCTTTTCTGCAATTCATTCGACTTTTCAAATTGCTCTTTCAATTGCCCTTTCAACCTTATCCATCTTTTCCACAAAAGAAATCTTACCCTCCTCTTCTGCTTCAGAGCAATAAAAATACACCGTTCCATAGGTTTTACTACCTGTCCTGTCATTTTCTGACCACCAATTTTATCCTTGTTTTTTACTATTTTCCTTTCTTATTTTATATTAATCAATGTCTTCCAGTAGCCTGCCTTGTCGCTACCAACACGAACAATTATTCCTTTCTCTTTAAGTGCCTCAATATGTTTTTGAACTGCAGACTCATTTATTCCTCCAAGTTCGCGGGCAAGTGATTTTCTTGTAATTGTTGGTTTAGCTGTTATAATTTCTAAAACTTCATTTTGTCTTTTTGTTAAACTATAATCGAACTGACCACCTTTTTCATCATTTTTCTGACCACCTATCTGACCACCTATCTGACCACCTTTTTTTTCATCTACTTTTCTATCTACCTTAAAAGAGATGGTATAAAAATCGGTACCACAATTAATTTCAGGTTTGGTATTGTAGTATGAATTCCATCCATTAATCATTTTATCAAATCCATAACCGGCATTTTGCGCCAGGTTGATCACCCTGAAGATTTTTGCAATGACAGGATTCCTGGGTTTGGACAGGTCTTCTCTGAGAATGGTATCAAGATCGTTAGGCAGCGCCTCCGGGTTATTGAATTCAATCCGATCGGTAAACACCCGGATTCGGGGTTTCTGCGGACTGAAATAATCGGAATGCATGAGCATGTTAACCAGTGCTTCGCGGATGGCCACTACCTGAGGCTGATCCTCAACAGACATACCGTGGATATCCGTTTCAAAGGGGATGTCGATATGCTTCACCAGTCGCGGATAAATGCTGAAATAGTATTCAAACAGGTTGGGTTGTACAGGCATGCGAAAAGTGTATCTTCTGTCGGCACGCTCAATGGATGTGCCGGGGATTTCAAGAAGATCGATCCTAAAATCGGTCAACAGATCCTCTATGGCATCCTGGGTCCCAAAAAACAATAATCCGCCGGCTGTAACTTTGCCATTCTTGTGAACCCTCAGTTTCTCAAGGAATTTTTCAGTATTGTATCGATTGTAAGGATGTGATGAATTGATTGTTGTGAGGTAATTTCTGTAGCCTTCGATACTTTCGGAGTTGAGGTCTTCAATCCCGAATTTTGTTAATTCACTGTCTTTGGTTCCAAAAGCCGAATCCCTGTACATGGCATCCACTTCTTCCTGTGTGGCCCGCTGGTCGCCACTTGAGATGCGAATAAAAGTATTTTTCGGATTGTTGAACCAAACCGGTTTTTTATTGGAGGGAGGAATCTTGAAGCCAAGTACTATGCCTTCATCAAAGTTGTATTTTTTGCATTCAGGACTAATCTTGATGTTATAAACTTCACCACGAAGGGAAGTCGTAAAGTCCTGCTCTATTTTATCCGGCTTTGCTACACCCTTAATTTCATAATTCTTTCCCAGCTGTTTCACACCGAAAATAATCCAGCCACCGGAAGTATTCGAAAAAGCCGAAACCGTTTCCCTGACATTTCTCGGGACATCTGAGTTTGCTTCTTTTACCTCAAAATCTTCCCATTCGATGTCATCAAGTCGTTGTATGAGTTCTTCTTTTTTCATGTTGTCAAAACAATCCAACAAGCTGTTGGACTTTTTATAAACTGTCCAGGTTTTTCATGATCTGTTCCTGCAATATATTCGATTTCTCAAACTGCTCCTTCAATTGCCCTTTCAATCCCCCCATCTTCTCCTCAAAAGGAATTCCGTCATCTTCTTCAGCTTCGGAGCCCACATAAATACCGGGCGTGAGTTTGTAATCGTTTTGTTTTACTTCTTCCAGTTTGGCTGCTTTGCAAAAACCGGGAATATTTTCGTATTTTCCATCTGTATTTCTCCACTGATGGTAGGCATCGGCAATTTTCCCAATATCTTCTTCAGAGAATACCCGGAGTCGGCGGGTGGTCATCTCGCCCAGTTTGCTGGCATCAATAAACAATATTTCATCCATACGGGCCCTTTTGCCGTCATTGCCATCCCGGTTTTTGCTCAGGAAAAACAAGGCAGCAGGGATACCGGTGGTCATAAACAGTTTATCGGGCAAGCGTACAATGGAACCTGGTGTAAAAAACTGTCCGGCACCGGAACCCTCGGCCATGGCAAACTTACCAATATAGTACTCGTATATCCTGCCGAAAATATCGCTTTCGGGATTTTCTATCAACGAAAACTTTTTGTGGGAAAAGAGGTTGATCAGTCCGCCGGTTTGGGTGGCCGTTAACTGGCTTTTCACAAACAGGGGCGGCAGCAAACCTTTCAGCGTGGGTTTGTATTCTGCCAGCTTCTCATCCAGAATGGTAAAAGCCTTGTCCACCTTGATCTTGATATCGTCCTGCTCGGCATTGCTTTGCAGGTGTTCCCAGGTACATTCTTCGGGCAAAACCAGGATGCCAACTTTTTTATATTCATCTTCATCCGCAATCCAGTACTCCTTTTCTTCAGGATCGGTGGTATGGTATTCAGATTCCGGATCCTCGATCAATCCCTCAATCTCCGTCTTCCGCTTCTCAAACTTCTCCGACATATATTTCAGAAACAGCAATGAAAGCACGTAATCCTTGTACTGGTTCTCAGCAACGGCACCGCGCAGTTCGTTGGCTGCTTTCCAGAGGTCCTGTTCGAAATTGATGTCGGGTTTGATGTTGTTTTTGGTCATGGTTTTTAATCAGTAAGTGAAAATTTTAACTAAAGTAGGAAAAAATGGATTGCTGCATGGTTAATAGGGTATTTAAAAAAAACTGAAGTATCTTGTTTCTCCATCATAAAATAATTCTCTGGATCTTTTTTCGTTATTTGCAAAATTCTTCCCAATGTGAAAAATTGGTGCAGGACCAAACTTTAATTCTTTGTTTGAGTTTTTTGTTTTAGTGCTTATTATTCTTACCTTTGTGTATTCTGACAATAAAATAACTAAAAATCAATGTATTAACTAATTAAAATCTAATCTCTATGAAAAATTTACTATTTATTGGAATCATTTCATTGTTTTTGTTTTCAGGGTGTGCTATGGTGCAATCACCTGTTTTCTCAGGAATTTATACCGATGTTAAAGCTCCTTTGGCCGTAACAGGTAACTCAGGTGCTTCTAAAGTTGGCACTGCTGAAGCCTCATCAATACTTGGCATTATTGCAACGGGCGACGCAAGCATTGATGCAGCGGCTAAATCTGCCGGAATTACAAAAATTCATCATGTAGATTACCAGGCAAAAAACATTATTGGAGTTTACGCAACTTACACTGTTTACGTTTACGGAGAATAATTTTTAACCCTTAGCTGTCCCATGTTATAACGATTCGGAACAGGTTTGCAATAATTGATCTTATGCTCCAATCGGTATAACTGCATCTAACAGAAAAATGCTTTGCATTTTTTGTAAGATTCAGTATAAAAAATCATGACATGGGGCAGTTTTTATTTATTATGAAAATTACTGCATTATTTATATTGATGGTTTTTACGCTAAGTGCTTCCGCACAAAAGCTTTCGAATTATTACATGTCAAGTAATCTTGAAAATGGCCGGATATATTTTATCAAACCTTTTGAGAAATTCAAAAATATAAATACAAAACAAATTTTTGTTTATGATGTCTCATTTTTAGAAGGTCAAGACAGCGTTACCATGAATTTTTCCTATTATACTGATCATGCCGCTGAAGCAGATTCCCTGGGATTTATCATTGAAGATTCAGGTAAAGCCTATCAGGTAAAAAAGCTTTTTATTGAAAAGGATAAAAAAAACTGGCACCAGCGTTATACAGCCACAATTCCATTAACTGAGATTCAAAGATTTTATAAATCAGAAGCAATACCCGGAATTGTTGTCTTTGCAAATAAAAAGAAACTTGCTTATTCCATAAAAAGCAGAAAATGGAAAAAGTACGCAGATATCATGCAGCAAATTTTACAAGTCATCAAACTGAATCAATAATCATAAAACAAACGGTTTTAAATATCATCAAGATTTTTTCCCTGACTTGAAAATTTCATTAATTACAGTATTAAGCATCTTTTCTTATGTTTGTATACTGAATTAACAATCATGAGATACAGAACACCGGATATACTCAAAGGACTGGCCATCATTTTAATGATACAGGTTCATCTAATTGAATTGTTTGCTACTAAAGAAGTCATGTTCAGCGCTTTTGGGGAAATTTCACTCTTTTTGGGTGGTATTCCGGCAGCACCTGTTTTTATGGCCGTTATGGGTTATTTCCTTGCCCGCTCTACAAAAAAAATGTCATACAATATTTACAGGGGATTAAAGCTCATAATTTATGGTTTCCTTTTAAACATCGGTCTTAACCTGCATTTATTAATCCGCATTTTTACGGGCGAAATACCGCTGAATCCCTGGGAATATATCTTCGGTGCGGACATTCTGATCATGGCAGGGATGAGTATCATCATCATCGTATTGCTTAAAAAGGTCTTCTGTAATGGTTTTCATTTTTATTTTATTCTTGCCATGCTGATCACATTTGTGCATAAATACATCCCCAATATCGCCACAGAATATGCTTTCTTAAAATATATCCAGGCCTTTTTCTGGGGGTACTATCACTGGTCGTATTTCCCGTTAATGCCCTGGTTGGCTTATTCTTTACTTGGTGTTTCTTTCCGGCTTTTTGAAAAACAATACCTTGATCAGGTGGAGTTCTGGAAATGGAAATATCTTGTTTATTTCGTGGCCCTGGTATTAATTATTAGTTCATTTCGGTTTGGATTTTCTATTTCAACCAACCTTCAGGCCTATTACCATCATCATTTGTTATATTTTCTATGGGCCACATCATTCTTAATTGTTTGGGCAGGTATTTTTAAAGAGTTAACCCGTTTTATCGGAAACGCGCTTGTCTTTAAATATTTCAGATGGCTTGGAAAAAATGTAACTTCTGTTTATATCATTCAGTGGCTTATCATCGGGAATATTGCTGTTTCCATATATAAGACACAAAAAGGCCTGCAATTGCTTTATTGGTTTCCGGTTATTTTAATAGCAACCTCAGCAATTGTTTATGGAATTAACTATCTGAAAGAACAAAATTCAAAGGGAAAAATCTAACATATTTCATCAACTGATTTTCGCAAGCTGGAGGAATCTTTTTTGAAATCGGTAACCGAAATTCCTGTTATGATTTTAAATTGTGTTGAAAGGTACTGCACGCTGCTGTAGCCCATCATATAAGCAATTTCACTTAGTGTAAATTCACCCTGTTGAATAAGTTCTTTTACTTTTTCAATTTTGTGAAGAATAATGTATTTTTCGAGGGTAACATTTTCATATTTTGAAAAAAGGCCTGAAAGATACTGATACGATACCGCAAACCTTTCTACCAGGTAATCGGAGTTTTTCACCATGGCATTGAATGTAGTATGATGAACCAGATCGGTAATGGCGGCTTTCACCTGCTCAAATATTTGCTTTTCCCGGTTTTGAACAACCTCAAAGCCAATTTCTTTCAGCTTCTTTTTTATTTCTTTTTTTGTGACAAAAGTCGGATCATAGGTAACATCAATCTCACCAAGATGCTTGCTTCTCGATTGAACTTCTATTTTTTCAAGTTCCAATGCTATCAGGCGAGCACAGCAATGACAAAGCATGTTTCTGATGATCAGCTTTTCGGTGATTTTTTTCTGCGGATGCTTCAAATGAATTACCTGTTTGTTTCATGCAAAAGTAATAAATAGAATTATTTGTATATGTTTTTTATGGACTTTGAGAAAGAGTGTGGCAAGTAACAACAAAAAGTTTAGTTCTCTCTGACAGACAATAATTTTAAGTAATAACAGTTATTTTATTTCAAGTTAAAACAACTTCAAAAACACAGAAATCCAGATGGCATCAAACAAAACTTTTTTATTCGCAGTTCTTTTTCAATTGATTTTTAGCGGTGTTTTTGCCCAGGGAGTTGGGATTGGTGAATGGCGTGACCACCTTCCGTATAAAGAAACTATTGCCGTGGCAAAGGCCAAAAACAATGTGTATTGTGCAACACCATATAGCCTTTTCTACCAGAACTTATCCGATAACAGCATTCACAGACTTAGTAAGATCAACGGCTTGTCTGATTTCGGAATCAGCACCATGAAATACAATGAAGAGCTTGATATCCTAATGATTGCCTATACCAACGCAAATATTGATCTTATTAAAAACAACAGTATACTTAATATACCCGACATTAAAAGAGCCAATATTCTGGGAAACAAGACGATCAACAACATCATGTTTTTCAGAGATTATGCTTATCTTTCCTGCGGATTCGGAATTGTTGTTCTTGATCTTGTAAAAGAAGAAATACGTGATACCTATTACATCGGGCCTGAAGGCAACCAGATCAATGTGCATGACCTTACAATGAATGACACATCATTTGTTGCTGCTACTGAAAGCGGCATTTACTATGCAGACACGGGCAACGCAAACCTGGCTAATTTTGCTGCATGGGAAAAATTAATGACCTCTCCCGCTCCGGATAACAGTTATGATTTGATCATTTCTTATGCTGGCCGTCTTTTTGTTAATATCAATTACAAAAGTCCTGAAAGCGATACGCTTTTTGTTTACGATGGTCAAAACTGGTCACCTTTTTTCATGGATGAAATTGAAAGCCCTCATAATCTTGGAATATCAGATAACTTCCTGATGGTTTCCGCCAACTATAAATTGTTTTTATTTGATCAAAACTTCACACTTCAACATAAGATCCAAAGTCCTTATGTTCCGGGTCAACCATACTATTTAACACTTCAACCGAATGATGCAATTATTGACGGAGAATTCATCTGGATTGCAGATGGTTTTAATGGTCTTGTTAAAATTCTTGAATGGGGCATGTATGGCACAAGCAATTTACCCGAAGGCCCTCCAAGTACCAATGCTTTTGAAATTTCACAGGCAGGTGATGACATTTGGGTAGCTCCGGGAGGAAAGACCGAGGTCTGGTCAGGTGTGTATAATGGAGAAGGAGTTTTTGAATTTCAAAATGAAAGCTGGAAACAGTATTACGGAGCCAATAATCCTGAAATGGCAGGATTGCAGGATTTTATTGATATTGCTGCCGATCCGGGTGACAACGAGCACCTTTTTGCTGCCTGTTTCAGAAATCAAAAAGCCCTTGTTGAATTTAGAAATAATGAAGTTGTTAATATTTATGATTCGGAAAACAGCTCATTGCAAAAATGGCAGGCCGCCAATTCCTATGCAGTTACCGGAATTGACTTCGACAGCAAAGGTAATTTATGGGTAGCAAATTCAGGAGCACCTGATATTCTTTCTGTTAGAATTAACGACGGAACTACCGATGGCGAATGGTATTCTTTCAACTTAGGCTCGGCTTTAAGCGGTACTGATGTCGGAGAAATGATTATTGACAATCTGAATCAAAAATGGATCATCAAAAGAAAAAGAATAGAAAGTCCTTATTATATTATTGTATTTTCTGATAACGGAACCATTGATAATCCCAATGATGATAAATACAAAGGTCTGAGCAGCAGCAGCGGAAATGGAAATATTCAGGGAAATAAAGTTTTCAGCCTTGCATGCGATCAGGATGGTGAAATCTGGATTGGTACCGATAATGGTATTTCCGTTATTTATACACCTGAAAATATTTTCAATGGCGGTAATTTTGATGCTCAGCGAATTATTATTCCCAGGAATGATGGCAGTGGACTGGGTGATATCCTGCTTGAAAATGAATTTATTACATGCATTACTATTGATGGTGATAACAACAAATGGATTGGTACCGATAACGCTGGTGTGTTTCTATTATCACCAGATGGAATGACGGAGATCTATCATTTTACCGAAGAGGACAGTCCTTTGTTCTCGAACTTAATTACTGATATTGCCATCAATGACAATGGTGAAGTATTTATCGGAACTTCAAAAGGTATCATTTCATTCAGAAGCGAATCAACTCCTCCCGAGGAAACTTTTACTGATGTGTATGCATACCCCAATCCCGTGAGGGAAGGTTATACGGGTAAAATTGGTATCAAAGGCCTGGTAAGGGATGCGGATGTTAAAATAACCGATATCAGTGGTAATCTGATTTACGAAACCAGATCGTACGGTGGACAAGCTATCTGGAACGGAAAAAATTTCAACGGTCAAAGAGCCAAAACCGGTGTTTATCTTGTATTTATAACAAATGAGGACGGTTCGGAAACTATTGCCACAAAAATCCTTGTAATTAATTAATTTCAAATTTCATATGCTTTTTCAAACCAGAGGCATATTGTTTCATAAAACAAAGTATTCGGAATCGAGCATCATTGCAAAAATATATACCGAAAAATTCGGATTAAAGTCATACCTTATCAGAGGTGTCAGAAAATCCAAAGCTAAATTTAAAGCCAATTTATTTCAATCCCTGTCTGTGTTAGACCTTGTTGTTTATAACAAAGAAAAATCCGATATCCAATACATTAAGGAAGTAAGTCAAGATAAGCAGTATCAAAACATTCCGTTTGAGGTGATCAAAAGCTCCATTGCTATTTTTATCAATGAAATTTTGTATAAATCCATACGTGAAGAGGAAGCCAATCCGGAACTTTTTGCATTTATTTACAATGCCTTAATTCATTTAGATAAAACCGAAGAACCGGCAAATTTTCACATATTTTTCATGTTGAATCTAACTAAATTTCTCGGCTTTTACCCCAAAAACAATTATTCAGAATCAACAAAGAGTTTCAATCTTGAGGAGGGCGAATTTCAAGCTGTTGAACTTCACAACGATTTATTAATCCTGTCGCCTTTATCAGGTAAATTCAGCAGAATGATAGGTTTATCCGTTGATAAGCATGGCGAATTAAAATTAACCGGCCCGGAAAGAAAAGTCTTGATTGGAAAACTTATCCGCTATTATGAATTGCATCTGCCGGGATTTAAAAATGTTAGATCGCATCAGATTCTGCATGAGGTTTTAACATGATCAGGCTTGCAGAAAATCCATCCCGAATATCTTTTTAAATCCCGTTTTTAGAATTTCTTTTACTTCTTCAATATCTTGTTTTTCATTGAGTTCCTTTTCCATTGATGTTACATCTTTATCAACAAAACCACAAGGATTAATAAGCTGATAATAGCTTAAACCCGTATTCACATTAAAGGCAAACCCGTGCATTGTAACATACCTGCTTACCCTAACGCCAATGGCACAAATCTTTCTTGCCTTAGGATTACCTGCATCTATCCAGACACCGGTGGCACCTTTCAGTCTGGAGGAGTTTACATGGAATTTCTTAAGTGTTTGTATTATTACTTCCTCTATATGATAAACATACTCTTTTATACCCATATCAAAATTTTCCAGGTTAATGATCGGATAGCCAACGATTTGCCCGGGCCCATGATAGGTTATATCCCCTCCCCTGTTGATTTTGTAAAATTTTGCATGATGTTTTTCAAGTAGTTTTTTATCAATTAATAAGTTTTTTTCGTTTCCACTTTTACCTAAGGTAAACACATGCGGATGCTGGCAAAAAAGCAAATAATTATTTGTTGATTCCGCTTTTCGGGATTTTTGTTGAATCAGTTCATTAAAAAGCTTTTCCTGATAAACCCATGCTTTTTTATAATCTATAAATCCGAGGTCTCTATATAAAACTTTTCTTTTCATTGAATAATGGATTAAATCATTAGCACAAAATTATAAAAACAAAAATTGTTACTTATAGTCTTTGATTTATAGTCAACAAATATAGATTTTTGTTTTATGGAAGATGTCAGGTATAAAATAGGGCAAAGAATTAAAGAACTGAGAGAACAAAAAAACATGTCTCAAAAAGATCTGGCATACCTTGCAGATATGGATAGAAGTTATATTGCAGGAATTGAAAGCGGTCAAAGAAATGTATCAATAATCAATATTGAGAAAATATCAAATGCATTGAATATAACCCTCAAAGAACTTTTTGAACATGCCAGTTTTAACAACACTAAGTCAGGGAATTAATAACATTAAAAAGACAATTGAAGCTGCAATCATCGAAAATGGTGAGCAAGGTAAAAAGTCAATAATCAATTCAAGTAAACCAATAAATATTCTGCATGAAGTCGTTAAAAGCTCCTTAATAAAATCAGGTATAAAACCTGAATTAATTCACCCGCAAATAGGAAAAAGTAAACCTGAAATATCACTTGCAGGGTTTCTTAAACTTAAAAAACAAGATATTTGTGTTTTCCCTTGTAACAAGAAAAAGGTAAAAGAAACAATTGACTTTAAAGGATTACACACATCTTTAGTAGATCCTTATGGAGAATTGTTCACTGAACATATTTTAACGATCAATCTAAGAAGTCAATTAAGTAGCATGGCAAAAAACATTGATACAATGTATGAAAGAACATTTGCCGAACCTATAAATTTACATCGTCGTTTACCCAAAATGGTATTAGGTGAGGTTTATCTCATCGCCCTCAGAGAATTTGATTCTGACAAAATTAAAAAGCATCAAGTTGTTTATAAAGAGATTACAAACCGAAGTAAAAAAGCTTTGGAAAAATATATAAATGGTTTTTCTGCATTAAATATGCGTAGCAGTCAGCGCGATGATGATTTTAAATATGAACGTGTAGCGCTCATCATTGCAGATTTTGCAAAAACCCCAGTAAAAATCTATCATTCAACTACATCATTACTTAAGGATAAAATGTTACCTGAAAAATCAACAGCCTCAATGGATAATCTGTGCTTTAAAGGATTTACAGAACACTTAATTCGTGTTTATCAAAAAAGGTTTGGGACTGGAATATTAAGCTGATACTTTTCGCAAAGAAAACTGTTAATTTCTTCTTCATCTTTCAATGAATCAAGTATATCAAGTTCATACTTTTTAAAATCCGGAATTGTAAACTTTTCAATGAAGTTTTTCTGGTAACAAGGATACCCTCCCTGTATTGAAACGCTTGTAATACTTATGTAATAATGCATTACATAAGAATTTAATATTTTTAAAAGAAGATCAACATTTTCTTTATGAACCAACGGATTATTTTGTTCTTCAAACAAATTCATTGTTTTCTCATTATCTTTAAAAAAAATTCCATATCCATTACAAAACAAAGCATTTTCATCATATCCAATCATAAACCGGGGATATTTGCTAAATGTAGGCGTTAATATCTTAATGCCTGTTTTTGTAATCCCCTGGGATCGCCCATAAACATAAAAAGGAATAAATTGTTCCTTTCCTTTATCCCTATTATTGAGCTGATCTTTTATCGCACAGAAATAATTGTAACAATTGGGGAATTGCTCTTTCATTTCACCTATTGAATAAGGCAATGTATGTCCTGAAATACGTTTATATGGAAAAATGATGTAACGTGTATTGGTATTCAGATCATCTTGTGTTTTAAAATCTGATATTTTATAAATCTGTCGGGTTATTTTTTCTTCAATTTTATAAATACCAGAATTTGTTGATTTCAGAAAAAAACCATTTTCTTTTTTATTGGCATCTAAAAAGTACAGTTCATCTTTTAAAGTAGCAATTCCAACAATAATGTTAAACATATTTCCCAAAGGTTTTCCTATTGTTTCTATTGTATTTATGTTTTCTTTTTCTGAACTTTTTAACAAACGCCATTTTTTTACATTTAAATCTTTTAAATAATTCGGGTAACTCTCAATATTTCGAATGAAATCAATTGGTTCTTCCTTTTGACCAATTCTATTATAAAGGATTGTATTGTTTTCTGATTTATTCAAAAAAGTGACTGCGGTATAAGTTTGGGCGTCGAAAATCTTTTTATGACTAAAGTCAACAATACGATGAAGACATTTTTTATCATGGAAAAATGTCCTTAGTGATTCTCCTGCTAATGATGTAAAATAATTATTCGGTGCGATATAACCCAGTTTCCCTTTTGATGATAAAAGATTATAACCTAACTCAAAAAAAACAAAATATAAATTAAAAGATCCATTTCCAATAGTTTTCCATTTCTTTGATAGTAACCTTCTGTTTTCATCATTCAAATCCTGAAACTTAACATATGGAGGATTTCCAATAATAATATCAAATCCTTTATCAATCTTATTCAAAAAGATTTCATCCCAATTGGCTCTCAAGCTATCATCGCTAATAAGATTAAAATCATTTTCTTCAATTATCTCATTATTTTCTAAAGCAAAAAGCGATAAAAGCAATTTTGATCTATGGATGTTATAATCAAGAATATCAACCCCAAATATGTTTTTCTTTAAGATATTTTTAATGCTGCAATCCAGATTTCTATAAAAATATTTAACCAAACCAATAAGAAAAGCACCAGAACCACAACTAGGGTCAAGACATCGTGAGTGTTTTTCAGGCTTTAAAGAATTAATAATAAAATAAACAACTTTATATAAGCAAAATCGTAT
>CAZTAW010000068.1:0-10448 GCA_964611705.1 uncultured Bacteroidales bacterium
ATACCGATAGGAACATAAGCTCAATCATTGCAAACCTGTTCCGAATCGGTATAAAATGAAAATGAAGCCCGGATTTGTAAGCTTATAATTGAATGGCTGCCTATCCGGGTTGTTTTTTGATGATGAATAAGGTTAGAGAATATTACAATAATCATTTTAAAGAAGAGGATATCCAGCTTCAATATCATGTATTCGAGTTTCCGCTAACCATGTATTTTATCAGAAAATATCTTGATAAAGGTTTCCGTATATTTGATACTGCTTGTGGTACGGGACACTATGCAAAGCAATTGCTTAAGGAAGGTTTTCTGGTTGGATTGAATGATATTTCTGATGAAAATATAGAGGCCGTGCGGCAGCGTCTGAATGGTAAGGTAAACCTGCTTTTTGCAGAAAGAAATGATATACACATTTAAGCATCTACTTTGTGTTGCACGTAAAGAAAGATAAAAGTAGCTTGCTTTATTATTGGTGCATTGCGGGTAAATAATTCCACACTATCGTGTTTGTTTTCAACAACAATCATGAAGTTCTTCATATAATGCCTTGATAGTCAAATGCGAAAGACGGTGTCTTTAACGGGTAACAAGTTGGCAGGGTTTTTTCCCGTTAAAAAGAAATTAAAATTTTGAGAATATGTCACAATATCATGAACCGGCAAACGAATTATCAGGACCTGCAAGAGATATAACCAGGGCCCTGGTTAGTTTAAAAGAAGAAATTGAAGCTATTGACTGGTATAACCAGCGTATTGACCGCACAGAAAATGCGGAACTCAAGCAGATACTTGCCCACAACAGGGATGAGGAGATTGAACATGCATGTATGGCTCTTGGATGGTTGAGGAAAAATATGGATGCATGGGATGAAAACCTCAAAACTTATGTTTTTAAAGATGGTAACAATACTGAGCAGGAAAGAGGCGGGGAGGAAAGTGAAAGTAGAAGCAGAGATCTTGGAATTGGAAAAATTAAATAAGGAGAAAATATCATGGATTTACTGAAAAAAGAACTTGCGCCCATCACAGATGAAGCATGGAAAGAAATAAATGATCAGGCTAAAGAAATTTTAAATACGGACCTTTCGGTCAGGAAATTTGCCGACGTTGACGGACCACATGGTCTTGATATGGGAGCCATTCCGGCTGGAAGAGTATATCTGCCCAAAAATCAGGATACAAAAGAAATACGTTACGGAATTCAGGAAGTGCAGCCATTAGTTGAGGTACGCACTTCTTTCAAGCTGGACCTTTGGGAACTGGATAATGTTGAACGCGGTGCCGAAGATATTGACCTTGATCCGCTTGAAAAAGCAGCCAAGAGAATAGCAGCTTTTGAGGAAAAAACCATTTTTGACGGATTGAAAAATACCAATATCAAAGGTTTGAACAAAAGCGCCGAACATGAACCATTAAAATTTCCTGAAAATGCTGATAACATACCTCATGTTATTACCGAAGCAGTTACCCGGTTAAAAACTTCATCTGTTGAAGGTCCATACAGTCTTGTACTGGATACCAAAAGCTGGGAAGTCATTTCGGCGCACGTGAACAGGTACCCCTTAAGACTACAATTAAAAGAAATACTTGGGGGTTCGCTTATTCTTTCTCCTAATCTCAAGGGTGCATTTGTAGTATCAGAAAGAAGCGGAAATTTTAAATTAACATTGGGACAGGATATTTCTATCGGTTACGAAACGCACGACCGGAATGAAGTTCAATTATATTTTACAGAAGCATTTACTTTCCAGGTAATTGATCCGGCTGCGATAATATTTATGAAATAGAAAACAAGGGAGTAATAATGAAACGTCTTGAAGATAAAGTTGCAGTAATTACGGGAGGCGGTGGTGGTATTGGTAGTGCTACTGCAGAAAAGTTTCTGCAGGAAGGCGCATCAGTAATGATCGTTGACCTGAATGAGGAAAAACTTGAAGAAACTTCTAAAAAGCTTAACTCGGAAAGGTTGGCATATGTTAAGGCAGATGTCGGCAAAGCAGAAGAGGTGAAAAACTATGTTGATAAAACAAAGGAAAAGTTTGGCCGTATAGATATATTTTTCGACAATGCAGGCATTGAAGGTGATGTAAAACCGATCAGCGATTACCCGGAAGAAACCTTCGACAGGGTTTTTAAGGTGAACGTTAAAGGTGTCTGGCTTGGATTAAAATATGTTATTCCGGAGATGAAGGAGAATAAAGATGGCGGAAGCATAATAATCACCTCTTCGGTTGCCGGTCTGGCCGGCACGGCAAATGTAAGCCCCTATGTAGGAAGCAAACATGCCCTGGTGGGTATCATGAAATCTGCAGCACTTGAGTTGGCTGCTGATAATATCAGGGTGAATACCATCAACCCATCACCGGTTGATAACCGCATGATGCGTTCACTGGAAGAAGGTTTTGGTAAAGAGGATTCGGAAAAGGCCAAAAAGCAATTCGAGCAAATGATCCCACTGGGACGATATGCAGAAAATAAAGAAATAGCTGACCTGGCATTGTTTCTGGCAGGTGACGAAAGCGCCTTTATAACAGGCTCAGTTCACAGAATTGACGGAGGAATGCTGGCAAGCTAAAATTCCTGATCACAGGGAAAAAGTAACCGGTTGATCCGGAAGTTGTCGGGTTTACTGGAAGGGGCAGCTTGCTCGATTGACTGCTGAATCTTTTTATTTCTTTATAATATTTGTTGTGTAGATCTTGTTTCCCAATCGCAGGTTAATGATATAATAACCGCTTTGGAAACCGGACAGATCTATTGTTTCTTTTTGCTGTAATTCAGTTCTCTCAATGAGTTTTTTTCCGGTTATATCGGAAATTACCAGTCTGCGGATGTCGTCCGAACCAGACGAATTCGCATTGTTTTCAAAATCAAAGTACAGAACTCCCTTCGCCGGATTGGGATAGATTGAGACAATTCCTTCATGTTGCAGTGTTTCGATGCTTGCAGATAAAAATTCAAACACGCGTACGTGGCCGGCTCCGGGTAGGTTCCCATCATTATGAGGCGCCCCGATTGCCACGATCAATCCGTTGTTGGATAAGCTTAGCGATGTGCCGAAGCTGTCGAATGCAGCCTCTGCGTCAATGTCGCTTCCTTTTTGTGTCCAGGTTCCTGATTGGTTCTCATACACCCGGGCATGACCGGCAAAACCACCGCTTCCTCCATTATCGGGTGCTCCGATTGCCACAACGCAGCCATCTGAATTCAAACTCACGGAAGAACCAAAATAATCATCTGCTGCTTCACCGTCGATATCATCTCCAACTTGTGTCCAGGTGCCGGATTGGTATTCATGTACCCGAACATGACCGGCATCCTCGCCGCTTCCGTCATATCTGGGTGCTCCGATTGCAACCATTGAGCCGTCGGAGTTAAGGCTCACCGAATAGCCGGATCTATCGAATTCTGCTTCTCCATAGATATCCTCACCTATTTGCGTCCATGTACCGGATTGGTTTTCAAATACCCGAACCTGCCCGGTTTCGGCGCCGCTACCTTCGTTCCAGGGTGCGCCTATGGCAACCACTGAGCCATCATCGTTAAGGCTTACTGAGTAACCGGAATAATCATATTCCGCTTCCCCATCAATATCCTCACCTATTTGTAGCCAGTTACCTCCCTGGTTTTCATAAACACGCACATGACCTGCAGAACTACCGTTTCCGTCATTATCATGTGCTCCTATCGCCACTAAGGAACCATCGGAACTTAAGTTTACCGCGGAGCCTGAAAAATCATATCCCGACTCCCCGTCAATATCCTCACCTATTTGTATCCAGGTGCCTTCCTGGTTTTCAAAAACGCGCACATGGCCTGCATAGTCGCCATTTCCGTTGTTTTCAGTTGCTCCTGCTGCAACAATTGACCCGTCGGAACTTAAACTCAGGGCATAGCCAAAGTAGTCGCCTTCTGCTTCTCCGGTAATGTCATTTCCTATTTGTGTCCATGTTCCGGATTGATTTTCATAGATGCGAACATGACCGGCATCATTTGATGGCGCCCCGATTGCCACCACCGAGCCATCGGAACTCATACTCACCGACGAGCCGGATTCGTCGCCTTGCAGTTTCCCATCAATATCTGCTCCTATTTGGGTCCAGGTTTGTGCTTGTATTGTGGTAAAGGCCACAAGCAAGCTGATTACGAAGAATGTAACTTTTTTACTCATAATGTTGAATTTTAATGGTTGATAAAGAAGTGTTTGTATAAGGCTTCCATTGTTTTCGTTGGTTTATTTGTCGTGTGCGAAGCTTTGCTGTTTTGGCCTGTTCCCCGTCATAATTAAATTCCGGTAATAGTGCGGCCTGACAGTTATGCTTTATTTTGTGGGGCCTTATTTGTTTTTTTGTTGCCACCGGTAAAGGTATATTTGTTCTGAACCTTAAATATATGAAAATAATTTATTCCGAATTGGAACAACTTTGCAATGGTTGGCATACATTCCTCACCGGTAGCATTTTTTTGTTAGATACAGTACATAAGTCAACCTTCAGCATACGGGAAATGATTGGGCCGGATCAAATGGTGAAGTAACAGTTTGGCGATTGCTGGCAAGAAGGTGCCGATACACCTCAGCGTGTGAGTAGCAAAAAGTATTTGTCTCTCGCCAGCCTAAACTTGACTTCTAATGCGGAGTTTTGACATGCTCTATTTCTATTTTAGTATAATCGTTCGTCGAAATTTCTATCTTGACCCATCCGGCTGGTTCATCAAACCTGTATCCAAGTTTAGCTTTATCTGCACTGGATTCTTCAATAGTTGGTTCGCCTAATTCTCTTTTGTACCAGTCTACTACATTATCCAGGGTGTTCTCAGTTACGTACTCAATATTTGTTACAGAACCTTCCGGAGTTTGAATGTTTTTAAAGTTCAAAGCAATTGATCCTGGATATCTTTCCAATATTTCTTCATCAATTGCAGTCTGGTCCTCTTGTGGTAATTCTTCTGCTTTCTCTTCTTTAGGCGCTTAGTCTACAAACCTAACCAACATGTTGTTCGTTTTGCATGTTGTCGGATTTCACTTCACGCGTAGCGGTTTTAATTTTCAAATTTGATCATCTTCAAATTTTCAAATTAATATAGGAGCTTCTTCCTTTAATTCGCCTAAAGATCCACTCCATGTACCGCTTCCTTTGCCAAATTCAGAAGCTTCTTCGGCAATTTCCCATGTGCCTGAAATTTCTTCTCCATCTGAAGAATATTTTCCGAACCATTGAACAACTCCAAAGGCTGCTTCACCTGATGCCTCAATAATGCCATCGGAAATTGTTCCTGTGATATTGCCAGCACCATCGCCTTTGAACCAGCCTTCTACTTCTCCCTTGTCAAAGTCAACTTCGAACTGCCATGTTCCACTGTATTCCTTAGAGAATCCATGGAGAACCAAGGAACCTTCCCATTCGCCAGAATATGTGGTTTCGACGTTCTGTGAAAAAACTGAATTAACCCCAATAAATGTAATTGATAATGAAATTAAAAAGAAACTAATTTTTTTTAACATGATAACCTCTCCATTATTTATTGCTTTACAAATATGTATTTTTTTGACATATTTACAAATTATTCAGTATCTTGATAAAAGAGAAGGTAATTACAGAAATAGCCAGTTTATGTTTGGAGACGATATTGCATTTTACCAGCTTCCACTAGCACCGCCACCGCCAAAGCCTCCGCCGCCGAAGCCGCCAAAACCACCGCCGCCGCCGAAGCTTCCGCTGCCTGAGGAGAAATTACCCCAGCCTCCGCCATGACTGCGTCCGCCGCTCATCATGCTGCCAAGGAAAAGGGCTGTCCATAAGCCACTACTGCCACCTCTACGGCCACCTGCCGTATAGGATTTCCGGCCTAATATTCTGATAATAAGATATACTATTATGATTGCAATAAACGGAACAAATACTCCAAAAGGTGATCTGCCTGTTTGTTTTTTATATTGTTCTTTGGTGATCTCCTTGGCTGCCAGCTTCATCAAAACATTAGTAGCATTATCAATTCCTTGATAATACCGACCTTCTTTGAAATAAGGGATCATTTCGTTTTCAACAATACGCTTGGCAATGGCATCCGGAATGATGCCTTCAAGGCCATATCCTACCTGAATGGCAGCCCTGCCTTTTGAGCGGCCGGTTTTGGGTCTCACAAGTAAAACAACTCCGTTGTTGAATTTACCCTGTCCAACTTTCCATGTTTCACCTATTTCCCAGGCAAAATGATTGGGATCCTGTCCTCCAAGTGAACTGATCAGAACAACAGCAATCTGGTTTGAAGTAGAATCATTGAAAGCAATAAGCTTACGTTCAAGGGTTGTTTTTTCGCTTTCAGATAATGTGTTTGTAAAATCATTGACCAAACGAGGAGGTTCGGGTCTCTGCGGGATGTTTTGGGAAAATAATATACTTGCTGTCAAAATGATTGCCAGCGTATATATAATCTTTTTTGCATGTTTTATTTTTTTCATATTACTTGCCTCCAAAAGATATTTCGTCCGATAATTCATTGATGTCATCTGTTTGATAGGGGAAATGCTTTTTGAGCTGTTTGCCTGTCATGTCTATTCCGGTAGCCAAACCTTCAGCAAATTTTCCTTCAGCAAACAAACTTGTCATTTTTTCTTTAATGTCATCCCAGAAATCATCGGGTACTTCTTTGTTGATTCCTTTATCACCAAGAATAGCAAATTTTCTGTCTTTAATGGCCAGATAAAAAAGCACCCCATTTCTGAGATCTGTTTTATGCATTTTCAACTTTTCAAATATCCTGGCGGTCCTGTCCATTACATCCTCTTTACATTGGTTTTCAATATGCACCCTTATTTCTCCGGAAGTGTCCAGCTCTGCCTGTAAAATCGCTTCTTTGATTTGATGCTTTTTTTCTCTTGAGAAAAAATTTCTTGCTGTAGTCATGATCAATAATTATTAATTTTCAAAAATTTCTCCAACGTCCGGTGTTTCCTCTGCCCCCTCACTGGCCCTGAAATATTCCTTTTTCTCAAAACCGAACATGTTGGCATATAAGTTTTTAGGGAATACCCTGATATAAGCATTAAACTCCCTAACGGCAGTATTGAATTTTTGCCGTTCAACAGTAATGCGGTTTTCGGTTCCTTCGAGTTGGGCCTGTAATTCAAGAAAATTCTGATTGGCTTTCAGATCAGGATATCTTTCTACAACAACCATCAGCTTGCTTAATGCACTTGACAGTCCGGCCTGGGCCTCCTGAAATTGCTGAATGCTTTGGGCATTCAGGTTGGCCGGGTCAATGTTTACTGATGTGGCTTTTGCCCTGGCTTCAACTACTTCAGTGAGTGTTTGTCTTTCATGCTCAGCATATTTTTTTACTGTCGAAACAAGATTGGGTATCAGGTCGGCCCTGCGCTGATAAACATTTTCTACCTGCGCCCAGCTCATGGCAATATTTTCATCCATGGTTACCATTTTATTATATGTTCCTTTAATGGAACTGTAGATGATTATTGCAAGTATGATTGCAACAATAATGTAAATCCATTTTTTCTTAACTTTCATGGGTTCTCGTTTTTATTGTTATGCGAATGTACTAATTTATCTGTTAATCCTTCAAAGAAAAAAGCGTTTGAATCGGCCAGTGATCCAAACGCTTTGTATTTGTTTGTAATAGAGTGCATTATTTAATGATGTCAACACTCCGTTTGATAAAATCATTCAAAGCCTGGCCTTTTAGCAGATTTTGCGAAAGCAGGGCCAGGTCATAAACTTGTTTTACCATCTTATCCTGAGTCTTGTCTTCTTTTTCATCAAGGATTTTTGTTATGATCGGATTATTTGCATTTACAACCAGGTTATACTGTTCCGGCATATCACCCATGAAGGGTTGTCCGCCGCCCAATTGTTGCATATCTTTCATACGGCGCATAAACTCATTCTGTGTTAGAATGACCGGCATATCGGTTTCGCTCAGGTCTTCAAAAACTACTGTGAATTTTTCCTTGTTGATATTTCTTTCAAATACCGGTTTAAGTGTTTCTTTTTGCTTGTAATCCAGTTTAGATGGCGCGGCATCTTTCTTTTCTATCAGTTTTTCGATTGTGTCGGCATCCACACGCTTGAATGTTGTATCAGAAAGTTTCTGCTCAACGGCATTGATAAAGTGATTGTCGAGAATACCATCCATCAGCAACACCTCATAGCCTCTATTTTTTGCTGCTTCGATATAGCTATATTGATTTTCCATATCATTGGCATAGAGGTAAACAATAGTTTTATTCTTGTCTTTCTGATTTTCTTGTACATGTTTTTTGTATTCTTCGAGGGTGAAATATTTACCTTCTGTATTTTTCAAAAGGACAAATTTTTCAGCTCTTTCGTAGAATTTAGGTTCTGATATCATACCGTACTCAATAAATACTTTGATATCATCCCACTTTTCTTCAAACTTCTTCCTGTCGTTTTTGAAATGTTCTTCGAGCTTATCGGCCACCTTGCGCATGATGTAGTTTGATATCTTTTTCACAGCAGCATCGCTTTGCAGGTATGAACGGCTTACATTTAAAGGAATATCCGGTGAATCAATTACACCGTGGAGCAAGGTCAGGAATTCCGGTACTATTCCTTCAACCGAATCGGTAACAAAAACCTGGTTACAATAGAGTTGTATCTTGTTTTTCTGTACTTCAATGTTCTTTTTGATTTTAGGGAAATACAAAATACCCGTTAGTTTAAAAGGATAGTCCACATTCAGGTGGATGTGAAAGAGGGGTTCCTCAAATGTAAAGGGGTAAAGCTCTTTGTAGAAGTTTTTATAATCTTCATCTTTACAATCTGCAGGAGCTTTTTTCCAAAGTGGGTTGGTGTTGTTGATGATACGTGGCTTTTCAAACTCTTTTGTTTTGGGTTTTCCGTCTTTGTCTTTTTCACCTTCTATTTCTTCGGTAACCTTTTCAGTTCCGAATTGAATGGGAACCGGCAGGAACTTACTGTATTTCTTCAGCAGATCAAGCACTTTATATTCTTCTGCAAAGTCTTTGGATTCTTTGTCAAGATGAACAATAATTTCTGTCCCCCTGTCCTGCTTGTCCGATTCTTCAATTTTGTAGTTGGGGCTTCCGTCGCATTCCCAATGAACGGCTTTGGTTTTTCCGCCTTTTTTGTATGTTTTTGTGTTGATCTCAACTTTATCAGCAACCATAAAAGCCGAATAAAATCCCAGCCCGAAATGGCCGATCAATGCGTTTTGTTCAGCTTCGCTTTTGGTTTTAAACTTTTTAACAAATTCTTCCGCGCTTGAAAAGGCAATTTCGTTGATGTATTTCTTAATCTCGTCTTCGCTCATGCCAATGCCCCTGTCAGTAACCTTGATGATTTTCTTTTTGGGATCAGCGGATACATGAATTGTCAGGTCGCCCAGTTCATCATTGTATTTGCCTGTTGTGGCAAGCGTTTTGAGTTTCTGGGTAGCATCTACTGCATTTGAGATCAATTCCCTTAAAAAGATTTCATGATCCGAATACAAGAATTTTTTTATAATTGGAAAGATGTTTTCTGTCTGAACATTGATTTTTCCCTGTTCCATTTGCATTAAGTTTTTAATTCATAAATCAAAATTCTGTTGCCTGAGATCAAAGCCTGTGCCATAGGTGGCAGACTGACAAAATGGCTTTTTCGGAAAAATGAAGATTTATTGGTTAAGGATTAATTTTAAAAGTAGTATAAGAGTTATTAAAAATTTTGAATATGCTGACGGGTTTGCTGGTGATCGTGGCCTTGGTTTATTTGTCGAGATTGTATAGGGGTAATGGCACGCGGATGACCGGATTCGACGAATTTTCACGGATTATAATGAGGCTACCTCAAAAGGTTTGTTTCAACCATAAAATGCTTTATAAGATCCATAGTAGGTAGCAGTGAGAGGTTGAGGTATTTCCAGGCGAATTAACACTTATTGGAATAAACGGCTTAAGCCATGTGCTGATATTTAATCTTTGTAAATAATGATTAATGATCCCTATACCAATTCATATACTTTCGGTGAGAAGAGTTCAAACAGAAAGACTTTTTTGAAATCCGATGTTATATCCCATTTCTCAATTTTGTTATTAAGATTGAAGGATGAAGGTCCTTCCAGTACATCAATGTATATGATCAGCCAGCAGTCATTTATTTTCTTTTTGTTATACAACCAGAGTTTCTCTTCTTTTGATTGGATGATCTCATTAAGAAGTTGCTTATCTATATCTTTTACCGGGAAATAATTCTGGTCTTCATGAGAATTTTTGCTGTCTTCGGGATCATGAAGTTTTGTTAGTTCTATTCCTAAGGCCTTTTTAGGATTGATCTTAAGCAGGAAATCCGGAGATTCGCTGGCCAGCAGTTTTCCTTTGGGAAAACCATCATGGCAATCCATGAAATAATCCATGATCACCCTTTCTTCCGATTTTTTATTTTGATCAATCATATAAATGTCACCAAATCAG
>CAZTAW010000068.1:10458-14495 GCA_964611705.1 uncultured Bacteroidales bacterium
AAAGACACGAAGAAAGCACTAAGAATTAATATTCAGGTAGACAAGTGTTTCTTCGGATTTGTCTTAAAGTAATATTACGAAGATACAAATCTTGTTATTAATCAGACTTTTCCTTTACAAAAAATAAAAGCACCCTGAGTTTTTGCTTTTTCAAAAACTTCCAGTGAATCCGTATCAAGCAGTTGGTTAGCATCCGCAATAAAAATTGCATTTGCATGACCGGGTGGCATGCTTCGGGTTATTTCAACACCATTAATGATGAGAAGGTCTTTCCCTTTTGCGTATTTCCTGGCTACCTCATATGCCCTGTTTCTGTCAGGGTGCGGGATGTCTTCCTGGTAAGGCTGATATTCAAGATGTTCTGATAAAGAGATGGCATCCAGTCCCTCTTTTACAGCTTCAGCAACGCGCATGCTTGGCCAGACATGACCATCCGAAAAAACCGTATGCATGTGGAAATCACATACCAGGGTTTGATAACCATTTACATCAGGAAACTGAATTTTCTGATCCTTTTCCTGAGCAGACAAACTAAACACAATAGACAGAAATAAAGCTATTGCAAAAATTTTAATTGATGTTTTTTTCATTTGATCAAATGTTATGATTCCGACGAAAATAGGCAATAATTCAAACTGATTTCATTTCAGGAGATTAATTTTATGCAAAAATCACGCAATCGTGCAATCGCACAATCAAACCATTGCCCTTCGCCTTATGCTCTCTGCCCTTCGCACTGCGCCTGTCTAGTAAAGAAACTCACCATATTCCGACTTTATGGTCAGCTTTTTGCCTGAACTCTTTTCACATCTCCCGATGATCCGGGTTTGGATGTTAAATGATTCTGAAATTGCTATCAGTTCATTGGCAATTGCTTCAGAAACATACAATTCCATCCTGTGGCCCATGTTGAAAACTTTGTACATCTCCTGCCATTCGGTGCCGGATTGTTCCTGTATTATTTTAAAGAGGGGTGTTATTGGGAACATATTGTCTTTGATGATATGCAGCTTGCTGACGAAGTTAAGGACTTTGGTTTGTGCTCCGCCACTGCAGTGTATCATGCCGTGGATTTGTTGCCTGTACTGATCAAGTATTTTTTTTATTACAGGTGCATAGGTTCTTGTAGGGGAGAGGATGAGTTTCCCGACATTCACGCCTTCAATCTCTGTAGGACCGGTAAGATTAAGTTTACCGGAATAAACCAGGTCTTCAGGAATTGAAGGATCAAAACTTTCGGGATATTTTTTGGCAATGTTTTTATTCAGCACATCATGCCGTGCCGAGGTAAGGCCGTTGCTGCCTATTCCGCCGTTGTATTGATTTTCGTAGGTTGCCTGTCCGAAGGAAGCCAGCCCGACGATCACATCCCCGGCCTGGATATTGTTTTCAATGACATCCGTGCGTTTCATGCGGGTGCTAACCGTCGAATCCACAATGATTGTTCTTACCAGATCGCCCACATCAGCCGTTTCACCACCTGTTAAGTAAATGCTGATGCCATGATCCCGCATTTGTTGCAGAAATTCTTCCGTACCATTGATCAATGCGGCAATCACTTCGCCCGGGATAAGGTTTTTATTCCTTCCGATGGTGGAAGACAGCAGTATGTTTTCGCAGGCCCCCACACACAGAAGATCATCCGTATTCATAACGATGGCATCCTGTGCAATGCCTTTCCAGACTGAAAGGTCGCCGGTTTCTTTCCAGTAAATATAGGCCAGTGAAGATTTGGTGCCGGCGCCATCGGCGTGCATGATATTGCAGCAGGCAGCATCCCCGCCCACGATATCCGGTATGATCTTACAAAAAGCGTTCGGGAAAATCCCTTTATCCGTATTTTGAATGGCCTTGTGCACATCCTCTTTTGAAGCCGAAACCCCGCGCCTTTTGTATCTTGATTGTTGCGACATATTTTGCAGATTATCATGTAAAGGTAAATAATTTTGGAAGCTTGGTTATACAAAAATATATAGATAATTACGAAAAGTCACTTTTAATCCGCCTGAGGCGGACGAGGTTTAATTCCCCGCCCCTTGGGGCGTTTTTCAATATTCCATTTAATACTCCGCTGCTCTGCGGCGGGGTAGTTTATTTATGCACAGTATAAATGATGAAATTGTACCTTTTTGAATGGAGAGAAAATTATTCAATCATGCAAATGAACCAATAGAATATTATAAAAATATTAAAAGGTAGTTGAATAAGAATTGTATATTTGCGAAAAGCAAATGAAATTTGATTTTATGACATATTTGGCTCAAAAATCCGCATAAATGAAAATCCGTTTTATCAGCAAGAAAGAAAAATACCACCTGACATGGCTTTCAAAGATCATTATTCTTTTTGTTCTGATATTTTGCTTCATTATTATTTTGCGAAACCTTAATGCCTTTCTTTCAGTAAGCAAGCCGATTGACTGTAAAACCCTGGTTCTTGAAGGATGGCTGCCTGATTACGCGGTGAAAGAATTGATGAAAGAATATTATGAAAAAGATTACAAGAATCTTATCATTACCGGAATTCCTACCCATAAAGGATACTATGTAACACAATTCAATACATCCGCGGAAATTGCCGGTAAAACTCTTGCCATGCTTGGTTTTGATACAACAGATATCGCAATGGTTACGATTCCGCAATCTATTCAAACGGACAGAACCTATACCACGGCTATTGCCCTTGAAGAATATTTGGAGGAAAACTTTCCGGATGTTAAGAAGATCAATGTATTTACACTGGGAAGTCATGCCAGAAGGAGCAGATTGCTTTTTAAAAGAGCGCTTGCGCCGGAGATCAAAATTGGTATTATTGCATCTGATAACCAGGAATATAACAAGGATAAATGGTGGAATACAAGCCGCGGATTCAGGACAGTAACCAATGAGGCAATCGGATATCTCTATGTTAAATTGTTTTTCCATCCTGATAAGAAAGAAGTTAAAAAGCTTTTGCATCAGGGTAAGTTTATTGATTATATCAGTAATATCAGGTACCGGAAGGACCAGGAATTTATTGATAGTCCGCATTCGCCGCTTACCGAACAACAAAGAAAGAAATTCACCGGTTTAAAATACTATCCGCCTGACCGCCGTTACAAAGCAAGATGTATGTTTGAGATTGACACATCGGGCATTATTTTTAAAATGAAAACCACGACCGATCGCTTGCCGGAATATAGAAAATACGGCATACTTACTTTTGAAATACATAAAGACACCTTGCAACTTACTGCTTATCAAAATATTGAATTAAGCAAAAATGAAGAATACCATGATTATTTATTTATCCCGTTCAGGGATTTAACAAGTGGGAAAGAAACTTACGGGGGAGGGCGTTTTCTTGATTTTAAAATACCGGAATCCGATAGTACGTGGATTGACTTCAACTTATGCTATAATCCGTATTGTGCTTACAACCCAAAGTATTCATGCCCGATACCACCTGAAGAAAACAGTCTTGACACAGAAATAAAAGCCGGGGAAAAGCAATTTGAAAAACATTAGACAAAATCATATATTAGGTTCAGGGATATTTATTTGTTATTTTTGTTCCTGAGACCTGTTTTTAAGCTGACTGAAATGGAAAAATTTAATATATCTCTACTTTATGTTGAGGATGAAAAAATTCTCCGCAACGTATACGAAAAAATCCTGCGAGCCAGGATCAAAACACTTTATGTTGCAGAAAACGGCGAAGAAGGTCTTCGGTTGTACGAAAGACACAAGCCCGATCTTGTTCTCACCGACATCAAGATGCCCATTATGAATGGCCTGGAAATGACCAAGCGCATAAAACGCCTGGAACGCAATGCCCGTATCATTATCATGTCGGCTTATGGTCAAACCCAGTATTTCATGCAGGCAATCGAGAATGGGGTAAGCAGCTTTCTTTTAAAACCCGTTGAAAACAAAAAGCTTTTTGAACAAATAAGTGATCTCTCCAGTGAGGTATTGCTTGAGAAGAAAGTTATTGATCAGGAACAAAAACGCCGTACCGCTGAAGAAGCAGTTAAAAGAAGCGAAGCAATTTTGAAA
>CAZTAW010000069.1:0-14368 GCA_964611705.1 uncultured Bacteroidales bacterium
ATTCAGGAATTATTTTCGCACAGTTCCTTTACGGATTTAGCAATGAATTAAAGGATCAGGGCTCGGTGGATGTGAAAAACTTTTCACAAACTATCAACAGCGCTGTTCGATATGCCTACGAATCAATTTCAAATCCGGTTGAAGGTACCATGATCACTGTTATCAGGGAATGGGCAGAATCACTCCATGCACTAAAAGATAAGATTGCTGACTTTAAAAGACTTTTTACGGATTCTTATAAAAAAGCGACGCAGTCTCTTACAGAAACAACACAAAAGCTGGAAGTACTGGCAAAAAACAAAGTTGTAGATGCAGGTGCAAAAGGATTTGTAGTTTTTCTTGAAGGAATTATTGATTTTTTCAAACATGGAGAGATCAAAAACCTGATCAAAAAAAATGAAAAGATCGAGAACTTTGAAGAAAAGATAGAAGCCATCCCGCATGAAGAGATCACTTTCAGGTATTGTACCGAAGCTTTGCTGTCGGGTGAAAATCTCGACCGTTGCTATTTACTGAAGAAACTTGAAGAATACGGTGACTCGATTGTAGTAGCCGGCTCACCGCAAAAGATCAGGTTACATTTGCATACCGATTATCCAACGGATGTTTTTACCGAATTATATAAATGCGGAACCATAATCTATCAGAAAGTTGATGATATGGTTCTTCAAAATCAGATTGCCAACAAACGGAAAAGTAACGTCGCACTGATAACAGACAGTACCTCCGACCTTCCGAAGGAAATCATCGAAAAATACCAGATACATGTTGTTCCCCTGACTATACATTTTGGCGACAACTATTTTCTGGACCAGGTTACCCTTACCTCCTCAAAATTCTATGAGCTGCTTGAAAATTCTGATATTTACCCCAGTTCGGCACAACCCACCTACAAGGAATTTTACAATAAATACAATTACCTGAGTACGCTTTACGATTCCGTTATTGGTGTGCATATCAGCGACAAGTTAAGCGGCACCTATTCCAATAGTACAAAAGCAGCCAAAGTAGTGTCGGAACAAACAGATACGGAAATTGACGTGATCAACTCAAAACGTGTTACCGGTGCATTCGGCCTGTTGGTATTACGTATTGCCAGGGAAATTGAAAAAGGGATATCCCACCAGGAACTGGTAAGAAAAGCCAATAAATGGACCGATAAAACCGAGGAATTTGTGAGTGTTAAAACACTAAAATATATGGTAAAGGGTGGACGTGTAAGTCCCATGAAAGGAGCCATTGCGAATTTACTCAATTTAAAACCCATTGTATCGGTTGATAAGGAAGGGAAATCCGTTCTTTATGATAAATCATTCAGCGAAAAAGGCAGTATGAAAAAGATTTTGAAAATGGTTTCGGGTCATCTTACGGATAAAAAACTTTGGGGCTATGCGATTACCCATGCCAATAATCAATCCTCCGCTGACTGGTATTCCGGAAAAATGAAAGAGATGACCGGACAAAATCCTATGTTTGTTTCGGAGACCTCCCCTGTTATAGGCGTGAATGCCGGCACAGGTGTTGTTTGTGTTTCGGTGATGTTCGAATAGAATAACAAACAAATAAAGTAGCAACGAAAGCGAAACTTGTCTCGATAGTTTTGAAATTATTTTTTAAAAGAATAATTTGCCAAGTTACACCTTGTGATCCAATACATTAAGCAAAGTAAAAAAACCGTTTTATTTTATTAAGGAAACTTCTGAATATAAAACCATTGTTATATTCTTGTTTTTATATGCAAACCATATCAACTCCAGATATTCAGGAATTTTCTACCTTTGCCGCAAACTAATCAAAACCTGATTTATTCATGATTACAAAACAGTTGATTGACCCTGAAAGTATTGTGGTTGTCGGCGGATCTAATGACATTCACAAGCCGGGCGGAAAAGTACTGAAAAATTTGATTGACGGAGATTATAAAGGAAAGCTTTTTGTAAGCAATCCCAAAGAAGATATCATTCAGGGGGTGAAAAGTTATAAAAATCCCAAAGACCTTCCCCTTTGCGATCTGGCGATCATAGCAATTGCAGCAAAATATACTTTGGATGTAATAAAGCTTTTGACGAAGGAAAAGCAAACCCGTGCCATCATTATTCTTTCTGCCGGGTACAGTGAAGAAAGCAAAGAAGGTAAAGCCCTTGAGGATAAGATCGTTGAACAATGCAATAACTTTAATTGCGCGCTGATTGGCCCCAACTGTACAGGTGTATTAACACCAAATTATCATGGTGTATTTACACTTCCGATTCCCAGGCTTGAATTGAAAGGATGCAGCCTTGTATCAGGTTCCGGTGCCACGGCATGTTTTATCATGGAATCAGGTATTCCGATGGGATTTAGTTTTTCAAGTGTTTTCAGTGTTGGAAACAGCGCCCAGATTGGTATTGAAGAGATCGTTAAATACATGGACGAAACTTATGATTCCTCCACAAGCGCAGATATTAAGCTTCTATATATTGAGAACCTGAACGACCCACTAAAGCTGCTTAAACATGCTTCTTCCCTAATAAGGAAAGGGTGTAAGATTGCAGCAATTAAAGCCGGCGCTTCTGAGGCCGGTAGCCGCGCTGCTTCCTCACATACCGGAGCTTTGGCCTCATCAGATGTTGCCGTAGATGCTTTGTTCAGAAAGGCAGGAATTGTGAGATGTTACGGAAGAGAGGAATTGATAACGGCTGGCTCTGTTTTCATGCATAAAGAACTTAAGGGGAGAAATATTGCAGTGATCAGCCATGCCGGCGGGCCTGCCGTTATGCTGACCGATGCACTGGAAAAAGGTGGATTGAAAGTTCCGCCTATTGAAGGAAAAGAAGCAGATAAATTACTTGAAAAATTATTCCCAGGATCATCCGTATCGAATCCGATAGATTTTCTTGCTACCGGAACTGCCGAACAATTGGGAAATATTATTGATTATGTGAATGATAAATTCGATCATATTGATGCGATGGTTGTTATCTTTGGCACTCCCGGACTGACTGAAATATATGATGTATACGAAGTGTTGGATCAAAAAATGAAAAGCACAAAAAAACCAATTTATCCGGTGCTTCCGTCTGTTACAACAGCTAGTAAAGAAATCGAAGCCTTTACGGATAAGGGAAGGGTTTTCTTTTCCGATGAAGTTGTGTTTGGGAATGCTTTATCTAAAGTTTATAAAACCCCGGGGGCTGTTCCTGAAAATGTTGAGTTTCCTGAGATTGATAAGACAAAGATCAGAAACATTATTGATCAGGCTGAAGATGGTTACCTGCCACCCGAAAAGGTTCAGGAAATTTTGGATGCAACCGGCATTGAAAGAACCAATGAAATTGTTGTTGATACAAAGGAAGAGGCCCTGAGATTTGCTCGTAAAGCTGGATATCCGTTGGTGATGAAGGTCGTAGGCCCTATTCACAAATCCGATGTTGGAGGTGTGGTTCTGAATGTTAAGGATGAAGAAACCGTAAGCAGTGAATTTGACCGGCTGATGAAGATCAAAGATACCCATGCAGTGCTGATGTATAACATGGTTTTCGGGACAGAAGTGTTTATAGGTGCAATAAGAGAGGAGAAATTCGGACATCTTGTTTTATGTGGCCTGGGTGGTATTTTTATCGAGGTACTAAAAGATGTTAATTCCGGACTGGCACCGGTGTCTGAAGAAGAAGCTTTACAGATGATCCGGAACCTGAAAGGATATGGTATTATTAAAGGGGCAAGAAAACAGGAACCTGTGCATGAAGAACTGTTTGCAGAATATCTTGCAAGGATCGGAGCTTTGGTAACAATTGCACCTGAAATCTTTGAAATGGATTTGAATCCTTTGCTTGGAACAACGAAAAATCTCATTGCAGTTGATGCAAGAATCAGGATTGAGAAAGAAACCGGATGCTTTAGGCATTAGGAACTGGTCATTGAACATTGGACATTGGATATTGGATATTGACAACTGGATAAACAAACATTAGTTAAGAAATGATCGTTAAAATAATAGTAATTGCCCTGTACGCGGCTATGATCATAACGGTGGGTATTATTGGCATGCGTAAAACAAAATCGTTTTCCGACTTTTTTCTCGGAGGTGGAAACGTCGGTCCCTGGATGACGGCATTCTCTTATGGTACGGCCTATTTTTCGGCTGTTGTTTTTATCGGATTTGCCGGGAAGATCGGCTGGGGGTTTGGCTATTCGGGTATGTGGATCGGTGTTGCCAATGCCCTGATTGGCGTTCTGGGAGTTTGGGGATTGATGGGCTGGAAGATCAAAAAAATGTCTACTTCATTGGGTGTTCACACCCTAAGTGAATTTCTCGAGAAAAGATACAACAGTCCCTTTCTGAAATTATTTGCAGCCATTGCCATTTTTGTTTTCATGATCCCCTACTCTGCTGCTGTTTTTATCGGGCTGTCATATTTATTTACATTTTCGTTCAGCTTTGTGGAGTACTGGCATGCCGTGGTATTTATGGGCGTTTTTACAACCATTTATCTTGTACTGGGCGGTTATAAATCCATGACAATGATTGATACTATTTTTGGCATGATCATGACAATAGGAGTAATTATACTGCTAGCTTATACCATAGATGCCGGAAAAGGCTTAAGCAATTTAACTTTAAAGCTCCATGAGATACAGCCAAAACTTACCAAAATGATCGGTCATCCAGGATGGTGGCCTCTGATATCACTGATCTTTCTGACAAGTATTGCCCCTTTTGCCATGCCGCAACTGGTTCAGAAATTTTATGCCATCAAGGATAAAAAAGCTATTAAAACAGGCATGATCGCCTCAACCTTTTTTGCGCTACTGATTGGGGTTATTGCTTATTTCCTTGGTTCAACAACACGATTTTTTATAAGCCCTAAAACAGTCCCTGTAATATTCAACGCTGCCGGACAGCCCAACCCGGATGCATTGATGCCGGTACTTTTAACCCAGGTGATCCCCGAATCCTTATCCATAATTATATTATTACTAATCATGTCAGCTTCAATGTCAACTTTGGCCGCGCTTGTGTTAATTTCAAGCAGTTCTTTAGCAAAAGATTTTTATGCAGGTTTTATCAATTCAAAAGTCAGTGATAAAAACCTAACCAGTTTGATGCGATTTTCAAGCGCTTTCTTTATACTTATCTCGGTAATCATTGCATTATTGAAGCCGGATTCCATCGTTTCTATTCTTGGAATATCATGGGGCGCCATTGGGGCAACTTTTTTAGGCCCATTTGTATGGGGATTGTTAAATAAGAAAGTCAATAAATTTGGTGCTATTTCCTCTGCAATACTGGGGCTTGGGGTTTCTATGTATTTTTATTATACAGGGATGCCTTCCCCGCAATCAGGTACGATCGGGATGATCGTATCGCTTCTTGTAAATCCGGTATTCAGCTATACATCAAACTTATTTCTTAAAAATAAAAGTTGACCGTATGTTTAAAAGACTGCTTTTAATTTTATTGATTTTTTCTTCATTTCATCTGAAAGCACAAAATGAGGACACAACAAAAAGCAAATGGGGACTAAAATTTTCCGGTTTTGCCAATGCACAATTGTTTTTCGACAGCCGGCAAATAGTGGAAGCAAGGGAAGCCATGGTCAGCCTTTTTCCCAAAAAGCCCTTTTATGATGCGGATGGAAATGATATAAACAAAAATGGCAGCTTCAACCAACTGGCCATGACTTCCCGCCTGCGTATTGATATCAGCGGGCCTGATGTATGGGGCGCCCGGACAAGTGCTGCCATTGAAGGGGATTTCACCGGAAGCTCCAATATAGATAACAATGGCTTCAGGCTACGGGAAGCCTGGGCAAAACTTGAATGGGAAAAAACATCTGTGTTGATAGGTTCATACTGGCACCCTTTATATGCACCTACAATTCGTCCATTTACAATCGGACTGAATACCGGTGCACCTTTCCATGCCTTTGCAAGACATAACCAGATCAGGGTAAAGCAAAAAATCAACAACCTGGATGTGATCTTTTTTGCGGGCATGCAAAGGGATTATGCCAGCAGCGGCCCGAACGGAAGAAGCCCCCAATACCAAAGAAATGCCGGCGTTCCGAATCTGGATATACAGCTCCAGTATCATGTTGGCAAACATATCATTGGAGGTGGAATTGATTTCAAAGTCATTCAACCCAGGCTGGATATTAAGATCAACGATACTTTGTATAAAACACCCGAAAAACTTACTTCATTGGCCGGCACATTGTTCGCCAGGTTTGAACCTGAGAAGCTGAGCATCAAAATGCAAAGTATTTGGGGAGAGAACCTGAGTGAGTTTATCATGCTTGGCGGTTACAAGGAGGAGTGTTTCGAAAAAAATAATTATAAAGCTAAATATATCAATTCCAGCCAGCTTTCGGTTTGGCTGGATATGATCACCAAGGGGCAGAAACTTAGATTTGGCTTATTTACAGGCTATGCCAAAAACCTGGGATTCACGTCGGCTTCACAAGGTACTTTTTATGGACTTGGATACGATATTGATTATCTCTACCGCATTTCTCCACGAGTAGAGCTTCACCTTGGCAAAATGATGTTTGCCACTGAATTTGAATACACTGCCGCAGCTTACGGAAACCCGGATTTAAAAGGCATCATCAAAAAGGCTGAGGAAACCGGCAATTTAAGGGTGCTGGTTGGGGTGTTTTATTTCTTTGATTAGTGAAAAATAGCTTTTAAATGGTGATTAAGACTAAAAAAAGAAAATATGAACAAATACATGCCTGATGTTTTGACAGGAAAAAGAATTTCAATAATATATATGGGAGATTCATGTGATAGAAAACAATTATTACCTCCCCTATGTTTGTGTTTTACATAATTTTCGCATGCTTTTAAAACAAAACTTGATTATTGTCGTTTAAGTTTGTAGTTTTGTTGAGAACTTTTTAAAAAAACAATCCGATGATCCATTCAGTTCAGGTTCAAAACTTCCTTTCATTTAGGGGTGAAATAACACTCAGTTTTGAAGCAACAAAAGATAGACACCTTGAAAACTACCATGTGGTTGAGGCAGCTCCTGGTATTAGATTATTAAAGTTCTTGGTAGTTTATGGATACAATGCTTCAGGAAAATCTAATCTCATTGATATCTTTAGCTTCCTTCATAATTTCTGGTTTGAAGTACAAGAAAGTAAAAAAGAAGAAACAGGAATAGTACCTTTTTTGTTGGATCCAGAAAGCAGGGAAAAACCAACAATTTTTAACTTACAATTTTATGTGAATACTGTAAAGTACAAATATCAACTCAAAATAAACAGAAAAGAAGTAGTACATGAATCGCTAGACTACTATCCTGGTTTACAACCAGCAAATATTTTTAACCGGATAACCGAGAAAGGTGTATCACGCATAAAATTTGGACCCAAATTAAAGGTCGCATCAATTGTTGAAAATGAAGTAAACTTGAAATGTTTACCTAATATGTCAGTATTCGCCGCATATAATCAGGTGAACACTAATATTAAAAACCTAAATGATGTTCATGAGTGGATTCAAATGCATATGCTTCAACCTATAGATCCGCAGATTAGCCTTAGGTACTTCGCAGAGGATATGTTATTAAAGGAATCTGATTGCAAGGAAAAAATTCTTAATTACTTAAAGCGTGCTGATTTTAATGTTTCTGATATCGTTACAAAAGAAATTGAAAACAAGGTAACACAAGAAATGATTTCAAAGTTCAAATCCATTGGTCTGCCCGCAGATGAGCTTGAAAGGTTAGAAAAAGAACGTAGCATCAAAACAAAAAAAACAGATTTCGAACATAATGTTATTAACAGAGGGAAAGTTGGCAAATTCCCTTTACCAATGGATTTGCAGTCTGAAGGAACAAAAAGAATTTTTGGATTAGCAGTAGCTATTTATAAAACACTTAAACAAAATGCCTTTCTTGCTATTGACGAAATTGAATCTAAATTACATCCTCAATTGATAGAATATTTTATTGAACAATTTTTACGTGAATCAGAAAGCTCACAGTTACTTGTAGCCACGCATTATGATAATCTATTTGATGAGCATGATTTATTGAGAAAAGACAATTTTTGGTTTACTGAGAAAGGTAAGGATGCTTCTACCAAATTATATCCACTCAGTAGTTTTCAAGGATTAAATCGATTATCTTCCTTGCAGAAAGCATATAAATTTGGTAAATTTGGAGCTATACCAAATATTGATTAGTACATGCAACTTAGAAACCCCGTATATGTCGTTGGCGAGGGATTAACCGAAAAATATTATTTTCAGCATATTAAAAATTTGCAAGGATTTGAAATTAAAATTAAACCTCGTTTATTTTCTTCAAAAAACGCATTATATTATTTGATTAATAAAACTGAAGATCTTCTTGAACAAGACATTATAGTTATCTGTGTATTTGATGCGGACGTATCAAAAAGAAACATAAAGGAAAAACAATTATTATCTGATTTCAAGATAAAATATAAAGAAGATAAAAACTTACATATATGTGATAGTGTACCTTCAATAGAGTTCTGGTTTTTGTTGCATCATATAACTACACACAGGTCATTTAACAATTATAAAGAATTGAGAGATGAACTACGGAAGTATATAAGTAGATATGACAAGACAGAAGCTTTTCTTCAATCTGAATCTTGGGTCAAACCTCTCATTGAAAGGCAGAATAGAGCAATTAATCGTGCTAAACTGATAGCTAGGCGGGGTGGTTCTTATACTAATATTTATAAAGCAATAGAGTTTCTGATTAAAAACCGTACAGATTAATAATCAGTTTGTTTAGTGGTTCGAAAATGATGTTTATTAAGCCAATTTCTTATCTCACATTAAATATTTTCCGGTTTTTATTTCTAAGAATAAAATTTATGAGCGCACTAAGGTTTTCTTTATCAAAAGAAATTTTCATAGCTTTACTTCAAATTTCCTTATATATTAGGCTAGATGGAAAACCAGGAAAGCCAAAAAATAAGAATGGCGGTGTTCAAATGGCTGGATTCTCTAATTTTTAGATTTCCTGATTTTGTTATTCCTTCCAGGGTCTTGTCCCACGATTTTGCCTATGAGGGTCAGAGAATCATACTCTCCGGGCAGCAAGGGATTTGGAAACCCAGGCAAATGGAATATCCCATTACGATTAAATCCAGGATTGACAGTCACTATCAGGATAAGATCATTTCAGATTACAATATCCGTTATAAATATAAAGGAACCAACCCTGACGAATGGGTAAATGTTGGCTTGAGAAAGTGTATGAAGTATAATATCCCATTGGTATATATGCACGATGTTGCCAGTGGAAAGTACTTGTGCCAGTGGCCTGTGTTTATTGTTGATGATGATCGTGCCAATTTGACTTTCCTGGTGGAGGCCGGAAACCAATATGCTGAGAATACAACTTCTAGCATTGCAGAAGAACCGGATGAAATACAAAGAAAATACGCTACCGGACTTATGTTGCAACTTCTTCATCAGGCTCCTTTCAGAGAAAAGGTATTAAGGGCATACAAAGAACATTGTGCTATGTGCAAACTTCGGCATAGTGAACTGCTTGATGCTGCTCATATTATTTCCGATAAAGAAGGCGGAAAGGCGATAGTAACAAACGGCCTTGCACTTTGTAAAATCCATCATGCCGCTTTTGACCAAAATATCATCGAAGTCACTCCCGATTACATTATCAAGGTAAGAAATGATGTAGTGCAGGAAATTGATGGTCCAATGTTGAAATACGGCATACAGGAACTTCACGGTAAAAATCTTTATTTGCCTTCTAACCAAAATTCACAACCAAATAAAGAATATCTGGAAGAAAGATTTGATAGATTCATTAAAATAGCAGGATAAAGTCATGGAAGTAAATTATGAAATGCGGGATAAGATATTCGAGATCATCAACAACCAGATGAAAGCCAATGATCCTCCGGAAGTGAATGAAACTTTTAAAAGGCTCAAGAAAATGGGATATGCGGATTTTGTGACCAAACAATTGATCGGTCAGTGTATTGCAGTTGAACTGTTCAACATCATGAAATTCAAAAAGCCATTTGATGAAAAACGTTACATTAAGAATTTGCAAAACCTTCCTGAAGAACCTTTTGAAGATGAGGAAGACGAATAGAGTCTTTCAAACTTTCTTGATTTTTAGCCGAATATTCAGATTATTACATTTACAGCCCGATAACTTATTATCATTCAGCTATAAGTTTTAAATTACAGATTCACTAATTTAAAACGATTCCACGTAATATTTACATCGCTTTTTTCTACATTTGAGAACCAAATTTATTAGTTATGGGAAATAAGAAAGATACACCAATTGATTTTAAAGTAGTTTCAGAGAAAATAAAAGAGAATAACCTGGTTGATTTTTCAAAAGCTACCATCAGGCAAATCAAAAAGCTTGTTGATGATATACAGTCGGTTACAGGTGACAAATTCATCCGCATGGAAATGGGAATACCCGGACTTAAACCCAACCAGATCGGCATAGAGGCAGAGATCAAAGCCCTGAAAGCGGGTATCCCGGCCATTTATCCGGATATATACGGAACCAAAGAACTAAAGAAAGAGATTTCAAGATTTGCCAAACTTTTCCTGAACATTGATGTAAACCCGGAAGGATGTATTCCAACCGTTGGCTCTATGCAGGGAAGCTTTGCATCATTCATGACCATCAACCGGATTGATCCTAAAAAAAATACTACCCTGTTTATTGACCCCGGCTTTCCGGTTCATAAACAACAGCATCATGTTTTAGGAATTCCTTTCGAAAGTTTTGATGTATACAATTACAGGGGAGATAAGCTGCGCGATAAGCTGGAATCCATTTTGAGCAAAGGGAATATTTCATGCCTGCTGTATTCCAATCCCAACAACCCTTCCTGGATCTGCTTAACCGATAAAGAATTGAAGATCATCGGCGAAATGGCTAATAAATATGGGGTGATCGTTATAGAAGACCTTGCCTATTTCGGTATGGATTTCAGGAAACACTACACCATACCTGGCGAACCACCTTATCAGCCTTCGGTTACAAAATATACGGATAACTATTTGCTGCTGATCTCAAGCTCCAAGGCTTTTAGTTATGCCGGACAAAGAATTGGTATGATGGTGATCTCCGATAAGGTTTATAACCTCAAATCGGAAAACCTGTTAAAGAACTATATTTTTGACACATTCGGCAAAGCCATGATCTTCGGAACCATTTATTCATTAAGTTCCGGAACGGCGCATACCCCGCAATATGCCCTGGCTGCCATATTGAAAACCGTTAACAATGGTGAATACGACTTCAGGAAAGATGTAATTGAATATGGCAAAAAAGCCAAGATCATGAAGAAGATATTTCTTGATAATGGCTTTAAAATCGTTTATGATATGGATGAAGATGATCCTATTGCGGATGGTTTTTATTTCACACTATCCTATCCGGGCTTTGACGGTCCCGGACTGATCAAAGAGCTGATCTATTACGGTATTAGTGCAATTACCCTGCATATTACAGGAAGCGAAAGAACCGAAGGAATTCGGGCCTGTACTTCGCTTGTGCAGCGTGAGCAATTCCCGGATCTTGAACACCGCCTGAAGAAGTTTCATGAAGATCATCCGGTATAATAAAAGGCAATTGCACATCAAGAAAAAATTTTCCAGGATTACCATCATAAATTCCTTCACGGATGTGTATTTTCCTAAGGAATTATTAAAAACCGGCAAAAAGCTGAAAAGCCTTATTCTTTTTTACAAAGCTTATAATGTTTTGTATTGATGTCAGTAGGCGTGAAATTATCAGGACATTCATCTGATTTTGTAATATAATACTTGTAAGGTTTTATATTATCAGGATCAAGACTGATATCAGCCAAACGCATAAAATAGGCATGCAGGCTCCAGTCTTCAAAAAGATCATAAGAAAGGGCAATGGTTGTTTTTTCAGGTACTTCTCCGATAATCAGTCTGATATCATGCAGCTTTTCCTGATCCCTGCCTGTTTTTTGCATATGTGTGAGAGAAAAAACCAAAGCTGAAATAAAAAGGGCTAAAGTAATTCCGTAAAAAATTTTATAACCTGCCGAGCGGTAATTGACCTTTTGAATGATCTGTCGGACCTCATAACGGATCAGAAACGCAAAACCCAGGGCAAAGAAAGGAAAGGCGGCCAGCATATAATATCCGCTTTGCTTCATGCTGATGATGATAGGTACAACTCCTGACAAGCCAATTAAGATCAGCAGTAAAGATTCTCCCGAAGGGATGCCGGGGATCAGCGCTCTCCTTGTTTTAAACCATCGTATGATTAATAGTATAATAACAAGAGTGAGCATGGGGATCAACTCGGTGAATAACCGGAAAAGTATATAAAACCTGCTTTCAACTGTTTTTCCATTTTCCAGGCTTCCAACAACCTGCTTGTTAATGTATTTGATAAGACTGTTGTATGATTCGGGAAAAACCAGAAACATCAGCAAACTCGTTACAAATAAAATGAACAGCATGATAAGTGTATCACCAACAAATTGACTGAATGATATCTTTTTTGCCGCGATCCATACAAATAAAGGAATTGAGAGAGTAAACAAGCTCACAAAGCCTTTGCTCAGAAATCCCGCCAGGATTGATAAAGCTGCCAGCGCCAGAAAAAGAAACTTTTTACTCCTGAGACTTTTTAAATAAAACAATGCAGACAAGCAAACAAAAACCATCAGGGTATTCTCAAGCATATTATTACTGACGGCCCAGCCAAGCAGCGGGATAGATATCCAAAAAATCAGGGGCAGCCACCCAAGTTGATAGGAACCATTCAGCTCCTGCCATAATTTGAGAATGAGGAAAGTTGTCAGGAAAAATGTTATAAGCGAATAAATGCGCTCAACATATAATCCATTCCCGAAAACCGAAAAGAAGATACTTTGTAAACCAAACACAAGTGGAGGATGTTCATAGAAATCCGAATAAAGGGTTGCCGTGTAAAACGGTGTCCAGAATGTACCCGTTCCGCTGGCAAGATTTTTAGAAACAGCAGCATACACCACACCGTCAACGAACATCCCATCCAAAAAAAGTTGCGTCCCTGCCATAAAAAAGAATGCAGCGATGAATAATAAGTAAAACGGGATTTCCTTGTTTGTTTTCATCTTGTTTTTCCGTATACACAAAGAAAGCCTGAATTTTAATAAAATCCAACCCTTAACAGTTTACTTTTTCTATCTTTATTTCTTTAATCATATGTATTATGAAATCAATGTTAGGTTTAAAGAAAATGGCTTTGTTGGCAGTAATATTATCTTTTATTTACTCAAATCAAAGTTGTACAAGCATGAAACAAAATGAGATCAGTTCACCGGATGGTAAAACAAAGGTCGGTTTTGAATTACGGGATGGGAAACCCTTTTACAGGGTAAGCTATCGGAATTCAATACTGATCAGGCCCTCATCAATGGGATTTATGTTAAAAAATACCATTGATCTTGACTCCGGTTTTACAATCAAAAACATTGAAAAATCATCTTTTAATGAAACCTGGCAACCGCTTTGGGGCGAAACATCGGAGATCAGAAATCATTATAATGAAATGACCATTGATCTCGAAAAACAAGGCATAAGGATGCAGGTCGTTTTCAGGGTATTTAATGATGGAGTGGGTTTCAGGTACGTTTTCCCGGGACAGGATAATCTTGACAAATTTATTGTCATGAATGAACTAACGGAGTTTAATTTCGGTGAAGATCACAAAGCATGGTGGATTCCTGCCGATTTTGATAGCTATGAAAAACTGTACAAGGAAACCAACATCAGCGAAACAAGACATGTTAACACTCCTGTAACCTTTCAAACCAGAAACCATACTTATATCAGTTTGCATGAAGCAGCACTTGTTGATTACCCTGAAATGACATTAAGAACCGATACCGGAAAACATATATTCAAAACTGAACTGGCACCTTGGGCTAACGGAGATAAGGCACGCCTGCATACTCCTTTCGAAACCCCCTGGAGAACTATTCAGATAGCCGAATCCCCCGGAGGTTTGATCGAATCTTATCTGATCCTCAATCTCAATGAACCTTGCAAGCTGGATGATGTATCATGGATATTTCCGATGAAATATGCAGGTATCTGGTGGGGAATGCACATCGGTTTAAAAACATGGCATGCCGGTGAACGACATGGCGCAACTACCCGCGAAGCCAAACGCTATATTGATTTCTGTGCAGCAAACAATATTCCCGGTTTATTGATTGAAGGCTGGAATATCGGCTGGGAATCCTGGTTAGGTGAAGCAGTTTTTGACTTCCTTACACCTTATGATGATTTTGATATTGAGGAAATTACTGCTTACGCAAAAGAAAAAGGTGTTTTTTTGATCGGACATCACGAAACAGGGGGGAATATT